>CAZPJD010000305.1:0-6271 GCA_964586775.1 uncultured bacterium | reverse complement strand
AACCCGGGCATCGCGCACTTCGCGCACCTGGGCGGAATGGCCTTCGCCTACGTGTTCCTGCGTTACGACACGCTCTACATGCGGCTGCGAAAGACCTACTACGAACGCAAACTCGAGCACTTCCGCAAGAAGTACAAGGTCTACGACGGCGGCAAGAGCGAAGCCGGTCGTTCGAACGAAGGTCCGACGAAGCCGACCTACCACTGACCCAATCGCAGGGGATGATCCCCGTTTTGGGCTAAAGTTTCGTCCGCGCCGGTCGATAAGACATTCAGATATCCCCGCCGATATCCATCTGCCCGTTTACGAAAATTCCGCCAGTCGGTGCTTTCGTAACGCTTCATTCCCGCCACGTTTTCCTTCGTCGCCGCTAAATCCTCAAAATATCTAGAGAAACCACTTCGCCATCAATGTCCACAATCTTGGCGTAACGCTTGCTTCTCTTTTTGTTCATCGGAACGCGGCACGTCGGGCACTGGCGGGTCGCGAACCGGAACAGCGGGCCAGCGGCAGGGTTTCCCCCACCCCGACCGGCGCATCGCCAAAGGAGGTCGGCCACGGAGCAAGACCGGATCTGAAGCGACGCACAACAAGCACCCCATTGTTCCTATTCCTCCGTGAGCGGACACGCCCCCTGTGTCCGCCTCTTTTTTTTGGCGCGCCGCGCGGACGTCGCCCGTACCCACATCGGGGTGAACGTGCTAGAAAAATCCGGCTTATCCCATCGAGGTCGCGCGCGTGAAACTCGTCATCCAGATCCCCGCGTTCAACGAAGCGGGCACGATCGGCGACACCATCCGCGATCTGCCGCGCGCCATCGCGGGGATCGACGAAATCGCGGTGCTGGTGCTCGACGACGGCAGCACCGACGGCACCAGCGAAGCAGCGCGTGCGGCGGGCGCGACGGCGGTGGCACGCTGGCCGCAGAACCGCGGACTGGCCTACACGTTCCGCGCGGGGCTCGATCGGGCGCTGGAGCTGGGCGCGGACGTCGTGGTCCACACCGACGCCGACAACCAGTATCAGGCGGCGGACATTCAGGCGCTGGTGGATCCGATCCTCGCCGGGCGCGCCGAGATCGTTGTCGGCTGTCGCGACATGGCGTCGATCCCGCACTTCAGCCCGACCAAGCGCGCGCTCCAGCGCCTCGGCAGTCGCGTGGTGCGGCGCTTTTCCGGCACCGACGTCCCCGATGCCACCAGCGGTTTTCGCGCGTATTCGCGCGAGGCGGCGATCCGCCTCAACGTCGTGTCGAGCTACACCTACACGCTGGAAACGCTGATCCAGGCGGGACGCGAGGGGCTCGCGCTCGAATTCGTCCCCGTGCGCACGAACCCCAAGACGCGCGAGTCGCGCCTGATGCGTTCGCAGTGGAACTACATCGCGCGCAGCGTCGCCACGATCCTGCGCATCTCGATTCTCTACCGGCCTTTGCAGGCGTTCGCGATCGCCGGGCTCGCGCTCATCGTTCCCGCCATGCTGATTGGCCTGCGATTCCTCGCCGCGTATTTTTCGGGCACGGGATCGGGGCACGTGCAAAGCCTGATTCTCGCCGCGATCCTCACGATCGTCGGCTTTCAGGTGATCGTGATGGGCGTGATCGCCGACCTGCAGGCCGCGAACCGGCGGTTGCTCTCCGACCTGCTCGCGCGCAAGCGCCGCGAGGACGCCGAACGCCGCGCGCCGCGCGCCGACGCGTGATGCGTCTCCTCATCGTCTCGACGAGCTACCCCAACCGGCCCGGCCACGGATCGGGCACCTTCGTGCACGAACAGGCGCGTTCGATGGCCGCGCGGGGCCACGAGGTCCGCGTGATCTGCCCGCACGCACCGGGGCTCGAGCGCGAAGAAACCATCGACGGCGTGCGCGTCGCGCGGTTTCGCTACGCGCCGGGCCTTTTCGAGCGTGTGGCTTACGGCGGCGGAATCCCCGCCAACCTGCGCGCCAAACCGTGGCTGTGGCTCGCCGTGCCGTCGTTTGTCGGCGCGATGGCGACGGCGATCCGCGATGCGGCGCGCGACGCCGACCTGATCCACGCGCATTGGACCGCCGCGGGACTCGCCGCCGTCATCTCGGGTGCGCGCGTGCCGATGGTCGCTTCGTTTCACGGCTCGGACCTGATGACGTCGAACGCCCTGATGCGGGACGCCGCGCGGGCCGTCGCCAGGCGTTCCAAGGCCGTGCTCGTCCACAGCCGCGAGATGGCCGAGCGCGCCGCCGCCGTTGCGCCGCAAGCGCGCATCACCACGCTGCCGCTGGGCGTGGACACCAATGCCATCGCGCCGCCCGGTGACGGCGAGCGTCGCGACGAGATCGTGTGCGTCGGCCGGCTGTCGCACGAGAAGGGGCAGGATGTCGTGCTCGACGCGTTCGCGCGCCTTCCCGATTCGAACGTGCGGCTGCGCCTCGTCGGCTCAGGGCCGACCGAGCGAGACCTTCGCGAGCAGGCGGATCGTCTCGGAATTTCATCGCGCGTGGACTTCGCCGGAGAACTCGCGCATGACGAAGCGATCGATGCCGTGCGCCGCGCGCGCATCGCGGCGATTCCCAGCCGCCGCGAGGGCTTCTCGCTCGCGTGCCTCGAGGCCATGGCATCGGGCGCGGCGATCGTCGCCACGCGCTGCGGTGGGCCCGAGGAACTTCTCGACGACGGCGCGTGCGGCTTGCTCGTTCCGGTGAATGACCCCAACGCGCTCGCCGATGCGCTCGGGCGCTTGCTGGCGAGCGGCGATCTGCGGGGCCGTTTGGGCAAGGCCGCGAGGGAGCGCGCCGTGGCCATCTACGACCGCGAGCGCGTCGCGCGGGAACTCGAATGGTTTTATCGCGGCGCGATCGAAACGCCCGCCGCCTCGATCGGATAGAGATCCCATCAGCCCTGCGCCGTCGGCCCGATCACGGTGTTATAGCGGCCGATCAGGTGATACCAGCGAATCAGCGCCATCTCGTAGAAGCTGTATGCGGCATCGATGCCGACGCGCACACGCGAGTCTTCGGAGTTCGCCCAATAGACGGGGATCTGGTGGATCGCGAATCCCATGCGATAGGCGAGGAACAGGATTTCGGCGTCGAAGGTCCAGCGGTCGATGAGCCCCTGGCTAAAGATCGCCTCGCTCGCGCGCGCCGAAAACGCCTTGAATCCGCAGGTGAAATCGGTGACCGGCGGCGCGAAGATCATGCGCGACGTCCAGCGGAAGACCCCGCCGAGCAGCTCGCGATAATACGGCTGACGCACGTCGATGTGGCTGCCGGCCATCTTTCGCGAGCCGATGACAACCGGCACGCCCGATGCCACGCGCTCGTAAAACGTCGCGGCGTTTTCGATGGGCACCGACAGATCGATGTCGGTGAACAACCGCGCCGCGCCTGACGCGCGCAGCATGGCGTGGCGGATTGCGAAGCCCTTTCCGCGGTTCGCGTGGCCCTCCATGACGACGTGATCGGGGAAGTCCGCCAGCAGCGCGCGCGCCTTCGCCACCGTGTCGTCGCGGCTGCCGTCGTCGTACACCACGATCTGCGTAGCCCGCTTGAAGCCGCGCGCGAAATCTTTGATCCGGGTCAGCCCCGCTTCGATACGCCCCGTCTCGTTGTAGACAGGAATCACGATCGACAATTCGTATTCGCGTCCGCTCACCGTACCTCCCTCATTTCGACACTGCCGCTCGACGGCAGTGATCGCGCAGGCCCACGATCGCCGCGTCGTTCGGATCGCGACGCACCATGCGCTCCAGTATGGGCAACGCCTTGTCGCACCGCCCCGCGCCAACCCACGCCCGTGCCAATATCTGCCGCGCCCGCGCGCGATCCACGCGATTTTGCGCCCCTGCCACCGCGCGCCGAGCCTGCTTCGCCGCCGCGCCGTACTTCTGCTCTTCCATCAGCATGGCGGCATACGACGCCGCCGCGAAGCTGTGGAATTTATTGAGTCTTAGCGCCGCGCGCCAGCTTTCGATCGCATCGTCGCGCCGCCCGGTTTCGCGGGCGAACTGCGCCCGGTACATCCAACTGTCGATCAGGTACGGCTCGATGCGCGTCGCCTCGATGGCTTCGCGGTAGGCGTCCTCCCACCGATTCGACGCCGCAAGCCACGCCGCGCGCCGACCGCGTACCGCTCCCGAATCCGGCCAGATGGCCACCGCGCGCTCGATGCGTTGCCCGGCCTCGTCGAGATGCCCGCGATCAAACTCATACTTGGCGGCGAGCGAATAGAACTGCGAATACACCTGCCGCGCCGTCCAGTCGAAGCCGAAGCGGTCGAGGTGGTCGATGGGCGCGCGAATCCACCGCTTCTCCATCGCGGGATCGAGCGCCCGCGGCGCGTTCGGATCGTCGGTCAGGCGATAGACGAACGCCCACGGCCGCAGCGCCTCGTCGTGAAAGTACGGGCGATCCTCCCACCCGTAATCCCAGAACACGCCGCCCTCGCCCGCCGAACGCAGCAGCATCTCCTGCGCGGCGAACGGCTTGCGCGGCTGATAATCCTCCAGCACGAGGCCGCCGTCGCGCTTTTTCAGGTAGTCGGGGAAACCCAAAAATGCGCGGTGCAGGTGGCGGATGTCCTCGCGATACCGCTCGACGTTCTGCGAATAGAACACGCTGTAGCTGTTGGCGTCCTGATAGCTCACATAGATCGCGCCGTGCGGCATCGAATCCATCAGCGAACGCACGTGGCGGTGCATCAGATCGTGATCGGCGCGCGATGCGCCCCTGAGCGCGGCGAGGCTCTGCGTGGCGAAGAGCGCCGCGGCTACCGTGCCGACGAGCGCGACGAACAATCGCGAGAGCGCCGGGCGTTCGGACTCGAAGCGACGCATCGCGGCCAGCACGGCGACGCCCGCGAGCAGTGACGCCGCCCCGAACAGCGGGATGTATCCGAATGCGCGATGCCAATCTTTGATGTACAGGTAAAGGTGCCCCAGGACCGCGAGGGCGATGCCGGGCAGGAGCGCGCGTCTCAGCCGGGCCGTCACGGCGAGCCCCGCGAGCGCTGCCGCCGCCACCGGCCACGAGAGTTGATCGGGAAAGTGCGCGGCAAGCGCCTTGAGGTCGTACCACACGCGCGGCCACGGAAACGAATGGATGATGCCCGAATACCGTGAGCCGGTGATGTGCGCGACGAACGCGCCCCAAAACTCGGGATTGCCCTGGTCGAAGGGCGGATCGGTGGCGGATCGAATCGGCAAGAATGCGTAAACCGAAAACCCCGCGAGAAAAAACGCGCCAAAAAGCGCCACGTGGCGCACGCGCCAATGTCGCCGGGTGGGCAGCCAGAGCATGAGCGCGAGCCCCGGCGCGAGCAGCAGCGTGCCCATGTGCGCCGAGCAGCCCAGACCGAGCAGGAAGGCGGCGAGCCACGCATAGCGCCGGTCTGGGGTGGAGTCGCCCTCGGGGATGACGCGCAGCGCGCAGGCGCCGAAGAGCGCGAGAAACAGCACCTGCGCCGCGTAGACCTCGGGCGCGACCACCCATTCGTACCATGCGCGGGAAAACGCGAACGCGCCGACCGCGAGCGCGGCCGCCATCGCGCCGCCCGCGTGCGTGACGCGCATCCGGTCGCCGATGCGCAGCAGAAGCCACGCGATCGCCGAGACCGCGGCGCACGCGGTGACGATGGTGAGGAGCGCCGCGCGGAATGACGCCGCGCCGATGGGAATCGCGTCGAAGGCGCGGGCCAACATGGCGAAAAGCGGCGAGCCGGCGGGATGACCGATATCGAGGTTGCGCCCGAGCATCGCGAACTCGGCGGAATCCCTCCAATAGAGCAGCGGCGAAGTCCCCGCCAGAAACACGGGCAGGCAGAACATCGCCAGCGCGACGCACAGCCGTGCTTCGAAGCCGGCGCCTCTTGTCGGGGTCATCGCCGGGAGTTTAGGCGAGTTGCGCGGGCGCGATCAAGGCGCGACACGCGCATCGATCGCCGTCGCCCCAAATAAAAAACCCGGGCCGAAGCCCGGGTTTTTCGAGATGTCGGGTAGGTGAATTACGCGCCAGCGCAGTCGTTGACGGCGGACGTGTAATCGGTGGCGCAGGAGCCGTCCGCGTCGTTGCAGTCAACGGCCGCAAGGCACTCAAAGTAGTTCGACGCCGCCGTGTAGTAGCACTCACCGGCCCCATCGTAACCGCCCATCGAATCGCAGATACCCATGTCGTCGACGCCGCAAGCCTCAAACGCGGCTTCGCAGTCGCCGACCAAGTCACTGTCGTCGTCACCGGAGTCGTCGTCGGCGGAGTCGTCGTCGGCCGAATCGTCGTCCGCGGCGTCGTCGTCGTCGTC
>CAZPJD010000304.1:0-2298 GCA_964586775.1 uncultured bacterium | reverse complement strand
GGCGACACGCGGCTCGTGCACTTCATCGGCAAGGACAACATCCCGTTTCACTGCATCGTGTTTCCCGCGATGATCATGGCGAAGAACGAGGTGCGTCCCGAGCAGATCGTGCTGCCGGAAAACGTGCCCGCCAACGAGTTCTACAACCTCGAAGGCCGCCAGTTTTCCAAGAGCGAAGGCTGGTACGTCGACCTCGACGACTTTTTCTCGAAGTATTCGGTGGATGCGCTGCGCTACACGCTTTGCGCCAACATGCCGCAGACGAAGGACAGCGAGTTCACCTGGCACGATTTCGGGCTGCGCAACAACTCCGAGCTCGCCGACATCTTCGGCAACCTCGCGCAGCGCGTGCTCAAATTCATCGAGAAATATTTCGATCTCACCGTGCCCGAGCCCGGCACGCCCGATGCCGAGGATCAAGCCCTGCTCGATCGCGCCGCGGCCCTGCCCGGCAAGATCGCGGCGGAGCTCGACCGTTTCGAATTCCGGCGCGCGCTCTACGAGTGGATCGATCTCGCCCGTGAGTCGAACAAATACTTCGACTACAAAGCCCCGTGGAAGACCGTGAAGGAAGACCGGGCCGTGTGCGCGCGGACGCTGCACGTGTGCCTGCGTTCGTTGCAGACGCTCGCGGTCACGGCGGCTCCGTTCTTGCCGGGGACCGCGCAAAAACTGTGGACGATGCTCGGCCGCGAGGGACTCGTCGAGGAGCGTAACTGGTTCACCGGCGCGGATGAGCCCTTTGAGGCGGGCGGGCGTCTCGGCACGCCCGAAATCCTCTTCGCGAAGATCGAGGCCGCGCAGATCGAGGCCGAGGTCGCCAAGCTCAAGAGCTGGGCCGAGGCCGCCGCGCCCAAACCCGCCGCGCCCGCGGTCGAATACGCGCCGCTCAAGGACCTCGTGGAGTACGAGGATTTTGCGAAACTCGACCTGCGCGCGGCGCGAATCGTGTCCGCCGAAGCGGTGCCGAAAAGCAAGAAGCTGGTGAAGCTCCAGATCGACCTGGGATTCGAGAAACGGCAGATCGTGGCGGGCATCGCGCAGCACTTTGCGCCCGAAGACCTCGTCGGCCGCGACATCGTTGTCGTCGCCAACCTCAAGCCTGCGACGCTGATGGGCGTCGAATCGAACGGCATGCTGCTCGCCGCGCGGATCGACGACCGGCTGACGCTGCTCACCGCGACCACGGAGCCCGGCGCGACGGTGAGCTGAATCCCTCGATCACGATTTTCTCCCGCGTCCAAAAAGAATCCCCGGCCGAGGCCGGGGATTCGTCGTTTCGGGTTGTGTTCGCCGATCGGCGGTGTGTCCGCCGATCAGTTGATGATGAACTCGACGCGGCGGTTTTCCTCGCGGCCCGTCTCGGTGTCGTTGGGCGCGATCGGCTTGGTTTCGCCGTAACCCACGGACACGAGCATGTTGGGATCGAGGCCCTTCTCGATGAGCCACTTGCGCACGGAGGCCGCGCGGCGCTTGGACAGATCCAGGTTGTGCGCGTCAGTGCCTTCCGCCGAGGCGTGACCTTCGATGGTGAGCTTCTTGATGGCCGGATCGGCCTTGACCACGTCGTAGACGTTCTCGAGCACCGGGAACGACTTGGACAGGATCACGTCGGAGTCGTACGCGAAGTGGACCTTGCCGATGGGCACGATCTTCTTTTGCACGTCGAGAACCACGACGTTCGCCTTGTTCTTGACGACCGTGTAGGTTTGCGCGGCCTCGGCCCATTCCTTGCCGCCGCCCACGCCGACCTTGATGGCCTGAGGAGCATAGGCTCCGACGTCCCACACTCCCTGGTCGTCCGTCTTGTGCTTGACGTCCTTGCCCGCGGCATCCGTCAACGTGACGAAGATCCCCGGAACCGGATCATTCGTGCCTTTCATGCGCACCTTGACGGTCAGCGTCGTGCTGTCCACCGGCGTGAGAACGACGACCACGCTCGCGGTCTTGCCGAGCGACACGTTCAGATTTTTGCTGCCGTCCGTGTAGCCGTCCTTCGACGCATTGGCGATGTACGCGCCCGGGGCGACCATCGCGTCGTAGCAGTTTTCGTCGCCGGTGTTGACCTTGAACGGCTTGGCGCCTTCGATGGCGAGATCCGCGTTGTTGATGGCATTGCCTTCGGGATCCTCGACGCACACCTTCAACTTGCCCTCGGTCGGGCCTTCGCACTCGGGGTAGTAGTCGAAGCCCGCGATCAGGCGATAGGTCGGCGAACCGACGCCGCCGCCCATGCCGCCGCCGCCGCCGCCGATGATGCGCGGTCCGCCGCCGAACTTGTAGCGCAGGGTCGCGGTC
>CAZPJD010000303.1:0-15948 GCA_964586775.1 uncultured bacterium | reverse complement strand
CGACATGCGCGCATCCGACACGCGCACCATGTCCTTCACCCCGGCTTGCGCGAGATATCGGGGAATGGGAATCGCGCCCGCCTCGGGCATCCCCGCGCCCACCGGCCCGGCATTGCGCATGACGAGCACGTGGCCGGGCGTGATGCCGAGCGCGGGGTCGTCGATGCGCCGCACCACATCGTCCGGCGAGTTGAACACCGCCGCGGGGCCGGAATGCCGCAGCAGTTCACGCGAAGCCGCCGAAACCTTGATGACCGCCCCGTCGGGCGCGAGGCTTCCGCGCACGACCGCGAGCGCCCCCGTCGGCCCCAGCGGGTCCGCGACCGTGCGAATCACGCTCTGCCAGTCGGCCGGCATCTGCGACGCGGCAAGGCGATCGGCCAAAGTTCCGCCTTCGATCACGAGAGCCGATCCGACGAGAACATCTTCGAGGGCTTTCAGCAGCACGGGCACGCCGCCCGCGTGGTGAAAGTCTTCCATATAGTTCGCGCCCGAGGGCTTGCAGTCGACGAGCAGCGGCACACGCGCCGACACGTCATCCACATCCGCCAGCGCTAGCTCCGCCCCGGCGCGCCGGGCCACGGCGAGCAGGTGCACGATCGCGTTCGTCGAGCCGCCCAGCGCGAGCAACACCGTGAGCGCGTTGAGAAACGCATCGCGCGTGAGGATGTCGCGCGGGCGAATCGGCGTGCGGGCGAGCCCGACCGCAAGGCGACCGGTCGCCACCGCGTGACGCAGTCGGTCGCCCGTCACGGCGGGCGGCGTCGCGCCGCCGGGCAGCATCATGCCCAGCGCCTCGGCGAGGCTCGCCATCGTGGATGCCGTGCCCATCACCATGCACGTTCCGCCGGTAGGACACAGATTCGGCTCGATCTCGGCGATGTCGGCTTCGTCGATCGCGCCCGCCCGGTGCGCGGCCCACAGGCGGCGGCAGTCGGTACACGCGCCCAGGCGCTCGCCGCGCCAGCGCCCCGTCATCATCGGCCCGGTCACGCACGCCAGCGCGGGCACGTTCGCAGACGCCGCGGCCATGAGCTGCGCGGGCACGGTCTTGTCGCACCCGCCGACGAGCACCACCGCGTCCATGGGGTGCGCGAGGATCATCTCCTCGGTTTCCATGGCAAGCAGGTTGCGAAAGAGCATCGTCGTCGGCGACATGAGGATCTCGTGCAGAGACGACGTGGGGAACACAAAGGGCAGCCCGCCGGCCTCGAGTACGCCGCGTTTCACGGCCTCGACGATCTCGGGCATGTTGCGATGGCACGTCACGTAGTCCGACGACGTGTCGGCGATGCCCACGATGGGCCGGTCCAGATCCTCGGCGTCGAAGCCCATCGACGCGAGAAACGCCCGGCGCATGTAGCGCGAAAACGCCTCGTCGCCCGTGGTCGCAAGATTCGCGTGAATGCCGTGCCGATCCGTCATGCGGAACGGTGTTCCTGGTGGAGATTTGAGGAAACGGGCGCGATCAATTCACGACCCCGCGCCCGGAGACTCGAGCGGAATCTCCACCTCGCGCTCGCCGCTCGCCGTTTGAAAGACCAGACGGCCGAGTTCCGCGTCGCGAAACTGCTCGTTGGGATTCAGAAACTCGATGCCGTACACCGAACCGTCCGGTGCGATGTCCACGTTCAGGTCGTCGGACACGCGGACGCTCTCGACGCCCTGGGTCGTCGAATGAAATCGGAGATACGCAACGTTCGCCTTGGGATCGTACGTCAGTTTCACGTCCGTCGTCCTCTTGTTCAAAAATACCGGACGATCACCGTAATGACCAGATAGCCGGATTCGTCCACGGCGATCGCTTCAACCTGTTTGCCCAGGCACCGCCGCCCGCGAACGATGCGATCGGTCGAAAGAGTCTTTCGAAAACCGATGCGACCGTGCTTGGCGTCAAATCGTTCGCCCGACTCGATCGTTTCGACGACCTCCTCGCGGGAAGCGCCGCGCTCCGCCATTCGCTCCAAAGCGTGCTCATGAAATCGGACTTTCATCAACGCCATTCCGTCAAGTTCCTTCGATCCCCACGCCTCAAAGCAGCAAATTCACGTACTTCGTCACCGTGTACGCCTCGATGCCCTCGCTGCCGCCCTCGCGGCCGAAGCCCGACTGCTTGATGCCGCCGAAGGGGATCTCCGCCGCCGCGATCACCATGTTGTTCACGCCCACCATTCCGGCCTCGATGCCTTCCGCGGCGAGAAACGCCGTGCGCGTACTCTGCGTGAAGACGTACGCCGCGAGGCCGTACTCGGTGTCGTTCGCCCGCGCGAGACCGTCGTCGAGATCGGTGAAGGTCGCGATCGGCGCGATGGGGCAAAACGGCTCGTGCGTCATGATATCCATCGAGCGGTCCGCGCCGGTCAGCACCGTGGGCAAAAAGAAATACCCGCGCTCACGTCCCGGCGGACGCGTACCGCCGCACGCCACGCGCGCGCCCTTACTCACCGCATCGCCTAGCAGCGCCTCGGTGGCGTCGAGTCGTCGCCCATTCGAGAGCGGCCCCACCTCCGTGTGCGGGTCCATCGGGTCGCCCACGCGAAGCGACTTCGCGATCTCGACGAACCTTCGCGTGAACGCGTCGGCAACGCCCGCCTGCACGAAAAACCGGCTCGCGCAGATGCACACCTGGCCGTTGTTGCGAAACTTGGCGCGGGCCGCCACCGTCGCCGCGTGCTCAATGTCGGCGTCGTCGAACACCAGCACGGGCGAGTGCCCGCCCAGTTCCATCGTGACGGGCTTGATGCCCTCGGCCGCGAGACGCAGCAGCTCGCGCCCCACGGGCACCGAGCCGGTCAGGCTGACCTTCCGGATGATGGACGAGCGAATCAGGTGTGCGCTGATCATCGCGGGATCGCCCGTGACCACGTTCACGACACCCGGAGGGATCCCCGCGTCCTCGCAGGCTTTCGCGAGCAGCAGCGACGTGTACGGCGCTTCCTCCGCGGGTTTGAGAATGACGGAGCACCCCGCCGCGAGCGCCGCCGCGATCTTTCGCGCGGGCAGCAGAGCGGGAAAGTTCCACGGCGTGAACGCGGCGACCGGGCCGATTGGCTGGCGGATCACCATCAGCCGGTGTGCGCGCGAGTGGCCATCGATGACGCGGCCGTAGATGCGCCGCGCCTCGTCGGCGAACCAGTCGAATTGATCGGCGGCGGCGTGGACCTCGGCGCGCGCCTCGGCTAACGGTTTGCCCTGCTCCGTGGTGAGCGCGAGCGCGATGTCCTCCGTTCGCTCGCGGATCATCGCGGCCACGTGGCGGATCTTTGCGCTGCGCGTCCACGCGTCCACATCGCGCCACGACTTCCACGCGTCGTCCGCCGCGCCAAGCGCGCGGTCGAGATCGTCCGCGGTTGCGACCGGCACACTGCCAATCACCTCTTCCGTCGCGGGGTTCTGCACATCCATCCGCGCGCCGCCAGAGGCCGCGGTCCAACACCCGTCGATGAACATCTCCGTGGGCGCGTTCATGGCCGCCCTCCCCTCGTTGGAAATCAAAGGCCAAGCTCGTGACGCAGTCGCTGCGTGTCGTTCACCCAATTGCCGACGTTCCAGCGCCCGAACGCGCCGAGACCGCCGAGTTCATCCTGCCCGCAATAGACCGGCACGTGGACGAGCGAGACGCCTTCGTGCGTGAACGCCTCGTCCAGCGCGCGGCGAAGCTCATCCGGCGTTCGACCGCCGAAGATCGCCTTCACACCTCCGATCGCCGAAGCCCACGCGACGTAATCCACGGCGACGGCATCGTTCGTCGCGTGATCGTGCCCGTACTGCGCCCATTGCAAGCCCGAGATCGCCGCCATGCGCCGGTTGTCGAGCACCACCACGCACCCCCGTGCGCCGTGCTGCACACCGTCGATGAGCGCTTGCGGATTCATGGTGAACGACCCGTCGCCCGTGAGCACCACCGCGTAGGGAACGCTTCTTGAGAGCGCAGTCGCGAGCAGCGCCGACGTCGCGAAGCCCATGTAGCTCGCGCCCGTCTCGGTAAATGTGCGACCGGGCCGATCGTCCTCGACGATCTGAAATCCGTTCGCCTGCACGTCGCCCGCGTCGAAGAACGTGATCGCGTCGCGCTCGCGGGCGAGATCGGTGATGAGCTTGATCGCGGCGGGCTGCGTCAGCACCGGGCCGCCCCACACCACGTCATGCAGAGTCGGCGAATCGTAGCGTAGGCGCTTGAACGCCTCCCATTCGGTGCGCTTCGCGGCGCACGCATCGAGCCACGCGGCCCGCTCGGGCGTTCGCGGAATCGGGTCCGCTTCCAGTAGCGCGCAAAGGCGATCGAGGGTCGGTCCGGCCTCGCCCACCAGCGCCGTCGTGCGGGCGTAGTGCATCGCCGCGCGGGCGTCGGTGTTGATGTTGATGACGTGCCGCGCGTTCAGGTATCCGGTGCGCGAGCAGTCGGACTGGCAGACCGCCCGCGAACCGAGCACGACGACGAGGTCGGCCTGCTCCATGGCGAAGTTGCCGCTGATGCTGCCTTTCGATCCGCCAACCTGCATGTTGCGCGGATGCACGAAGGGGATCGCGCCCGTGCTTCGCGGCGAAAGCACCGCCGTCGCGTGCGCGAGTTCCAGAAAGCGCTCGATCGACGCGCCGGCAAAGCGCGCTCCCGCACCGATCTTGACGACCACGCGATGAGCGCCGCGAATCGCGTTTGCAGCATCGCGGTACGCGCGCTCGTCCTGCGATGCGCCGATGGATGGCGGCGTACCGCACGGCAGTTCGTCGAGGTGAAATCCGGCGAGCTCGGCGGGCTGCGTGTTGAGGGGCATCAGCAGATAAAACGGGCCGGGGACATGCGGATCGTCCACGCGCGCGAGCCCGCGACGCAGCGCCGTTCCCAACGCCCATGGCGTGTGCAGCGAGTAGGCGTCGCCCATCGTTGCGCATAACCGTGTGAAGAGCCCCTGCTCCTCGCGCGGGATCTGCTGCATATTGGGACCTTCGTCGTGCGTGGTCTCGTCGCCGAAGAGGTACCACACGCCGAGCCCGTCGCTGGCGGGCGCAAGCGACGCGGCCAGCGCCTGCAACGCGCCTGGGCCGATCGACGTGACCACGGCAGCCTTTTCGCCGCTCACCCAACGCAGCGCCGCCGCCGCGTGCGACGCCTCGATCTCGCTACGCACGCCGAAGGTGCGCACGAGCCCCGCGCCTTCGTAGATGCGCAGCACTTCACCCAGTTCCGTCGAACCGTGCCCGAGAACGGTGATGTAGCGCGAGACGTTTTGGCGAAGAAGCCCGAGCACGATCAGTTCGGCGAGTGTCGTGTCGATCCGCGTGGGGATCGCACCCGTCGTGATCGCCGCCTCGAATCCGCCCGCCCCGGCGATGGTAATGGCGCGCTCGTGACGCTCGCGGGCGACCTGGTCCCCACTCATGCACGGCCCCCAAAGGAAATTTCACGAGGTGATCCGGACGCGTCGAAGCGCACGAACGCGGTCATGATAGGGGGTAGATCGCTCGGGCGTAAAGCGAAATCGAGCGCGGGCGGTTACGCGTGCGTCTCGACGAAACGTTCGATGCGGATCGTGTCGTCGTCACCGAGGTGCTGGAACTCGACGCCGACCGTCAGGCCGTCGTCTTGACCGGCGAGGTGGGCGATGCGCCCGTGCATGACCGTGCCGGAAAGGGGGCCGTCGGTGAGGCCGAGGGTGACCGTGTGCTCGCCCATCGGAATCGAGAGCGTCTGACCGACGACGCGAATCCGCGCGCCGCCGCGCGAAACGTCGGCGATGTGCGCTTCGTAGGGGCCGTATTCGTGGCCGTTTACCACCGAGACGCGGCCGTTCCACTCGCAATTTACGCGGCGGTGGCGACGACGCATGGGCGTCGATTCCTCGAGCAGGTCGTAAGGGATTCCGTGGAAGCTCATGAAACGCAGCAGGTTGGCCAGCGGGATTCGACGACCGCTGCCGTTGGGCAGACGAAAGCCTTCGATCTCGCCGTCGTCGAACCACTTGATGACGGTGTTGATGTTGATGCCCAGCAGCCTGGCCACCTCGCCCGTCGTGAAAACCTTCTTCGTCATGCCGCTTCCCATCCGTCCGAAGAAATAGAAGCAATTGGATTATTGCAAATTCCTGCGCCCTTGGCAAGCGAAATTACCGGAAATTTTCGGACATGCTACAAATAGGACTCCGGTTCGAGCGGAAAGAACCCGATTTGGGGGTCGCTCTCGCCCGGTTCGATCACCCACGAATCGATCCGGTGGGGCGTCCCCTTGGCCGAATCCACGATCCAATACCGAATGATTACGCGCACTTCCGCCGGAACGCGCAGCGAAATGACGGGCGAGGCGTCGGTTTGCGGCAGCGCCGTCAGGCCGGTGTCGAAGGCGACCGGCTTGCGGTTCTGCGTTCCCAGATGGATCAGGTTCACCCGCTCGAATCCCACCTCGTCCTTGCCGTAGCTCACGAAGGCGTTGATCTCGATCGGGAGTTCGCCCAAGGCATGGAACTCCGGTTTGCCGGGCAGCACGGTCACGGTGAGCGGCTCCGGCTGCCACGAAACGGGAACGGACTTGTGGTACACGTCCAGCACGCTCGCCTCGTCAATGTAATCCACAAAGAACTCCGTCCCGTCGGCGGCCGAGCGGACCGCGGCAGGCGGGTCCGTCACGAGGCGTTCGAGATCGACGGTCAGGGAGCGGAAACGCCCGGAATATTCGACTTTCGGAGTCTGCGTCTTCAGGGCATCGGCAAACGCCGCGCGAACCCATGGATGCTCCGCAACGCGCGGCGAACCGCCCTCACCCAACAGCGTCCGCGCGACGATGAGCGATTCGCCCTGCTTGCGATTCCAATGGAGCTTGTCGGCGAGCGACGCATATCGCGGCCACAGTCGAAACCGCGAGAACTCGCCGCGGTAGAAGTTGGAGTACGCGTCCGAATCGCCTTGATAGACGGGTTTGCGGTGGCGAGTCCCCTCGTCCATCGGGGCGTTCCACGCCCTCATCCCCAGACCCGCCGCCGCCACGACCATCGCGCAGATTCCCACCGTCCCCCAACGAGCCGCACGCGCTTCGCGATCCATCAAACTCGCGACGCCCGCGGCGATCCAGACGACGAGCGCGGGGAACGCCGAGACGAGAATGCGCAGCTTGTCGGCCTCGATCCAGTCGCGCTGCGTGGCGAGAACAAAGAGTATCGGCACGAATATCAGAAATGGGATCGCGAACCGCGCGGTGCAACGGCGTTTCAGATCGATCATTCCGGCCAGCGCCAGCGCCAGCGACGCAACGCCGAAAGAACGGAGCATCTGAGCGCCGTACCATGCGGCGTTGGGGAGCGGCACGAGCGGCGTTCGCGAGGGATGCAGGAGGGCATCGAGCGCAAGCTTCCACGCGGGGGTCGTCTCGCCCAGCGTGTGCAGGCCGTGCCACGACAGGTGCGGCAGGTTGAACGCAAACGTCGCCGCCGCGACGAGGGCGAATTTCGCAAGCGATCTGCCCGATCGTTTCCTCACCAAAAAAATGAGCGCGATCGGCAAAACGCCCACAATCCACAAAAAGCGCAAACCAGTTCCCGCGCACAGGCCGCAGAGAAGACCCAAAAAGCCCACTCTTTCGTCGCGCGTCCACGCCGCGTGGAGCAGCGCCGCGCCGAGCGTAAAGGCGATCACGTTGCGATCGAGTACCTCGATCCACAGCAGATACGGGCTGAGCACCACGAGCGCGGCCGCGACGATCGCGGCGAGCGGTTTTTCGGTCCATGCGAGGGCGAGCAGATACGAAAAACCGAACGCCAGCACCTGAAACACGACGTACATGACGTGAAACGCATGTCGGCCGAAGACGGGGAGAAACGCCGATGTGAAGACGACGTTGCCGGGCGTGCTGATGATGTCGTACGCCTCGGCGAGGGACGTGCGGATCCCGCCGGGGTGCAGCGCCCCGACGAGCTTGAAGGTCTGCATGTAGAAGCATTCGGCCTCGCCGCGCTGCAGATACGACGCGAGGGCGAGCACGAATTCCGCATCGTTGTAATGCCGCCACGCGATGGCTGCGACGAGCACGCAAAGCGCGATGACGGCGGCGTCCCAACGCATCGCCGGCTCCGTTCGACAGACCGCCGCGCGCCGACGCCAGGCGAGCACCACAAAAAATATCGCGGCGACCGCGGTGGCGACCAGAAGCGAGGTGTTGGTGACGAACGCCGGCGCCAGAAACGCATGCGCGACGGCCAGCAGTGGTACGACGCCGACGCCGAAGAGCAGCGTATATGCGGCGCGTTCGACGAGCGTCGCCTTTGGCGCGAACGAGATCGCGGCGAGGAATCCGATCGCGAGCCAAACGAGCGGCACGATGGCCAACGGCACTCCGGACACGGCGGTGATCAGTCCGGTCGGTTTTGGCCCCGAAGGACGTGCGGGTCAACTCCGCCCGGGGTCGCCGACATGATGAACTTCAATTCGCCGCCGCGCGCGATTTCGTCGTGGCTCACCCAGGTGCGCCCGAGCGGTGTGCCGTTCCACTCGACGCGCGAGACGAAGGGGCGATCGGGGCCGTGATGGTCGGCCACGATGACCAGATCGCCGCCGCGCAGATGAACCACCGCGCGCGAAAAGATCGGCGATCCCAGCTCGTAGTTGCCCGAGCACGGATCGAGCGGATATAGCCCGAGCGCCGACCATACGTACCACGCCGAGAGCGTCCCCGCGTCGTCGTTGCCGTCGAGCCCGTCCGGGGCCGCGGCGTATTTGTTTTCCATGATCCAGCGAACCCAACGCTGCGTCAGATCCGGTCGCCCGAATCGATTGAACAAATACGCGGCGTGGATGTCGGGTTCGTTGCCGTGCCAATACGCCCGGTCGGGATGCATGGTGTCGCGGGCGCCGACGCCGTCCTCGAAAAATTGCCGGAGACTTTGCACGGCCTCGTCCCGGCTTCCCAGAAGCTTCGCCAGCCCGTCGGGATCGTGTGGCACGAACCAGCGCCAATGATCCGCGTTGCCCTCGACGTAGTCGCGATCGAAGACCCAGCGACGCCGGAACGCCCCCGGAAACGATCCGTCCGACCGCCGCGCGCGGAAGTATCCCACCCGCGCGTCCCACACGTGGCGGTAGTTTTGCGAACGCATGCGAAACCGAGCGGCGGCCTCCCGATCGCCCAGCACGCCGGCGAGCGCCGCGACGCACGCGTCGTCGTAGGCATACTCCAGCGTCTTCGACACCGCTTTGTCCGTGCGATCCGCGGCGCAGTATCCGTGCGCGACGTAGTGGGCCGCGTCGTCGCGGTCGGTTCGCGCGTCGTTCGCCATCATCCGCAGCGCGAGTTCGAGATCCTCGTCACGTAGTCCCTTTACCGCCGCCTCGGCGATCACCGAGTCGGCGTGCGTGCCGATCATGCAAGCGCCGTCGCCTCGCCCCATCGGCCAGACCGGAAAACGCCCCGTGGCCCGCGCCATGGCGACGAGCGACTTCACCAGATCGCGATTCAGATCGGGATCGATCAACTGATGGAGCGGATGCACGGTACGATACGTGTCCCAAAGGGACAGGTCGGAATGGTACGTGAAACCTTGGGTCCGCGTCGTTTTTCCGTCGAACGCCGCATACTCTTCGCCGTTTTCCGTCATCAACGTCGGCATGCGAAACGCGTTGTAGAGCGCGGTGTGAAAAATCCTTCGCTCGCGCACCGTACCGCCGCTCGCCTCGACGAGTCCGAGTTTCTTTGTCCACTTCTCGCGACTCGCCGCGACCGTCCGATCGAAATCGAAGCCCGGCAGATCCACATCGAGATGCGCCCGGGCGTGGGCAATGTCGATATACGAGATGCCCACGGCCGCCGTCACCCGCGCGCCGCCGAATTGCACATACGCGCCGGACGCCGGACCTTCGGCCGCGACCGCCCTCGGCCGAACCGCGCCATCACGGAACGCACCCCAGTCGATGAAGGGCTCGGAAAAACGAATCGCGAAGTACGTCGGCATCCCGCCATATGCCCCGCTGAAATCGCCGACCAGATCGACCACGCCCCGCACCTCGCGTGCGGGCGGATCGATCTCGACCGTCGCGCCGCGAACGTGTCGCGCCACGATCGCCGCGCCCGCGTCGAGAATCACGGTGGGTGGCGCGGAAGAGGCGGGAAATGAAAATCGATACATGGCGGCGCGATCGCCGGATGCGATTTCGACGCCGATGCCGCTCGGCTCGAGTTCCACGGCGTAGTACCCCACGCGAGCCAGTTCGCGCTCATGGGAGAATCGTTGCCGGTACCCCGATTCCCTCTTCTTCGCGCGATCGAAGCCCAGCGTCGGCATGAGGCGAACGACTCCTTGATCGTTCATGCCGACGCCGACCAAGCGGGTCTGCGAGAATCCCCGGATGTGCGTGTCTTCGTGCCAGTAGCCCGCGAAGTGCTGCCACGGCCACGCCACGTGATCGAACGACGTGTCCGGGCCGGGTCGGATCATCCCGTTCGGCGTTTGCGGACCCGGGAACATGCTGCCCGCGCCGAATCCCCAGCCCCCGGTCCCGATGAACGGATCGACCCAGCCGAGCTTCGGATCGCCCGCGAGGACACCCCGACCGATAAGCACCGGATCCGCATGCGAGCGACCCACGAGAGACGTCGCCACACCCGCGAGAAGAACCAAGCCGATCGCGACACGTTGGAAAACGACGATACGAATCACGCGACCATCCGTCACCAGGCGGTGATTCCGTGGACCTCGAACTCGACCTGAAATTCGGCGGATGTCCCGGGCGCGAGGGTCTTGATCGGATACGCCCCTTGAAGTGTCTCGATGAGATTGAAAGCGTCGTTGGCGTTCGCCGCCGGCTCGACCGCGACGAAAGACTTTCCATTCGGCGAATAGGCGACCAGGTGATCGAACCAGCCTTTGGGCGCCGTGCGAATTCGCAGCGACAGCCCGGTTTTCGGCCAATTCAAAACGGCGAGGCCGTCCCACCCGCCGAAACAGTGGTCGAGGCCGAAGGGCACGAAGCGCGAGCGGCGGAAGTTGAGCTTGCGCTCTCGAGACTGCGCCAACGCGACGGGCAGCGGGGTCTCGGGCTCCATGTCGTAGACGTGCGGCGCTTCGAAACGGAGTTGCAGGTCGTCGCCGAGCCCGGCGGGGTCGCGCAAAAAATAGGGGTGAAAACCGCCGCCGAACGGCATCGTGCGTTCGCCGACGTTTTCGATGCGGCCAAAACCCTGCACCGCGCCGCGCATTGCGAGCCAGGTGATCTCGATCGTCATGGGAAACGGATAGTTGAAATCGGGGAAATCGCGCGAGTCGAAAAGGAATGTGCACGCGAAGGGCCGAAGCGCCGGCGCGTTCACCTCGCGGATCGACCACGGTCGCTCGCGCACGTCGCCGTGAAGCGCGTGGCGATCCGCGTCGCGCAGTTGATACGCCTCACTCTCGAAGGTAAATCGCCCATCGCGAATCCGGTTCGAGTAGGGAAACATCGAGTAGCTCGCGGCGTCGGTCGAGCGCGTCAGCGTCGGGGGGCTCGGTCGCGCCAGCTCGATCCATTTCCCGCGCCGGAAAACCGCGAAGCTGCGCCAGCTTGCGCCGAGAATGGGGTCGATCTCGAGTCGAACAGTGTCGTCGCCGATGGTGATCATGAGCCGCGACCTCCCGGCACCGCGGTGCGTCATCGCGGAAATTCGACCCGCAAATCCGCCCGCCGTCATCAATTCCGCGCGGCGACAGGGAAACGAAAAATCCCCGGAAACCCATGGATTTCCGGGGCCTGAGATGAGCGGGAAACGGGATTTGAACCCGCGACCCTCGCCTTGGCAAGGCGATGCTCTACCACTGAGCTATTCCCGCGAGCCGCGAAGCCTACGCGATATAGCCAAAGAGCCCCGTTTCGTCAAGCGCGCATTCCGAGGTGTGTCCATAGCACGTGGCCAACAAACGCAATTCCCCTTTGACCGTCCCGCCCGCCTCCGTATACTGCGCACACCTTCTCCGCGAGGCACCATGACCCGCTACCTCGTCACCGGCGGCGCCGGTTTCATCGGCAGCCACATCGTGCGCGCCCTGCTGGCGGGCGGGCACGCGGTGCGCGTCGTCGACAACCTCTCCACGGGCCGCCGCGTCAACCTCGACGGGCTCGACGTCGAGTTCATCGAGGGCGACATCCGCGACGCGGCGCTGTGCCGCGCGGCCTGCGACGGCGTCGAGGCGGTCTTTCATCAGGCCGCCTTCGTCTCGGTGCCGGCGAGCATCGCCGACCCCATCGCGTGCCACGAGGTCAACGTCACCGGCTCGCTCAACGTCTTTCGCGCCGCCGCCGACGCGCGCGCGCGCCGCGTGGTCTATGCGAGTTCGTGCGCGGTTTACGGCGACACCGACAAACCGGCCCTCGCCGAGACCGACGCGGGCGCGCTGCTCTCGCCCTACGCGGCGTCCAAGCTCGCGTCCGAGCTGTACGGGCGCATCTTCCCGGCGTGCTACGGCCTCGACACGGTGGGCCTGCGTTACTTCAACGTCTTCGGGCCGCGGCAGGACCCCGCCTCGCCCTACGCCGCGGTGATTCCGCTCTTCGCCAAGGCGTTTCTCGACGGTGTTGCGCCGACGATCTTCGGCGACGGCGAGCAGACCCGCGATTTCGTGTACGTCGAAAACGTGGTGGCCGCGAACCTGAAGGCCGCGCACGCCGCGCCGCCGGGCGCACACGTCTTCAACGTCGGCACCGGCGTGGGGACAAGCGTGAACCGCCTGGCCGAGCTCGTGCGCGCCGAACTCGCCAGCGACATCCGGCCCGTGCACGCCGAGCCGCGCGCGGGCGACATCCGCCATAGCCGCGCCGTCATCGACCTCGCGGTCAAGACGCTGGGCTACACGCCCGCCGTGACGCTGGAAGACGGCCTCGCCCGCACCGTGCGCGCCTATCGCGAGGAATACGATTCGCTCAAATAGAGCGCGACGCGAATTTCACGACGCGTGCGTCGTAACCGTTAAGACGCGTGCGTCTTGAGCCAGAGCTTGGCTTTGCGGATGTAGGGGGCTTCGCGGCGGCGGATGTAGCGCGGCTGCCCCATCGAATCGGTGACAATCAGCTCGTAGAGCTTGCGCACCTCGGCGGTCTGCCCCTTCTTCTCCAGCAGATCCGCCAGTCGCGCGCGGGCCTCGGCGTAGGTGTGCGTCTGGAGCACTTGGCGGTAGGCCGCCTCGGCGTCGCGAAGCTGCCCATCGGCCTCGAGATTGCGGCCCAGCGCGAGCAGCGCCTCCATGTAGCGGAATTTGGGATCGGCCCGCACGACCTTGACGAGGTGGTCGATGGCGTCGCGCGTGCGCCCGAGGCGCTCGCACGCAAGGCCCAGATAGAAGCGCGCCTCGAGGTGGTCGATACCTTTTTCGAGCGCCTCGGCCAGATACTTCGCCGCGGGCTCGAACTGGCCGTCCTTGTAGTAAAGCTCGCCCAGCTCGGCCAGCAGCCCCGGCAGGGGCGACTGCCCGATCCGCGCCTCCAGCTCCTTCTTGCGCCGCCGCTCCGAGAGCGTGATCGACACCGCCCCCTCGACGGCGGAGTGCGGCAGCACCACGACGAGGAAATAAACGATGGGGCCGAGCGTGGGGAAAAAGACGATGATGAAGAACCAGTACAGCTCGGGCCGGCGGCGGAAATAGTCGATCAGCGCCACCACGGTGGGCACCATCGGCAGAATCGACCAGAGCCAGTCCAACGCACGCTCCCAAAACCGGCGACAATTCGCCCGAAAAACCGCGCCACATTAGTGCCGCCGCCGCGCGACTTCAAGGCGCGCGACCCGATCGCGATTGACAACGCCGCGCCGCGCCCGATACGGTCCCGTCCTCGATTTCCCCCGCGCCCACGGAGCCCGCGATGCGTTGCCAACCTTTTTCGATCCGCTTCCTTACCATCCTCCTCGTCGCCGCGATTTGGCTGGCGGGTATCGGCGTGGCGCTCGCCGATGAGGGGACGTATTCGATCGAGCAGTACCTGAACATCCGCTCGGCCAAGGGCGGGTCGTGGTCGCCGGACGGGCGGCGCGTCGTCTATCTGACGAACGTGAGCGGCACCGATCAGGTGTGGCAGGTGCCCGCGTCGGGCGGCAACGCGCGGCAACTGACGGATTACAAGGAGCGCGTGGCGTTTGCCGAATACTCGCCCACGCAGGACGTCATCGCCTTCGGCATGGACGAGGGCGGCAACGAGCGCACGCAGATCTATTTGATGAACGGCGACGGCACGGGCATCCGGCCGCTCACGCAAAACCCCAAGGTCATCCACACCTTCGGGGCGTGGTCGCACGACGGGCGCCACATCGCGTACGCGAGCAACGAGCGCGACGAGCGGTGGTTCGATGTGTACGTGATGGACGTGGCCACGCGAAAGGCGCGGCGGGTCTTCGAGCAGGACGGCATGAACGAGGTGGCCGCGTGGTCGTGGAACGACCGGTATCTCGTCGTCACCAACTGGGAATCGAACCTCAACAACAACCTGTATCTGGTGGAACTCGAATCGCTCAAGGACCGCCATCTGACGCCGCACACCGGTTACGCCACCTACACGCAGATCGTGTGGCCCTTCGAGAGCAAGAATTTTTACGTCGTCTCGAATCTGACGCAGGACTTCGCGAAGCTCGCGCTGTTTCGGTTGCGGCGCGGGATTGTGGACTTTCTCGACGCCGCGATGTGGGACGCCGAGGGGCTCGACATCAGCCGCGACGGCAAGTTCATGGCGTATTCGCTGAACGTCAACGGTTACTCGAAGCCCTTTCTCGTCGATATCGACCAGCAGAAGACCTTCGGCCAGATCCCGCTCACCGGCGGCGTGGTGACGCGCTTTGCGTTTTCGCCCGACGCGAAGAAGCTGATGTATTCGTTCACCTCGCCCACCGCGCCGTCGGATCTGTGGATTTTCGACATCGCCTCGGGCACCAATCGCCGCCTCACGCAATCGGACACGGCGGGAATCGACCCCGCGAGTTTCGTGGAACCGGAGTTCGTGAAGTATCCCGGGCACGGGGCGTTCGTGGTGCCCGCGTATTTCTATCGCCCGCGCGATGCGCAGCGCGACGGCAACGGCGCGGCGCTGGTCTACGCGCATGGCGGGCCCGAGGCGCAGGAGCGCCCGACCTTTTCGCCCCTCTTCCAGTATTTCCTCTCGCGCGGGGTTTCGATCCTCGCCGCCAACGTGCGCGGCAGCGCGGGCTACGGCAAGACCTATCTGACGCTCGACGACAAGCGCAACCGCATGAACTCGCTGCGCGACTACGCGCTGGGCGCGGAGTATTTGAAAAAGAGCGGATGGATCCACGAAAAACGCATCGGCGTGATCGGCGGCAGCTACGGCGGCTGGGTCGTGCTCGCGGGGCTCACCGAGTATCCGAATCTGTGGGCGGCGGGGGTCTCGATCGTGGGCATCAGCAACTTCGAGACCTTTCTCGAAAAAACCGGCCCGTGGCGCAGGCCGCTGCGCGAGGCGGAGTATGGATCGCTCGCGAACGACCGCGAGTTTCTCGTTTCCATCAGCCCCGTGCACAAGGCCGATCGCATCGCCGCGCCGCTGATGGTGATCCAGGGCGCGAACGATCCGCGCGTGCCGACCAATGAAGCCGAGCAGATGGTCGCGGCGGTCAAGGCGAACGGTCGCGACGTGGAATACCTGCTCTATGCCGACGAGGGCCACGGGCTGACGAAGCTGAAAAACCGGCTCGACGCCTACCCAAAAATGGCCGACTTCCTGCGTCGGCACCTGTTCGCGACGACAAAAGCCGTGGATAATCAAAAGGTTGAGTAGCCTCGGGCTCGGCCTTTTCCTCCGGATCGTGATCGACAGCCGAACCGACCTCTTGATGACGCAAGTCATACCGGCTTTTTCCCCGGCGGTTTAGGGTGCGCTTGTTGGTTGGACGGGAAAAGCCGCAAGGCCATCCCCCGGAAAGGCGGGCGAAAGCCGGCTGGACAGGGCTCCCTCCTTCACACACAAAGCACGACCCAAGGAAACATCGCCATTGCCCCG
>CAZPJD010000302.1:0-51690 GCA_964586775.1 uncultured bacterium | reverse complement strand
CTCGTCGCGCGCGACGTCCCCCACGTCATCGCCTTGGCCGGCTCGAACGAACTGGCCGCCCTCATCGCCCGGCACGCTCCCGATCTTTGGTCGATCCGCGAGCGGGTATTTCGTTTCCCGAGCCCGCCGTTGCCCCCGATTTCCGATATCGGGACGCACCCGTCCACCGACGAGACGCCAGCGGCATCCGACTTCGAAGAGCCGGAATACTACCTCGATCTGGCCGACGTCTTCGCCGGATCGGACCACCCGGACGAGCGCCGAGCCCGGCTCGCCCTGCTTCAGCGCGCCGTCCGATCGCTCGTCGCCCGTCGCCGATTCGAAGAGGCGGAAACGGTACTGAGGGGCCAAGTCATGCCCCTCGCCGAGTCGCTCGACGATCCACACACGGTCGCCGTTGCATTCGACGAGCTGGCGTTCGTGCTGTCTTTGCACGGCCGAACGGTGGACGCGCTGACCTATGCCCTGCGAAACGTGGAAATCATGGAGCGCCTCGCGAAGGCCGAACCCGGCCGGGCCGACTACCAACGCGACCTGTCGGTGTCGTTCGAGCGGCTCGGCGATCTCATGAGCGCGCTGGGCCGCGGCGAGGACGCGAAGCGATACTTCGAGCAATCCCTGGACATCGCGGAGCGTCTGGCGACGGCGGAGCCGGGCCGGGCCGACTACCAACGCGACCTGTCGGTGTCGTTCGAGCGGCTCGGCGATCTCATGAGCGCGCTGGGCCGCGGCGAGGACGCGAAGCGGTACTTCGAGCAATCCCTGGACATCCGTGAGCGTCTGGCGACGGCGGAGCCGGGCCGGGCCGATCGCGCCGTGGACCTTGTCGTTTCCCTTGTGAAAACATCGACCGTCGATCCGCGATACGCGGGACTTCGCTTGCATCGAGCGCTAGACCTTCTCCGCACGCTGGACGCGGAGGGGCGGCTCATGCCAAGCGATCGACCGAAGCTCGACGCTCTCGAATCCTGGCTGGCGACGATCGACGCGACGCGCGGCTGAACAATAACCAACGCAATTCCAGTTTGCTTGAACGAAGTTCATCGCTCGCGTTATGATGACATGAGGCCCTCGCGGAGGAATGACATGAAACGGATGTGGATGGCGGTGTTTGCGCTCTTGGTTCCGTGCGCGTTCGTGGCGGCGATCGGCTCCGGCACGGTGATCTCGAATCCCGGGCCCGAGTGCCTCGACGGCGCGACGGAGTCGTATTTCGAGATTTCGGTGGAATACGACTCGCCCGACGGCGAGACGCTGCGTTTCGTGGACGTGAGCTTCGGCGACTCGTGGGTGCTCGGCGACCTCTTCGTGCCGCCGCCGCAGTCGATCGACGGCTTCTGGTTCGCGACGCCTTACCCCAACGGCAACGGCGTGCAGTGGGTCTTCACGCGCACCGCCGGCCCCGGCGGCGGGCTCGCCGACGGCGAGACGGCGATCTTTTCGTTCAACGCGACGCCGGTGAACACCAACGAGAATACGGTCGAGGTGTTGATCGAGGGCGACGTCGGATCGCCGAACGGCCCGCACGAGATGAGCGCCACGCTCACTTACGATCCGTGCAACCCGACGGACGACGACAGCGACGACGACGACTCGGATGACGACGCGGACGACGACGATTGGTATCCCGACGACGACTCCGACGACGATGTCGATGACGATACGACGGATGACGATGCCGATGACAACGCGACCGACGACGACACGGCGGACGACGATACGTCTGACGACGATACGCAGCCGGCGGACGACGATGACGACGACGGCGATTCGGTCTGCGGCTGCTGATTGAGTGCGGAGGACCGCGGCGTCCGTTGCGGGCGCCCGGTCACTCCTCCAGCGAGAAACGCACCGGCTGGAAGAACCAGGTGTCGACGCCCTCCCCGGGCGGCGAATACACCCACTGCTGAACCGCCTCGACGGCGGCTTGCTCGAACCCGAAATCCGGCGGCTCGGCGCGCACCACGGTCACGGACTTCACGTGGCCGTCCGCGCCGATCAGTACGCGCAGCACCACGCGCCCCTCGCGCCCGGCTTTTCGCGCCAGCGCCGGGTATTCGGGATCGACCTTCGAACGCAGTTTGGGCGGCGCGTTCGCCTTGATCGCCTGTTGTTTGACCGGTTGCGGCGCATAGGGCTTCACCTTCGACGGGTCGGTGAAATCCTTCTCCTGCGCCTGCATCAGCGTGTTGCCGACGCGCACCGCGAAGCTCGAATCCTCGACGACCGATTCCTCGGTGACGCCGAAGACCGGCTTGGGCGGCTCGGCGTCGGGATTCTTCGTCTCTTGGTTGGGCGGCGGCGCGACCGGCGTGGGCGCGGGGGTGGGTTTGGGGGTGGGCGGCGGCGTGGGCGTGGCCGGCGGCGGGGTCGGCGGCGGCGGCGTGGCGCGCATCATTCCCCGCGCCACGACGAGCTGCACCAGATACGAATCGGCCGCAGGGCGCGTGCCCAGGTGCGTGAGCCCCGCCCAGACGAGCACGTGCAGCCCGATCGAGACCGCGATCGTGATCTGAAAAATGTACCGCCGCTTGGGCGGTTCGTATTCCCAGTACATGGCGAAACGCCGCGCTCCGTTTTCTACGTTCCGCTCCGCGTCGTCCTCACGCCGATGGCGGGCGTCGTCGCCGCACGAACGGCGCGCGATACCTTAAGACGACACGCTCCGATGTCAATCGCGCGACACCCGCGGATGCATGCGGAAAAAGTTCCGGGGGCGTCATGGGGAGTGAGTTCCGGTTCAAACCGTTGGAGGACACTTCGACATGGGAAATTGGAGGAATTCAGTTCAAATACGGATGTTTGCCGCGAGATCGATAACCGGCGGTGTCGCCGCGAAGGCTCTCGGGGCGCTCAGGACGGCGGCCGCGCCGCGAACGCGCCTTCAACGCACCGCGCCGCCGCATCCTCGGTGGGCGTTTCCAGGACTTCGGGAAAGGACGCGGCGCATTGCGCTTCAGTTTCGGGCGCGGCACGCCTCCTGCTTGGTCTTCCAACGCTCCCACAGGGCGTCGCGCCAGTCGTTGGAACCCAGGCCGTCGGCGATGCGCCCGGCGAGCTCGTCGTATCCGTGCTCGTTGAGGTGGAAAAAGTCCTTGTCGAAGAACTTGCGGCCTGCGTAGAAGGTCATCGGCTGTTCGACCTCGACGATCGGCACCGTGGCTGCGTCGGCCGCGCGGCGGATGATATCGTTGAGGTGACCGAAACGGTCGTAGTGGTAGGTCAGCAGGATCGGCTCGGCACCGATGCCCTTCAGGATGCCGATGATCGTCGCCAGATCGCGCTCGATCCACCGCGAGAGCAGCTCGTCCTCGAACGAATTGAAGAACATGTCCCAGCCGTGCTCGTCGAGCGCTCGACGGAACGCGCCGCCCTGCGTTTGGGTGATCTCGCGCGCGGCCTCGGCGCGGTTTTGCGCCGCGATCTTGAAGACCTTGTCGAGCTGCAGCTTGCTGTTGAGAAACTCGCCGTAGTTCGCGTCGCGGGCGCGCTCGTCCCACTCCCAAAACGTCGCCTCGTGCAGGTTCCAGCGGTTGTTCACGCCGTACATGATGAGCGCGTAATCGATGCCGGGGTTCGGGTGCTCATCCAGAAACGCCCGCAACATATTGGTGCCCTCGGACGTATTCGTCCCCGGCACGCCCAGGTTCACCGTCTTCGCGTCGAGCAGGCGGTAGTGCTCCTCGAAGTGATCGGGAAAGCGCGCGGGGTAGGATTGCGTTGCGTGGTCCGCGCCGAGGCCCCACGTCATCGAATCACCCATCGTGAGAAAGATGAGCGACTTGCACGGATCGGGGATGACGATTTGGGCGGTTTCCCAACGCGCGCGCATACGGCTGAAACGCAGCCCCGCTTCGGCGACGAGCGAGATCACGACGAGCGCGGCGACGAGCGCGGCGATGACGAATAGCGCTCTGCGTCGGCCGGATGGTGGCGGCGCGGGGACGGCGCTCGGGGACGAAACGGTCCCGCCGTGATGTTCGTGGTCGTCCGACATCGCGCGACCCTCCGCCCCGAAATTTGCGTCAATTCATGGCACGAAAAAGAAGCGGCACACTCGATGTCAATGTAATGAAACACACCGCGTGGTGCAACCCGGCGTCACGAAGGCGTCGGGCAGATCCGCCGCAGTTCACGCACGAGCTTGTCGAGCGAAGGTGATCGGCCCGTCGCCAGCTCCAAATCGAATAGTGCGGTCAATGCGGGCTGGTCGGTCGTCTCCGAGTATGATCGCGCGCGCCCCATCCTCGTCGCTAGCCACCCCTTCGCGTCGCGGATCGCTTCGGGGTTTTCCGGGGATTCCAGATCGCCGCGAAGTCCACGCTTGCCGCGAATGGATTCGGCCGCCGCGAGGAACCACGCTTCATACTCCCGCTTTGCCAGAACGACGCCGACGGGAACGTCGGAGACGGCGGCATGGATGCGTCGAATGAGGCGAGGTGCGAGTTGCTTCGGACAGGCGTCGTCCGCATCGAGAAGCAGCAGAACCGCTCCGGCGGGGCGCACTTTGCGGGCGGCAAATTCAACCGTGCGCTCCAGGTTGTTCTCTCTTTCCGTCAGCAGCCATGCTCTGTTCTTACGGATGGCGTCCAAGATATTGATCGTGCGCGCTCCCATGATACGGCGGATCAGCGTTGGCAGGGCGCTCGCTTCGCCATGACCTTCGACGATGGGAACGATGGAAAATGCCGTGGACATCAGTCGAAAATGCGTCGTTGCTCTTTTCGGACTCTCTCAAAGGACTTCTCGTCGGGCTGAAGCTGGTTCATTCGCTGCAACTCGCCGGCGGTGAACAGTCGCTCGATGATCGCGCCGCGATCCACGGCATTGATGGGAAGGATGCGCGTTGCGCCGTTCTTGAGCACGACCGACAGAAGGCAATCCGGGTCCAGATCTTTGTTGTCGAGAAGATCCGCGCTGTGACTGGTGACGACGATCTGTGTCCGTGCGGACGCCGCTCGTAGTGCGTCGAGCAGGACGCCGGCGGCACCGGGGTGCAGAGCCGTTTCGGGCTCCTCGATCCCGATCAGCATTGCGGGTGTCCCATCTCGACGTGTCTGAAAGATTGCCGTGAGCACACCGAGCGCTCGAAGCGTCCCATCCGACATGCTCTGCGCGGAGAGCTTCGACGAACGCCCCGGTGCGCCCTGCGATCTCATCGTGAACTCGATCGTCTGACGAAAACCGAATCGGCGCACTCGGACATCCTGAAGATCGCTAAGGATATGCTGGAGATATTCGAGAATGACGACCCTTGTGTCTCGACTCCGCGTCGACAACCGTCGCAAGACTCCGGCGATATTCGATCCCGAAGTCTTCAGAAGGTCGCTGACATCGGGCATCACAATCTTCCGCATCTCGTCCGGAAGGATGTTGTAGAAACCCATGCCGCAAAGCGATCGGTGCACCGTCTCAAAACCCGGGAATCCGGCGAGCATGTTCAGGTACAGATGCCCATCCGACGGCTCAGGCAGTTTTTCCCAGCAGGCTTCAGCCAATTTTCCGTTGGAAACCCTGTAAAAGAGATCGCTTCCGTCGATGCGTACGCGACACTCCTCCCGACGAATCGTGTACTCTGTTCCACTTCGGTTGGAAGCGATTTCGACCGCGAAAAACCCCGAGCCAAAATTCGCGAATCGACAGTCGAGCCGGATTCCGAACGTTTCCGACGATTTTTGTGACTTTCTGAAAATCTGCCCGAATCCACCCCGCAACGTCAAGGCGTCGTCAACGCTATGTTTCAACGCCTCGGAAACGAAACGCAGAGCGTCGAGAAAGTTGCTCTTCCCCGCTCCGTTGGGCCCGATCAGGATCGTGAGCGGTTTCAGGTGAACTTCGCACGATTCGATGCTTTTAAAATTCCTGAGCACAACGCGCTCGATAAAGACGTTTCCCGTCGAGCGGTCGGGCGGCGCTTCCACTCTCGCAATGCGCAAGCGACCCTGCGTCTTGGCTTTTATCTTCACCAACTGCCGCTCTCCTTCGCGCGATCAATACGCCCGCTTGAGCATCGCGAGCGCCTCGTCCACGGTCAGGTCTTCGGGGTTGTAGGTCACCGAGCCGTCGTTGATCGCCGCGCGCGCGATGTCGGGCAGCTTCGCCTCGGGCACGTTCGCGTCGCGCAGCCGGTAGGGCAGGCCGCACGCGCCGTGCAGCCGCCGCGAGAGCCGGCGGATCGCCTCGATCGACGCATACGCGCGGTCGATGTCGCGCGCGGGGATCGGCGATACGCCGAGCGGCCCGGCGAGTTCGCCGATGAGCGGCGCGACGCGCTCGAGATTCTGCTCCAGCCCGAACGGCAGGAAGATGTTGTTCGCCACGCCGTGCGGCACGTGGCACACCGCCCCCGTCGCGTGCGCGAGCGCGTGCACCACGCCGACCATCGAATTCGAGAACGCGATGCCCGCCAGCATCGCCGCGTTGGCCATCGCGAGCCGCGCGTTTTCGTCGTCGCCGTGCTCGACCGCGCGCGGCAGGTGTTCGACGACCAAGCGGATCGCCGAGACCGCGAAGGCGTCGGAGACGGGATTTTTCTGCAGGCAGTAGTACGCCTCCACGGCGTGCGTGAGCGCGTCCATGCCCGTCGCCGCCGTGATCTTCGGCGGCATGGTCAGCGTCATGCGCGGATCGAGGATCGCGACGTTGGGATACAGCCGGTCCGACGTGAACGGCATCTTCACGCCGAGCTTGGAGTTCTTCACGACCGAGACGAGCGTGACCTCCGACCCCGTGCCCGAGGTGGTGGGGATCGCGACGAGCGGCTTGAAGGGTTTGGTGAATCGGTCCGCGCCCTGATATGCCATCAAATCGTCGGCGTTTTCGCTCACGACGATGTTGATCGCCTTCGCCGTGTCCATGGCGCTGCCGCCGCCCAGCGCGACGATGCCATCGCAACGCTCGTCGCGAAACCGCCGCGCTCCCGCGTTCACCGCGTCGCTCGATGAGTCGGGCGGCGTTTCGTCGTAGATCGCCGCGATCGCGCTCTTCGCGCCGCGCATCGACGCCTGCACGACCTTGAGCAGCCCCGCGCCCACCACGCCCGCGTCGGTGACGACCAGCGCGCGCGTCACGCCCAGCAGCTCCAGCTCGTGCGGCAGATGGGCCAGCGCCTTGTGGCCCGACAGAATCTTCACCGGACAATAAAACTCGTAATACGACGGAAACATGACCGATCCCCCGAATGCGCCCGTGGGCGCGAACGATTCCCCAACGATCCCCGCTTCGCTTACGACGAACGCACCGCGTGCGTCACCAGCAGCGGGCCGAGCCCGGCCATGACGCGCGCCTTGATCCACAATTTGGCCGGCGTCATCACCGGCGGACGCTTGTAGATTTTTCGCAGAACCATGAGCGGCAGCACGTAGGTCTGCACGATGTTGAGCGCGCGCGAGATGCGCATGCCGTCGGCGAGGTTGCCGTGCACCACGAATCGCCGCTGGATGACGGCGGTGTGCGTGCCGAGCTGCCCCGTGAAAGAGAGCACCGCGTCGTCGACGCTCTTGAACAGGATCTTGATTCCCGCGTCCGGCGTGTCGCGCAGGCCGAGGTAGCGGATGCGCCCGCCCTCGTTCTTGACGCTCACGAAGGGACCTTCGGGCAGCACGCCCATGGTGAAGACGAGGCCGTCGTCCCAATCGGCCAGCTCGGCCTGCAACTCGGGACACCAGCGCGAGACGAGCTCGAACGCGGCGCCCACGGCGGCCAGCGAGCTGGTGACGACGACGGATTTGAGCGCGTGCCCGTCGGCGACCGACGACACGGACTGCTCCAGACGAACGCGCTGCGACGCGACCACCGATTCGACCGACATGAAAAGACTCCCACCTCGAAGCGGGGAGTCATGTTACACGCGGCGGGATTGGAGTCCAGTCAAAAATGAAGCGGCCGGCAAAACCGGCCGCCTCGTGACGTCGCGTTTTCGCGCGGGGATCAGACGCAGAAGTTTGTGAAGCACTCGGTGCCGCAGGGGTTGAACTCTTCGCACGAGCCGCCCGCGTTGTAGGCGTCGCCGCACGCGCACAGGCAGTCGGTGTAGCCTTCGGCGCACGACTCCCAGTAGCTCTCCGAAAAGCCCATGCACTCGTCCACGCTGGCGAAGCCTTCGCACTCCACGGTGATTTCGCACATCGACTCGGGCGTGCACGCCGCGTCGTCATCGTCGGCGGCATCGTCGTCCGCATCATCATCGGCATCGTCGTCCGCATCATCATCGGCATCGTCGTCGGCATCGTCGTCGGCATCGTCGTCATCATCGTCGTCATCGTCATCGCCGCAGGCGACCACGCCGCCCGCCGCCAGCATCAGCGACGCCACCAGCAAGAGCATCCACCACATTTTCATCACGCACCTCCGGTTTGGGCTCGCGCCATCGTCTGCGCTCGCAAGGAATGGAAGCGTTCGCGTTTAACGCAAGACGCGGCGTTTGAAAAGCGCCGTTCTCGACGCGCCTTCAGTTCGCGGGCGTCTTGCTCGCTTTCGCGGCATCCACGCGCGCGATGGCCTGCTTCGCGAGTTCGACCTCGCGCGTGCGCTGGGGCATCTCCTCGATCAGGCGCTGATAGATTTCCTTCGCCTCCGGGAAGCGATTGAGTTCTTCGAGATACGCCGCGTAACGCAGGAACGTCTGCGCGCTCTCGGCGTTGTAGGGCTTCGCGTCGATCGCGGCGCGATACCACTTCATCGCCATTTGTGCGTCGTTTTTCTGAAAACGGTAGGTCGCCGCAAGGGTGAGCATCGCCTTGCGTCCGGCGGAGGAATCGGGCTCTTCGGCGGCGAGCTTCTCAAGCTGCTCGAGACCGGCGTCGAGATCGCCCGAGGCGAGCGACTTGCGTCCGTCGTCGAGGGCGCGGCGCATGTCGGCCTCGGCGTCCCGCGTCTCGGGATCGCTGCTGGGCAACGCGACCGAAGATTTCATGTCGTCAGGCAGCTCGCCGGGCTCGAATGGAGGAAAGAGCCGCACCCAGATCGCGTGGACGAGCCAGACCGCGAGGATGAGCACCACGAGTCGCTTGATCTGACGCAAAAACCAGAGCGTGGGGTTGTGCGGCGGCGGGGCGGGCAGATCCGGAATGTGCAGGGATTCGGAGGGACTCGGCTCGCCGGCTTCCTCGGCGCGCAGCTGGGCTTCCACCTGACGCAGCACGGATGGATCGTAGATGTCGGTTCGCGGCCGCGGCGGCTGTGCGCCGCCCGCATTCCCGTTCGTCCCGCCCTTGCCCTTCGCGTCGTCGGCCATGTCGATCAGTTTCCGAAACGAAGGTGCGCAGGTCAAGCGAAGAAGCAACCGCCGTATGCGGCCGACGTCGGAACCGGGCCGCTGTCAACGTCTCGAAACGGGAGAACACGGAATCCGAGGCGGGGCTCCCCGGACTCCGGCATCGCACGTCGTCCTCACTTCACGGAGAACTCCGTCACTTCGAGCGTCGCCTCGTGACGATACAGCTTGCCTTTGATCTCGATCGTTTTCCCGTGGGTTTCTTCACCCTTCACGAGCGCGGCGCTCTTGTCGTTTTCGAGATAGTGCAGCGTCAGACCGACCAGATCGGCGATGGGCTTTCCGTCGGCGCCTTTCGCGCTCTCCACTTTCAGCGAGTGACGGTGTCCGTAGATGCTGCACTGCGCGCCCGCGCCGGCGGTGGATTTCAGGGTGCAACCGAGGCAGATGTTCTGCCCGGAGACGGTGACCTCCTGCGGGCCGCTCCCGGCCGACGCGGTCGTCGCGGTGATGGCCGCCGCGAGCAGGAGAAGCACGAGCGTGCGATGGAACTTCGATGAATGTTTCACGGGCGGATTCCTCCACGTTGGGGTTTGCGCCTCGAACACGAGGCGTGCGTCAGCCGGGAAGGGAAAGGGCTCCACGACTTCCGGTATTGCATCTCGATACGCCGCACCCGGCGGCAACGTTTCCGACGCGACGCCCACCCGAGCCCGATTTCGGCGTTTCGTCCTTGACCCTGCGGACGGGCGACGTGTAAAGTCTGGCCGTTCGCGCAGCGTTTTCGCGGGAGCTTGCCCATTTTTCGTGCGTTGCGATGGTTTCGGCGTTCGATTTTCGTCGTGGCGATGTGCCTTGGCGTGACGGTCGCGGCGTTTGGCGCGGCGCGCGCCGACGGGGGGAAGATCGTTGCCGGGGCCGACGCGGGGCTCGTGAAGATGCTCGTCTCGCAAAAGGACACCGACGAGATCGACGTGGACGCGGGGCTCGGATACGGCGCGCGGATCGGCTATGGCCTTTCCGATTTTCTGACCTTCGAGTTCGGCTTCACCCGCGCGCAGACCGAGGCGCAGATCGGCACGGAAAAGCGCGTCGCGGTGACCAGCGACGAGGCGATCTTCGGCGTGAATTGGAACGTGACGAACACGACGTGGCGACCCCAGATCCTCACGGGTCTGACGTACCACATGGCGCGGTTCGACGCGCCCGTCGAGGACGAGAACAGCTTCGGCCTGACGGCCGGACTGGGGCTGATGGGCGTCATCGCACCGTACCTGCACGCGGGGCTGCGCGGGCGATACCACTACCAGCTCCCCGAGGATCTGGAGACCGTGAACCTGATGACCCTCATGATGGCTATGGACGTGTGGTTTTGAGGTGCTCATGCGCCGCGCGCTGACCATCGCGCTGATCCTGTTGATCCCCGCCGCCGCTTCGGCGAAGGACTTCAAGTCGATGCCCGCCTTCGACATCGGCGGCCGTTGGCTCTTCGGCTATCAGACCGGCACGAAAGAGGTCGTCATCCAGCCCGGCCTCGCCTACGGCGGCACCTTCACGCAGATCATCGACTTTTCGTGGGCGCGCAACATGGCCTTCGAGGCCAACTACTCCCACAGCCGCAGCCACGGTGAATCCGAAGCCGAGGGCGGCGGCGACGTCGCCGTCTTTGACATCACGATGGACTCGGGCACGGCCAACATCGGCTACTTTTTCTCGGGCCGAAAGCTGCTGCCCTACATCTCGACCGGCCTCGGCGTGGCGGTGCTCAAGTACGAGCCCGAGGCCGCCGTGGACAAGGTGTGGGAACAGGACGCGCTCTTCAACATCGGCGGCGGCGCGGATTGGACGCTGTGGGAAGCGGCCAAGAGCGGCGCACTCGACCGCATCCTGATCGGCGCGCGGGTGCGTTACGAGTATATCGCCGTGCAGCAGATCTTCGACGTCGGCATGAGCGCGCTCGCGATCACCGGTCGCTTCGAGCTGCGGTTCTAGTCGCCATGCGCCACCCGTTCATCGCGATTTTTGTCGCGCTTTCGCTCGCCGCCACGGCGGCATCGGCGCACGCCGTTGAAACCGGCGAATCGGCCATGGCGTTTCAGGCGGGCGGCGCGGTGCTCGGCGGCAAGCTCGGCGATCTGTTCTCGCCCGACTTTGCCTACGGCGTGAACATGGCTTTCGGCGTTACCGACTACGTCGGCATCTTCGCGGATGTACTCTACGCCGTGCACCAGCAGTCGGATCACGACAAGTACGGCACGCTGAACTTCGCCCACGGCACGCTCGCGATCGGGCCGCGCGGCGGATACACGTGGGACCACGTCGCGCTCTACGCGGGGGTCGCGCCGCTCGCGTCGTTCATGACGTACAAGGCGCGCTTCCCGGCGGGATCCGGCACCGACGAGGACGAAACGGACGCGCACGGATTCGGCGGCATGGCCGAAGTCGGAGCGGATGCCTTCGTGTCGTCGTCCCTCACCGTTGGGCTCTCGGGACGCGTGAATGTGGTTTCGACCGATCTCGAATTCGCCAGCGGCGCGGATGTGGACAACCTCGTCGAGACGTACACGTGGTACGCGGGCCTGCTGCGCGTCACGCTGATCTTCTGACCATGCGGCCCGTCGATCCGCGCACGAGCATGTGGCACATCCGCCCCCGGCTGTGCGGATTCGCGCCTTTCATGGCCTTGGGGTTCTTGCTCCTCGCCTTGCTCGCATCCTGTTCCTCGCCCGAGTCGCAAGCCCCGGCGGGCGACATCGAGGCGCTCGAAGCCCGTCTGCGCGCGGATCCCAACGATATTGCCGCCGTCGCACTGCTCGCGACGCACCTGGCTCGCGACGCGTCCGGCGTGGAACGCGCCCTCGCCCTCGTCGAGTCGGCGCTGGCGAGGGACGAAAAAAACCTCGAACTTTTGCGCACGCTGGCGCAGATCCACCATTTCTCGCCCAAGGCGGACATGGCCAAGGCCGCTGTGGCATACGACCGCTTGATCGCCGCGGGTGGCGAGAGCGCGGAAGCGTATATCCATTACGGCATGTGCCTCGTCGCGCTGGGTCGTCCGGCGGATGCCGAAGCCGCGTACCGAAATGCGATTCGTGACGCAAGCGAGCGCGGATTAGAATTCAACCGCCGCCGTGCGCAGGAGTTCTTAGGTCGGCTCTATCTTCAGCAGGGCCGTATGGCGGAGGCCGAAACGGTGCTGAAGGAATCGGCGGCGAATCTCGACGAGTTCAACGCGCGCGAGGATCGCTACTGGGGCTGCCCCTATCAGGCGCTGGGCGAGCTGTATCAGAACACCGGGCAGGTTTCGAAGGTAGCGGCCGAATACATGAAAGCCGCGGACGCCGAGAGCGACAAGTGGGAGTCGCAGCTCTGGGCGGCCGTCAAGTGCTGGCTGGTCGCCGACTACGCCAACGCGCAGGTCTACATCGATCGTGCGTTCAAGCTGGCGGACAAGCCAGCGGCGAAGATCTTTCAGGGCGCGCTGTGGCTGTTTGAAAAACGCTACGACGAGGCGGAGCGATTGTTCGGCGAGGCGGCGGCGGACTTGCCCGACGCCGCGCGCGTGGGCCGCGCGCACCTGGCCCTGATCCGCAAAGACTATCCGACCGCCGAGCGCGAATTCCGCGCCGCCATCGCGGCGTTCGACGCGCGCCGTGCGGCGGGCCCGACCGTGATCGCGATCCCCGAGTTCGATCCGTGGATCGAAAACTTCGCGCTGCTCGGCCTCGGGTGGACGCTCGCCAATCAGAATCGTCACGCCGAGGCGCTCGATCAGTACTTCACGATCGTGACCCGCTACAAGTACGATCTGCTCGCTGGCCTCGCACGCGGCAATTCGCTCACGGGCCTGCAGCGGCTCGACGAGGCACAGGCCGTCTTCGACGAACTGCTGACGCATTACCCCGACAACCCGTACCTGCTCGCCGAAATGGCGCTCGTGCAATACAACCGGGGCGACGACGCGGCGGCCGAGGCGAACTTCCAGCGGGCGCTCGCGCGCGAGGACAAGACCTACACCTGCCCCTACGAGGGGCTCGGCCTCGTATATCTGCGTCAGGGGAAGATCGACGACGCGAAGAAGAATTTCGAGAAGGCGATCGAGATCAACCCCGACATCGAGTACAAAAAGTTCAACGGGCTCGCGAAAATCTACATCAAAGAAGGCCGCGTCAAAGAGGCGCGCGAGTTGCTGGAACGCTCGATCCGCAACTACCCGCACGACGGCGAAGCCGCGCGCATGCTGAAGGAACTCGATGCCGCGAAGACTCCCTGAATTCCGAAACACGAGGGCGTTCCACGTCGCCCTCTGCCTGATCGCGGCGCTCGCGCTGGCGACGGGCGCGTGCTCGAAGCGGTCAAAAGAAAAACGCATCGAGCGCGAGGTCGTCGTTCAGGCGGCGCCGTCCGCTCACAACGCGGAAGCAGACCGGCTGGTCGCGAAGGCGAAGTCCGCGGAGGACGACAAAGAACGACGATCCCTGTACGAAAAGGCGCTCGCGATCGAGCCCGAGCACCTGGGTGCGTCGGCGGGTCTCGCCAAGATCCTTGCGGCCGACCCGGCGTCCGATCCCGCGCGTCTCGTGGAACTGCTCACCCGCGTCGCCGGGGCGAATCCGTCGGATCGCGAGGCGCACCTTGGTCTTGGGCGGGCGCGGATGCGACTTGCGTCGCCAGACGTGCACGGGGCGCGTTTGGCCTACGAGCAGGCGATCACACTGAACCCCGGCGAGCCCGAGGCGTATCGCGAGTTCGCGCGCACGTACATGATCGGCGACGCGGCGAAGCCCGCCGAGGCCGCGCGGATTCTGCGCACGGCGATCCGCATCGCGCCGAAGCGCGCCGATATCGCCGAGGAGCTTGGCCGCGCCCTCGAAGCCGCAGGCGAACGCGAGGCCGCCGAGGCTGCGTTTCGCTACGCGAAAGAGAAAACGGGCGGCGACGTCGGCAACGTCAGCGCAACGAATCCACGAGAAGACTGACCGAGCAAAGTCGGAGCGCGCGGAAGCGGCTGCGTCTCGACGTCTCGACGCCGAGGTGCGGATGCCTCACTTCGCCCTGCGCGCCCGGCGGCGTCGCCACAGCGCCCTCAGCACCAGCCACCCGGGAATGAGGATCACCAGCCACGGCGCGAGCGCGACGGCGAAGCTGACCACGCCGCCCGCGAGCGCCATGATGCCCCGCACGCTGCCCTTGAAGCGCGGCCCGGCGTTTTCGAGCGCCGAAACGAGCGGCGAGAACACGCTGTCGGGCGGGACGACCTGCTGCACGACCTCCTGATACATCGACACGCGCAGCGTCGAGAGCGAAATACGATCGTCGAGCCCGCGCAGCGAGCCCTGCATCGACTCGATCTCGAGACGCAGCCGCGCCAACTCGCGCTCCACGTCGAGCAGGTCCTTGAACTGGTAGCTCTTGTCCTGAATGAGCTGTTCGAGCCGCGCGGCCAGCGCCTCCTGCGTCTTGATGCGCCGGTCGAGATCGACGTACTGGTCCGTCACGTCGGTGACGTCGAAGCCTTCTTCCTCCACGTGGCCGAGCGCGCGGATTTTCTCCACGAACGACAGAAAACCGCTCGCGGGAATGCGCAGCGTGACGTCGGTGTTCTTCGTGCTCGTATAGCTTTGCGCGTTGACGTTCGAGACGAATCCGCCCGCGGCCTCGGCCATCTTTTCCAACCCCGCGCGGGCGGACTCCACGTCCTTCACCTTCACGCGCAGGTGGCCGTCGCGGATGAGCTTGCGCCCTTTGAGCGCGACGTTCTCGGCCAACTGCCCCTCGCCCCGACCGCCCTCGCCGCCCAAGCCTTCGCCGGAGGCGTCCTTCGCATAGGCGTCCGCCGGCTTGCCCTCGGCCGCGCCCACGGCGTCCACCGTGGCGAACATCGGTTCGGCGGGCGGCGCACCGGCGACATCGAACTTCTGGCAAGCGGCGATCGCGGCGAGCATCGCGCAAACGGCGAAAGCGAAGGGCAGGGAACGGCGCGTCATGACCGGCTCCGCGGCTAGAGGGGGAAGCGGGCTCGATGATAGGAGAAACGCTCCGCGCGGGAAATGTTCCCTCGGCGAGCAGAACTTGGCTGTTTCCTCGCCGCATTCACCGGGGACACGCGTCGCCACGCGCTGCATGTCCCCGACCAACGACCAACAACCAACGACCCCACGGCGCGCGAGCGCCGCGCCTCTACACAATCAACTTCACCGCTTCGAGCACGGCGCGGATCGTCTCAAGCAGGTCAATGAGCGCCTCCGGCATGTCGAGGTTCGCCAGCAGGTCCGCCGGCAGCCCGAGGCCCGCGACCAGCTCCTTCACATCGGTCTCGGGCAGAATGCCGGGGATGCCGAAGGTCCCTTCGAGTTTGAGCAGGTTTTTGGGGATCAGGTCGTCGGACTGGTCGTCGATCTCGGCCATGATCGCGTTGATGCCCGCGACGAGGTCGTCTATCCCTGAGATGATCTCGTCGATCGCGTCATCGGCTTCGGACTTGGTCGCGCGCGCAGCGAAGGCCCGGTGCGCGTCGCGGATCGCCGCGATCCAACCCGCCGCGCCGTGCGGAAGAGTGAACGATTTTTCGCCACCGCCGAGCAGCGCGAGCCCGCCCGACAGCACGTGCGCGACGGCGTCGACGAGAAATGCCTCGCCCAGATCGTATTCGCGCTCGCCCACCGCGTTGTGCCCGCCCGACTCGATGATGAGCAGTCGTTCGAGCCGCGACGAAAACTCCGCGTTCGCCTCGGCGCCCGCCATGCGCGCCGACACCGATTGTAGCGCGGGCCGCTGGGCGGCGAGCCACGCGATCACGCCGTCCATGTCGATCTCGCCCACGTACTCCTTGTCGAGCTGCTGCACGACGCCTACGCCCACGCGCACCGTGTCCACCAGCGCGTCGTAGAACAACGCTTCGCTGTCCGCGCCGTTCGACGCCAACGCCTCGGCGAACGAGCCCTTGGCGCGGTCGAAGTTGCCGCGCGCCAGATGGAACTTGCCGCACGTCGATCCCTCGCAGGGAATCGGATGCTCGACGTAGGTCTCGTCGGCCTTGCGTACAGACGGCCGCGCGAGCGCGCGTTCGGGGCCGATGTCTTCGCGCGCGACGGCGGCGAGCAGAAACGCGCCGATGCCGTACGAGACGTTCTCGCCCTTCATCACCTGGTTGTAGTAGGCCAGATCCCCCGGCGACGTGCCGTACGACACCCCGAGCAGCAGCGTGTCCTGCGCGGCGTCCTCGGCGATCTCGCGCATCGCGCCCGCGATCCAGCGCTCGATCCAGTCGATCGACGCGGCGCGATCGGTGCGTCCATCGCGCACCGCCGTCGCGAGGCCATAAGCGAAGAGCAGTCCCGCGCTCGTCTCGCGGTAGGACGCCGCCTCGTTCACGATCGTGTGGAATCGCCCGTCGCGCGGCGTCATCGACACGATCGACGCGCGCATGGCGTCGAGATCGGCTTCGAGGTCGAACTCCAGATCCGCGCGCGCGGAATCGGGCAGACGCGTCGCGGCGATATTCTGCGCGGCGAAGACCCACCCGTTACCGCGCCCCCAGAAGAGCGCTTCGGCGGGCGCGACCTCGCCCGTGTCGTCGTCGTATTGGTGGCGATAGAGCCCCGTCGCGTCGTCGCGCAGGTGGCGGCGAAAGATGTTGAGCTGCTTCGCGTACTCGCGCGCGGGGGCGTCGTCGCCCGTCGCGTCGGCATAGTCCATCAGGAAGGGGCCGACCATGAAGAGCGAATCGATCCACAATTCGTTGCCGCTGATCCAGCCCAGGTGGTTGAGCCCGCCGTCGCTGGTGCGTCCCGCCTTGTTTTCGATGTAGTCCCACGCGTCGTCGCCGACGGCGAGGTAGCGGTCGTCGCCGGTCGCGCGCCACGCGAGCAGGGCGACGTACGCCGGCACGGCGGAGTCGGAACTGGCGATCGTGTAGCCCGCGTCGATGTGGTGATCGAGCCACGCGAGGGCGTAGTCCGCGTACGACGCCTCGCCCGTGACGCGCGACAGGTCCATCAAGCCCATCATCAGCACCGCGGCGTCCCAGCTCCACGCCAGCGACGCCGGGTCGTGGTACGCGGTCCACGTGTCGGCGAGGGCGATGGCCGTGGCCAACACCTCGTCCTCGGTCGCGTCGTCGTCGTCGCCGTACACCTCGGGCGATTCCCACTCCCGCGGCTCGCCGCCTTCGACGCAACCCGCAAGGGCGGCGAGCGCCGCGATGACGGCAAGCAGGACGACAGAGACGACGGCGGGCAGGCGGCGCATGGTTCCCCCGAAAGCGGAATCGGCTACTCGAACATCATCAGGTTAGCACCGCTGCACGGCGCATCTCAACATCCCAACAGATCGGCCGCCGAAGGCGGGCGGCGGCGTGGCGAGACGGATATGGCACACACTGCCACTTGACACGGCCTGCCGCGAACTCGACAGTGGTTGTCGCCATACGGGGGGTTGGACGTGACGGATCGATGGATGCTGGTTGCGGTGGTGCTGACGTGGACTGCGCTGTTTTCCGGCTGCTGGGGCGACGACGACGATTCGGACGACGCCGCGGACGACGATCCCGGCGATGACGACGCAGATGACGACGTTTCCGACGACGACCTCGACGACGACACGGGAGACGACGATTCGGGCGACGATGACGACACGGACGACGACGACACGGAGATTCCGCCCGATCCCATCGATCCCGGGCCCCACGGTTTCGCGTTCACCGATGCGACCTTTTTCGACCCGAGCTCGAACGCGGACCAGCCGATCCGCGTGTATTATCCCAGCGCCGACGGCGGCGCGACGGTGGACGACTCGGCCGGCCCGTGCCCGGTGGTGATCTTCGGGCCGGGCTTCAGCGCGCCGATGAGCCTGTACTTCTCGTACGGCGAGCACCTGGCCACGCACGGCTTCGTCGTCGTCTTCCGCAACAGCTACGTCATCTCGCATCAGGCGCTGTCGGTCACGACCTCGGCGCTCATCGATTGGGCCGAGGATGCGGCACAGGACGCCGGTTCGGTGTTCTTCGGCAAGCTCGACCCCGCCGCCGTCGGCACGTCGGGGCACTCGATGGGCGGGAAGATCGCGTTTCTCGCCGCGCATGACGACGCGCGCGTCGTGGCCGCGGGCACGCTGGACCCGGTGGACACGAGCCCTTTGCCCGGCCCCGCTTATCCGTCCGTCACGCCCGAGCTGATGCCCGCCGTCACGATTCCCACATTGATGCTCGGCGGCTCCGACGGCGGCCCCTGCGCGCCGGCGAACGACAACTACCACGAGTACTTCACCTACGCGAACGCGCCCGCCGTCGAGATCCGCATCGAACGAAGCGGCCACGTGACCTTTTGCGACCTGCCCGACGCGATCATCGACATCGCGGGCATCATCTGCCCCACGGGCGGGGCCGAGGATTACGAGCTGATCCGCGCGCTGTCGCGCCGCTATCTGACCGCGTTTTTCAAGTTCCGACTCGGCGGCGAATCCGACTACGACTACTACCTGACCGGCGGCGGCATCATGATCGACGTGAACGCCGGGCTCGTCGCGGTGGACGTCAAGGATTGAGATTTCGCCTGGCGATCGCGCTGGCGCTGTTGGTGGTCGCCGCGACCGGTTCGATGGCGGACGCGGGCCTCGTGGCCGGCGCGCCGGGCGAAGTGGTCACTATTCGAGCGTTCGATGCGCGGCGCGGCGCGCCGCTCCCCGACACGATCGCGTCGATCGGACCGGAGGGATTTGCCCGCATGCGCATCACGCGCGCGGAGGAAATCGTGCGTGGAGGATCGGTCGATGAAAGGCATTGAAGCGCGGTCCGGCAATCGCTACGCTGGCGCCTCGCCAAGGGGATCATCGTGAACAGGGCTCCGGTGACGCGCGAGGGCAAAAAGGCGCGGGTTCGAGCGGCCATCTTCCACGCCGCGGTGAATCTGGCCGAACGCAAAGGCTTCGACCGCACGAGCGTCGAGGAGATCGCCGCAGCCGCGGGCATCTCGCCGCGCACGTTCTTCCGATATTTTGCGGCCAAGGACCACGTGATGTTCCCCTACCACGCGGATTACGTGGCCCGCTTTCGCGTACTGCTGCGCGGCGTACCGGGCGGCGCGGGCGCGCTCGGCGCGGTCCGCGAGGCGCTCGGCGCAATGGCTGATGCGTACACCGAGGCCCGTGCCGACCACGTGCGTCTCGCGCGCATCATCTCCACCTCGGGCGTACTCGTCGCCGCCAGCGTCGTGCGCGACTCCGACTGGGAAACGGCGATCATGGGCGCGTTTCTGGGGCGCGGGCGCGCGAGCGCGGCGCGAAAGGCCGACGCCATCCTGCGCGCCGGCATCGTCATGGGCGCCGTGAGCGCCGTGATGCGCGCGTGGTACGCGGCAAACGGCAAGGGTGACCTGCGCGCGATGGGCGCCGCCGCCCTCGATCTTGTCGAGCGGGGGCTGGCGAAGACGTAGCATCCAAATCACGCTTCGCACTCCCGTGGCGCCAAGACATCGCGATCGATTTCACCGGGCGGATGAAACCACCCCGTGGAATCCGTCGGGGAGCATTTGTCCGGACGACCCGGGGACTTCGCCACCGAAGCGGAGCTCTGACCGCTCATTGGATTGTTTCTCGCTTCGCGGATACCGAAGCGCAGGCGGATCGCGCACCTGCGGGCGGGCAGCGCGTCGTACCCGTCGGAAATCCTCAAGTATCTCCGACCACTTCGATCCGGAAGGGAATGACACTCGGGCTCGAAGACATCCGGTCGCGCGAACAAGCGAACGCGAGCCATCGCGACGGGAGCGCCGGGCTGATCGGCACGCCGAATCCAATCGCGCGGCATGGATTTCACTGGTCACGCTTGCTGCGTTGTCCTATCATCCGTGTGCTTTCGCGTGCGCCTTCGCCGTGCGCGGGTTCCTACTTCGGGGTGAATCATGAAGGTGTTGTTTCTCGGTGGTTGCGGCGAAATGGCCGCGGCGATGCTCCCGCTTCTGCGCGACGACGACGTCATCGAATCGATCACTCTCGCCGACATCTCCGGCGAGCGCGCGCGCACCGTCGCCGCCCAGTGGGGCCCGCGGTTTCACGGCATCGAGGTCGACGCATCGTGGCACGACCAACTCGTCGGCGCGATGGCCGGGCACGAGTGCGTCATCAACTACATCGGACCGTTTTATCGGTTCGAAAAACCGTGCGCGGCGGCGGCGATCGAGGCCGGAGTGCCCTACGTCTCCATCGCCGACGACTACGACGCCTTCCTGAACGTGTGGGAGCTCGAGGACGCGGCGCGCGCCGCCAACGTGAAGATCCTCTCGGGCTTCGGCAATTCACCCGGACTCACGCAGATCCTCGCCAAGCTCGGTTACCTGTCGATGGATTCGCCGCGCGAGATCCGCGTGAACTGGGGCGCGGGCAGCAACGAGAAGGTGGGCCCGGCGAACATCCTGCACGTGATGCATCTGATGACCGGAAAAACGCTCCAATGGCGAGACGGTCGTCGCGCCTTCGTGCAAACCGGCGACGGCAAGAAGCTCGTCAACTTCCCCGAACCCATCGGCGAGATTCCCGTCTTTTACACAGGCCACGCGGAGTCGGTGACGCTGCCGATGTTCCTTCCGGGACTGCGTTACGTGAGTTTGCACGGGGGAACGAACCCCGCGTGGATCTTCCCCTTCGTCTCGTTTCTCTCGCAGCTCGGCATCACCAAGACGCACGCGCGGCGATCGGCCACGCTCAAGTTCATGTCGCCGTTTCTGCCGCTCTTTTCGGGGTCCAGCGATCCCAACAAGTCGGTGGGGCGGGTCGAGGTGACCGGCAGCCATCAGGGGCAGAACGCCGAGCGGACCTACACCTACGTCGGTCACATCGCGCACATTACCTCGGTGCCGTGTTACCTCGCGGCGCGAGGGTTGATGACCGGCGAGTTCGCGGATAAGCCGGGCGGCGTTTATGCGCCCGAGCGCATCGTCGACGATCCCGCGGCGTTCGTGGAAAAGGTGCGCGCGCTGGGCATCGAGGTCCACACGGTGGAATGACGAACGGCCCGCCGAAGCGGGCCGCCCGTGCGTCAGTTTTCAGTCGCGTTTACGGGATGAATTCGTCCGCGCCAATATCCCAGGTCGAGACGGCGGGACGAAGGTCGCCGTCGATGTCGCGCCACGCGAATCCCCACGGATCGGCGACGTAAAGCAGCGGGTGCACGCCCGCGTCACGCAACGCGCTTCCCGAGGCGAGGTGGAAATCCCCCGAGGCCGCATTCACGTATTGCGGATTGACGTTCAGGTTCGTTTCGGCCGTGCCGCAGTCGTGCCAACCGCAATCGTTGACATCGCCGATGGTCGTCACGCACTCGGCGCCGGTGGCCGCATAAATCAAGCAGTCGGGCGAAGTGCCGGTCAGGTCGTTGCCGACCAGATGCATGAGCCCGGCGTCGAGTGATTGACCCAGATAGAGCGCCCGGACATCTCCCGCGCCCGAACCCGCATCGATGATGTTGTTGATGAAATTCAGGTGCGCGGTTCCCCCCACGCCGTCGATGTCGGTATAGATTGCGATCGCATCGTCGGCCGAGGTTCCGCCGGCGAAGGTGTTGTTGACGATGGAGCCGCCAACGTCGCCGACCGCGAGAAACATCGCCGTGGTGAACGCGCTCGCCTCGCCACCGTCGATCATGTTGTTGGCGAACGTGAACGGGCCGTCGCCGTCGATGATCGCCGTGTACGAGAGGGCTGTCGTGGCGTTGCGCGACCCCTCGAACACGTTGCCTTCGGCGACCCAGGGTATCGGCCCCAGCACGATGAATCCCTGGTAAAGGGGCCCCGCGCTCGTCGTGTCGAGAACCGAGTTGCCCTGAAACAGCAGCGAACCCCCGGTGCCCGTGATGTAGAATCCCAAGCGGGGCCCGGCGCTCGAATCGCCCATCGTGAATTCGTTTCCGCGCACGTCGTTGTTTCCTGGCACGACGTCGATCTGCATCCAGGTAAACGTCGACCCCGCGGCTTCGCCGCCGTCGATCACGTTGTCGCGGATCGTCGCGTCGCCGTACGACATGACGTATCCGCCCATCGAGCTACTCGCCGACTCTCCGCCGGAGATGTCGTTGTTCACCACCTCGAAGCCGTCCACGACCGCGTAGATGCCCATCGCCGTGCTCGTGGCGTTCGTGCCGCCGGCGATCTCGTTGCCGGCGAGCATCGCGTTGTACGTCATGATGATCTCGGCGCCGACGGTGTAGGTCCCGGAGTTGTCGTCGCCACCATAGAGCTTGTTGTTCGTGATGATGACGCTGTCGGAAAGGCCGACCACGAGCCCGGCGGTCGGAATGGCGACGGCGTCTTTTCCGCGAAGCGTCATGCCGTCGACCGCGACGCCCACCGCCCCGCCAACGACCAGTCCGGCGTCCACCGAGCCGATCAGCTCGGTCTCGTTCGCGTCGATGTCGCGCGACCAATCCACGCCGTTATAGCCGCCGTAAAGCGACGCCACCGACGTGATCACGTCCTCGGTGTAGGTGCCGCCCGCGATGTAGACGTTCGTGCCGCCATCCGTCACCGACGCCAGCAGTACGCCCTGCGCGATGGATTCGACCGGAAACTCCATTGTCCCCGGATTCGCGTCGTTGCCCCCCGCCCCATCCACGAAATACCCGTTCGAGTCCGCGGCCTCATAGTCCTCGCCCGAGCAGTCCTGATCGATCCCGTCGTCGGGGATCTCGATGCCATCCGGATTCACCAGATAATCGACGTCGACGCAATCCGTCGATTCGGGATAGTAGCCGACCGGCAGCAACGCGCCGGCGCACACCTCGGCCTCGGTGCCCGCGTACAGATCCCCGTCGGCGTCGGTGTAACCGGTGAGCAGTTGCCAGACCGCCGCATCGAAGTCGTTGCAGTCCGGGCCGTCGATCGACGTATAGGCGTCGCAGCCCGCGAAGTAGGTGTCGCCATCGTTGTCGACGCACTCGGCGCACGACACCCAGTTGTTTTCGTCCGCGTCGTCGCAATCCTCGCCGTCGATCGTCTGGTAGGTGTCGCAGCCGACCCACCAGCCGTCGCCGTCGGCATCGGCGCACGCGTCGCACGCATCCCAGTTGTTCGGATCGCCGTCATCGCAGTCCTCGCCCGCGTCGCAATTCGCGCCGCGCGCGTCGCCGTCGGCGTCCTCGCACTCGAGCGCCGTGTCGTCGTCGCCGGTGTCGTCATCCCCCATGTCGTCGTCGCTCACGTCGTCGTCGGTCGCGTCGTCGTCGGTCGCGTCGTCGTCGGGGTCGTCGTCGCTGCCGCCCCCGCCGCTGTCGTCGTCATCGTCGCCGCAACCGCAGCCGACGAATACGGAAAGCGACATGGTCACCACGAAGACACCGATCCACCATCCTCCTCGCCAAAACATGACTCTTACCTCCGCGTTGCGATGAAAAAGAATCCCGACCGCGCCGGAAGCGCGCACCGGTCAGTTTGTGTGATGGCACCAACGATGCACTTGTCTCGCGGCATTGTCAAAAAGAAAAGCGATGTTCTCGTCAAATTTTCGCGCAGATCCTCATCGCACGCCGGCCTTTTTATTCCAGAACTTTTGGTTCTTCGTAACGCGTCCCCTTGTCGACGCGTCCTCATGCGCCTAGAACGGGCACGCATGACGAATTCGCAGACCAGCGCCGCCGCGCGCGACGTCTTCACGGCGCGTGACCAGCTACGCCACGCGATCGACGCTCAAAAGTGCCGCGTGTGCGGTTGTTTCGCCGAATCCATCGAAACGCTGGCGGCCGACGACGCCGTGCGCGCGCCGCTGGCCGACCTGCTGGACGAGGCCGTGCGCGTCATGGCGCCACTCGAGTACGACTGTCTGGGCTGCACCGAATGCTGGCCCGCGCAGGCGCTCTCGCTGTTGCCGATGGCCGGTGCCGCGACGCCGGCGAAGCCCGCGCACGCGGGCGAGCCGCCGCTACCCGGCGACTACCGGCTGCTCAACACCGGCGCGCCCGTCGCGGTATGCACCCTCGGCAGCCCCGATTTGCCCGGCGAGATCGAACGCGCGGCGTCGCCGCACATCGCGCTCGCGGGCACCATGTACACCGAGAACCTGGGTATCGAGCGCGTGATCGCCAACACCCTCGCCCAGCCGCACCTTCGTTTTTTGATCGTGTGCGGCGAGGACGCGAAACGCGCGGTGGGCCATTTCCCCGGACGCAGCCTGCTCGCCCTCGCGCAAAACGGCGTGAACGGCGATGGGGCGATCGTCGGCGCGCCCAGCAAGCGCGCCGTGCTGCGAAACATCGCGCGCGAACAGGTGGAGCTGTTCCGGCGTCAGGTCGAGGTGGTCGATCGCGTGGGGCTCGCGGATGCCGACGCCATCGCCTCGCTCGCGAAGGACCTCGCCGCCCGCGACCCCGGACCCTTTGCCGAGGCTTCCAAATTCGCGCGACCTTCGGCGATCACCGCGCGACCACCCGGCAAGCTGGTAAAGGACCCCGCGGGGTTTCTGGTCATCTACCCCGACCGCGCGCGCGGGCGCATCGTGCTCGAACATTACAGTGCCGACGGCCTGCTCGGCGACGTGATCGAGGGGACTGACGCGCAGTGGATCTACCTGGAGTCGCTCGGGCGAAACCACGTGTCGCGCATGGACCACGCCGCGTATATGGGCGTCGAGCTCGCCCGCGCGCAGCGCGCGCTGGAGCGCGGCGAGCCCTACGTGCAGGACCGAGCGCCCGGAGATCTGGACGAGGACGAGTAGAGGCGCGTCAGGAGAACCACTCGGCGACGTCGCGCGCGAGAAATTCCTCGATCGGGATGCCGCCGCCGCCCACGAGCATCGCTCGCGCCTCGGGATACGCACGTCGAAACGCCACCATCCCGGGCAGCGATTCGGGTCTGGCGGAACTCTTCACCTCGATCGCAAGGAGGTCGGCGCCGCGACGAACGACGTAATCGACCTCCATGTTTCGGTCACGCCAATAGAAGATCCGCGTCGCGTCAGATTCCCGCGAGCGAAGAAGGTGCGCGCCGACGGCGGTTTCCACGAGACGGCCCCAGAACGACGCGTCGGCCCGCGCATCGCGGAATCCTCGACCCGAAAACGCCGATACCAGCGCGGTGTTTTGCGCGACGAGCTTGGGACTGCTGGCGCGGACGCGGACCTGCTCGCCGGAATACTTCTGAAGCCCGGTCACGAATCCCGCGCCGGCCAGCAGATCGAGATAGTGCGCGAGCGTGGTGGTGTTCCCCGCGTCTTGCAACTGACCGACCATCTTCTGGAACGACAGGATGCGTCCCGAATACGCGCACCCGAGTTCGAGCAGCAGACGCAGCAGATGCGGTTTGTCCACCCGCGACACCTGGAAGATGTCTCTCGAAAACGTCGTCTCGACGAGCGAATCCAGCACGTATCGGGACCAGCGATCCGGGTCGCGGATCACGTCCGCCCCGCCCGGATAGCCGCCGAAAAAGATGAACTCCTCGGGCGACCAACCGAACCCGTCGCGCATCTCGGCAAAGGACCAATGCCCAACACCGATCTTCTCGAATCGCCCCGCGAGGCTTTCGGAAAGCCCGCGCTGCACGAGGAGCGGCGACGAGCCGAGGAGAAGGACCTTGACGGGGCGCTCGTGCCAGGTGTCGTCATCCCACAGCGATTTGACCGTGTCGGACCACGCAGGAATCTTTTGCACCTCGTCCAGAACGAGCAGGCCCTCGGCACCGGGACCGGCGTCGCGCACCTCGCGACGCAGTTCGTTCCAGACAGTGTCGAGCCACGTCCGATCCCGACTGCCAGCGTCGTCCGCCGACGCATATCGGCTCGGATACGTCCATTCGGCCAAAATCTGGCGAGCCAGCGTGGTCTTGCCGCTTTGGCGCGGACCAGCCATGACCTGAATCCGCGCGCGCGGCTCTCGAAACCGCGAAGTGAGCGTTTTAAAGACGGGTCGACGATAGTCCATAGCGTGCCTCGACAGATTACTCAGGACGTTGAGTAAAATTACTCAAGATCCTGAGTAAATTGTCAAGTGTCTGAATAGTCTAGGGAAAAATCCAAAAATGACGGGGCCTCCCACCCCCAATCACGCCCCCAAGCGGAAAACGCGCTCGGCGTTGCCCCACAGGAACAGCTCGCGGCGCTCGTCGTCGAGGCCCAGGTCGCCCAGGTGTTCGAGGCAAGCGACGGGCGAGATCATCGGGTAGTTGGAGCCGAACATGACCTTGCGTTTGCCGTTGGTGCGCATGTACTCGACCAGTTCGCGCGGGTAGCGACGCGCCGTGTAGGCCGACGTGTCGATGTAGACATTTGGGTGCTTGGTGGCGATGGCGATCATCTCCTGCGTCCACGGGTAGCCGATGTGGCCGCCCACGATCACGAGTTCGGGAAAATCGAGGGCCACTTCGTCGATGTAGGGAATCGGCCGGCCCGGCTCGGACGGGCGCATCGGCCCCGTGTGTCCCACCTGCATGCAAATCGGAATCCCCAATTCCACGCACTCGGCGTAAATGGGATAAAAGTGCCGGTCCGTCGGCGGCAGGTTCCAAAGCCACGGGAGCTGACGCACGGCGATGAAGCCGTGTTGCTTCACGAGACGGCGCAGCTCGCGCACGGCCTCCATGGGTCGGAAGAGATCGACCGACGCCATCGCCGCGAATCGATCCGGGCGCGCGGCCACGAGGGCGGCGACCTCGTCGTTGGTGATGAGCGGACCATTCGGTCCCCACCATGCGCAGATGAGACCTTTGCGAATCCCCGCCGCGTCCATCGCGCCGAGCGTGACCTCGATCGGGATCGCGTCCACGAAAGACTCGACACCCATCCACCGGCGAAGCGACTCGAACACCGGATGATTGGCGAAGGCGGGATTGGGGTGCTGCATCCACACGTCGACGATGCGCGGCGCGTCGGTCATGGCGTCCTCCGAAGACGGGTCATGCTACGCCGGATGAGCGCGCGGGCAAGTTTCGTCGATTTTGGAGATTCGACAACGTGGACAGCGCGTGGACCCGTATGCTAAACGGAACCGACCATGGCGAACGAACTCCATCCAGAAGTCCGCACGGCGGCGGATCGATGCGGAATTCCAATTCCCAATCTGGAAGAAGCGGCCGCGCGAGCGGCGCGAATCATAGAGGATGCCCAAGCGAAACTGACAGGCCAGTGCCCGCGGGGCAATGACGGGGCGGCTCCCTACGATGTCGTCGTGCTCGGGTCCTTGGCTCGAGGAGAGGTCACGAACGGGAGCGATGTTGACTACTTGGTGGTGGCCCATGCCCTCCCTAACGTTGATCAACTGGATTTCAGCCACAAACTGCTTAAATCCATGGATGAATTCGTCAAAAATTATCCTCAAAATAAATTGAATGGCCCCGGCGCATCGGGCATTTTCGGCAAAGTCGTGGCAGCGTCGGACTTGGTTGAACGGATAGGTCTGGAGCAGGACACGAACCTGACTCAGACCCGCCGGATCCTTCTCCTGGAGGAGAGTCGTTCGATCTATCGGAACGATTTGTGGTCTCGGTTATTAGATGCGATAATTGGCCGTTATTTGCATGACAATTCGACAAAAGACGGTCCGCCACGCTTCCTGATCAACGACACGATCCGCTATTGGCGAACGTTGGCGGTGGATTATCAGGCGAAGCGATGGGACATGCTTCGCCCGGACTGGGGGCTTCGCTATCTGAAGTTGATCATCTCAAGAAAGTTGACGTTCGCTGGCACGATGGCGTCTCTGCTGCTCACGCGGAGCCCCGCCAAGCAATGGTTGGTTAGCCAGTTCGCCATGCCTCCGCTCGCGCGTTTGGCACAACTCCACAGTCAATTGGAGCCGGAACGGCTGCCGGATCTGCGGGCAATCTTGGAAGTCGCAGACGAGTTCGTCGGAGCGCTCAACCGCGACGAGTTCAGGGACAAGGTCAAAAGTGTCGAGTCGCCCGCCGATCGCGGAGCGGTTCCCGAGTTCGACCGATTCCGTGAGATGGCGCAGAAGACTCTGCAGCCGAGCCTTGAGCGGATTTTTTTCGAATCTGACTCGCTTAGGGAAAAAAGCCGGAAATATTTGAGTTTTTGACGTGCGTGCCGATGCACTTTTAAGGAGGTGGTAACCCATGGCGCCTGTCATTCACGAGCCTACGGCCCGGGAGACGGAGATCCTCGATCAGATTCGAGCGGAAGTGGACCGAGAGTTGGAGCGCGTCCATCAGGCACCCCGCGACGTTGCGGAACGGCTCCACATGGTCCCCTCGGGAGCCGAGATGCTTTTCGCCCGCCAACACTGGTCTCTCGAAACGGCGTTTCGCGTCGCCGAGGCATTGGGATTTCGCATAGATGTCCAGCTCGATATCGCGAATCGCTGAGTCTGCACCACGCGGATTCAGTTGTTCTCACTGCGGCTTCGCTCTGTGGCTGCCCGTCGCATCGCTGAACGTGTCGACGCTCGGCCTCTACGACGATGCCCGCTTTCCGGGACGGTGCATCCTGGCGCTCAACGAGCACGCCGAGGACTTCGCCCTGATGTCGGACGATCTCGCGTTTGATTTCATCCTCGACGCAAGGCTTGCCGCGCGAGCGATCGCAGAAGCCATGGCGGTTCCGCGCGTCAATTACGCGATTTTGGGGAATGCGGAACCTCACGTGCATTTCCATCTGATCCCGCGCAATCCCGACGTCGATCCGGTACCCAACCGCTCTCCATGGAATCATCCCGATCCCGTCCGCAAACTGGACGGAAATCTGCGCAACGGTATTTGCGAACGCATCGCGGCGGCTTTGGACGCGCTCCGGAACGCGAATCCGAGAGACTGAATCGAGCGAAATCTTCGGTGCCCAGCACGCCGAGGAGAACCGGACCGTTTCGAGTCGCACATCGGTTTGACCCGCACTGGCGCATTCGCTATGTTGGCGAATTCTGAATCCGCGTTTTATTTCTCGGTCGAAAGAGGCCGTTTTGGGGGCTTTCTTGAAGACGATTCGACTCCTCATCGTGGTCGCCATGTTCGCCATCGCGCTCGGCGCGTGCCAAAAACCGGTGGACGACGGTTCGCTGCCCGCGGAGCAGGCGAAGGGGCCGATCGACGCGGTGCAGAACTGGTCCGTCGGCGAGGGCCTCAAGCTGAGTGAACGAATTGCGCAGGGAATCGCCAGCATGCGCGGAAAAGGCGCGCGCGTGGACGAAAAAGGGTGGCGCGCCTACCCCGGCCCGTCGGACTGCGCCGGATGCGCGCTCGTACACTATGTGGTGGCGATCAACGGCGAGTCAGAGAAGTACGAGTTCCTCGTGAAGGACGGCGGCAAGGCCATCGAGGGCATCAACGAAGGCACCAAGCTCCTGCTCGCCGGTCCCGCGCCGCGCGCGCCCAAGCCCGCACCGCCCTCCCCGGTCGCGCCTGCAGACAACGCGCCGGGCTCCACTGCGACTCCCGGAGCGACGCCAGCCGCGTCACCGGCGGCACCGCCCACGCCGACCGCGCCACCGGCCCCGTCGGCCGCGGACGCGACGACGTCCGGCTCGAAGTAGGTGCTCGTCGGAATGCGTTTCGGCGCGCAAGACCGGCCCGAGACGAAAGCGCGCCGGGCCCGAAGACCCGACGAGATTGCGATTTGTGCGCCCGGCATGGGCATGACCTTGCGGCGGAACTCCGGGGAGTCCTCCGGGACCGCCATGCCGATCGTCGCGCGGGCGCGTCACGATACCCAAATCCAATTGATCGGCTCCGGCGATTCGGGTAACGTGCGGGAGTTTTCGATATCATTTTCACCGCGAAATTCGAGGTCGACGTGTCGGAACGATTCATCAACAAGATTCTGATCGTGGACGACGAACAGACCGTTCGCGACCTGATGCAGACCTATCTGGCGCGCCGAGGCTATGACGTTTCGTCCGCCGTGGACGGCATCTACGGGCTCGAGCGATTCGAGAAAGACAAGCCCGATCTGGTCTTCACCGACATCGTCATGCCGCGCATGAACGGCCTCGAGATGCTGGCCAAGATCCGCGACCAGAACCCGATGCTCTTTGTCGTGGTCATGACCGGCTTTTCCGACGAAAACACCGCGATCAAGGCGGCCCAGCTCGGCGTCGTCGATTATCTCGTCAAACCCTTCGCGCCGCAGCGCGTGGACGGCATTCTCGACCGCATGGAGCGGCTCGCGTGGCTGCGTCGCGAGAGCAAGGGCGTCATCATCGAAGACCTGCCCATGTCCCTCGACCGGGTGGACATGGCGCTCGAAAACGACCTTCTCGCGGCGAACCGCATGGTCGAGCGCATCATGCGTCTCATGGGGATCCGCGACGACGATTTCAAGCTCGGTCTGCTCGAGATCCTGGTGAACGCCATCGAGCACGGCAATCTGGAGATCGGCTACGAACGCAAGAGCGAATTGCCCGACATCCACCAGTACATGGAGTTCGTGAAGTCGCGCTCGTCGCATCCGGAGTACTCCGAACGGCGGGTGCGCGTGTCGATCCGCCGCGTGGGCGAGCGGGTGGAGTGCGACGTGGTGGACGAAGGTCCGGGGTTCGACTGGCGCGCGACGCTGGAGAACGCCACGGGCATCGACGAGCTGCTTCATCACGGTCGCGGCCTGCTGCTCGCGCAGGTCATGTTCGACTCGATCAAGTTCAACGACAAGGGCAACCACGTCTTCATGGCCAAGACGCTCACGCAGCCGCCCGCGGGCGCGTGACGCGGCCGGTTCCGCCATGCCCGGCGAGGTCGGCCGACTCCTGATCGTCGGCTTTTCGGGGATCGAGCCCGGCGACGAAATCCGCTTCGCCCTGCGCCAACTGGGTGCGGGCGGCGTCATCCTCTTCACCCGCAACTACGAATCGCCCGAGCAGGTGCGCGATCTGGTCGCGCGCTTGCGCGAGATGTCGCCGCGCGAACGGCTGTGGGTGTGCGTCGATCACGAGGGCGGGCCCGTGCAGCGGTTCCGAGAGCCGTTCACCGTCTGGCCCGACATGGCGACGCTCGGGGGCACGGGCGACGCGGGCCTCGCGCGGCGCATGGGGGCGGCGATGGCGGCGGAACTCGCCGCCGTGGGCGTGGATCAGAACTTCGCGCCGGTCGCCGACGTGAACACGAATCCGGCCAACCCCGTCATCGGCGCGCGCGCGTTTTCGGCTGACGCGCAAACGGTCGCGCGGTTTTGCGTCGCCGTGATCGAGGGCATGCAGGGCGGCGGCGTGGCGGCGTGCGCCAAGCATTTCCCCGGCCACGGCGACACCGACGTCGATTCGCACCTCGACCTGCCGGTTCTCGGCCACGACCGGGCCCGCCTCGACGCGGTCGAACTCGTGCCCTTTGCCGCGGCGGCGCGCGCGGGCGTGGCGTCGATCATGAGCGCGCACGTCCTGTGGCCGGCGCTCGATGCCGATCGCCCCGCGACGCTCTCGCCGGTGGTGCTCGAATCGCTGGCGCGCGCGCTGCCCTACGACGGCGTGATCGTGAGCGACGATTTGGAGATGGGAGCGGTGGCGAAGCACTTTCCGTACGAGGTCTCCGCGCCGCTTGCCGTCGCCGCCGGTTGCGACACCCTGCTCGTGTGTAAAAGCGTCGAAGCCCAGGAGGCCGCATACCGCGGGCTGTTCGACGCCGTTCGGGCCGGGGCTCTTCCGCGCTCCCGGATCGACACGTCGTTTCGCCGCCTCGAGCGCATGTTCGGCGAATTCCCATTTCGCGTGAGGCCGCCGCTGTCGGTCGTCGGGTGCGACGAGCACCGCGAGCTTGCGGCGGTCATCCGGGCGCGTGCCGCGGAGTGATGGCTCGTTCGCCTTGACTTTCGCGGGACCGGACGATTATATTCCGCCGCTTGTCGCCGGGCGCAGGTGCGTCGGTGACGTGTTTTTGCAACGCGGAAATCAGGCATGTTCGAGAGTTTGTCGGATCGGCTATCCGGCGTGTTCAAGCAACTGCGCGGACACGGGAAGCTGACGGAATCGAATATCCAAGACGCCCTCAAGGAGGTTCGCATGAGCCTTCTCGAGGCGGACGTGAATTTCCGCGTCGTGCGCGACTTCCTCGCCCGTGTGCAGGAGCGCGCCATGGGCGTCGAGGTCATGAAAAGCCTCTCGCCCGGCCAGCAATTCGTCAAAATCGTGCACGACGAGCTCGCCGAGTTGATGGGCGGCAAAGGGCAGGAGCTGGTGCTCTCCGGTCCCAAGCCCATCCCCATCATGTTCGTGGGCCTTCAGGGTTCCGGTAAGACGACCAGCGTCGGCAAGACCGCGCTGTTCTTGCGCCGCAAGGGCCGCCGCCCCTACCTGGTACCCGCGGACGTCTACCGCCCGGCGGCCATCGACCAGCTCAAAACGCTCGGCGCGCAGCTCGACATGCCGGTCTACGATTCGCGACCCGGCATGAACCCGCGCGACATCTGCCGCCTCGCCCGCGAGGAAGCCGAGCGCTACGGCCACGACGTGCTGCTGATCGACACCGCCGGCCGTCTGTCGATCGACGACGCGATGATGAAGGAGCTGGAGGACATCAAGGCTTCGATGAAGCCGTCCGAGATCCTCTTCGTCGCCGACGCCATGACCGGCCAGGAAGCGGTCAACGTCGCCAAGACCTTCAACGACCGCGTCGAAATCACCGGCGTCGTGCTGACGAAGATGGACTCGGACGCGCGCGGCGGCGCGGCGCTCTCGATCAAGTCGGTGCTGGGCAAGCCCGTCAAGCTCGTCGGCGTCGGCGAGAAAATGGAGGCGCTGGAGGCTTTCCATCCCGACCGCATGGCCGGGCGCATCCTCGACATGGGCGACATCATGACGCTCATCGAGCGCGCCGAGTCCATGATGGACGAAAAGGCCGCCGAGGAGATGGAGCGCAAGCTCCGCAAGAACGAGTTCACCCTCGAGGACTTCCGCGATCAGCTCCGTCAGGTGCGCAAGATGGGCAGCCTCGACCAGCTCATGTCGATGTTGCCGGGCATGAACAAGATGAAAGCGGTCATGGGCATGCAGCCCGACGAGCGCGAGCTGGTGAAGATCGAGGCGATGATCAACTCGATGACGCACGAAGAGCGCCGCGATCACACGGTGCTCAACGGCTCGCGGCGAAACCGCGTGGCGCGCGGTGCCGGTGCGACGATCCAGGACGTGAACAATCTGGTGAAGAAGTACCAGCAGGCTCGCACGATGATCACGCAGATGACGAAGATGGGCGCGGCCGGTCGCATGCCCGGCGGGATGAAAATCCCCGGCGCGGGCGGCGGAGCGGCGAAGGCCGCCATGAAAGCGGTGCGCAAGAAGAAACGGCACTAGTGCCGACATGAACACGGTCGCGTAGCGACCGACAACATTGGGGCCGCAAAGGCGGCCGACAACATTGGGGCCGCAAAGGCGGCCGACAACAACAAGGGCCGCTTGGCGGCCGAACGGCTCCGGCCGGAATTCGACCGGGACGCGAAAGGACAGATGCGATGGCTCTCCATATCCGACTGCGCCGCATGGGCGCGAAAAAGGCTCCCTTCTACCGCATCGTCGTGGCGGATTCGCGCAGCCCGCGCGAAGGCCGCTTCGTCGATCAGATCGGGCACTATGACCCGATGAAGGCGACCGACGGCGTGGTGTTTCAGGAAGACGCGCTCAAGGACTGGATCGCCAAAGGTGCGCAGCCCTCGGTGACGGTGAAGAGCCTCATGAAGGCCAAGGGCCTGTGATTCGGAGCCGGGCATGACCGACACCGAAGACATGACCGCGTCCGACCCGGACACCGAAAAGGCCGACCGCGTCGCCGATCTGGTGGAGCATGTCGCGCGCGCCCTCGTGGACGAGCCCGACAGCGTCGAGATCACGATCGACGACGGCGACCAGGAGACGCACCTCGAACTGCGCGTCGCGCCCGACGATCTGGGCAAGGTCATCGGTCGTGGGGGGCGAACCGCCCGGGCGATTCGCGCCCTGCTGACCGCGGCGGGCGTTCGCGACCGGCACCGGTACGAGCTGGAGATTCTGGATTGACGGACGGGCCGCGCCCCGACCGTTCCGGTGCATCCCTCGTTCTCCTCGCCACCGTGACCAAGCCGCACGGCCTGCGCGGGGAGTTTCGCGCGCATCCGCCCGCGGGGGTCTCCGAGAATCTCGATCGCGTGAGCCGCGTGGTGCTGCGCCGCGCGGACGCCGAGCGCGAGTTCGACGTCGAACGTTCGCGCCCCCAGCGCGGTTTTTCCATCATGAAACTCGCGGGCCTCGAACGCATCGAGGACGTCGAGCCGTGGATCGGCGCGCAGGTGTTCGCGCGCTCGGACGACATCGCACCGCTCGCCGATGGCGAGTTCTATTGGTACGAACTCGAAGGCATGACCGTCATCGACCATCGTGGCGCGGCGATCGGCGTCGTCACGCGCCTGTTCGCCACGGGCAGCAACGACGTGCTCGTGGTCGGCGAGGGACCCGGCGAGCGGTTCATCCCCTATATCGACGACGCGATCGAGAGCATCGACCGCGATGCTCGGCGCATCCTCCTCACGCCCTGGGCCGCCGTCGAACGGTGATCGCGCCCGGTGCGGGTGCGTTCGCCGGCTCGGTTGAGTTCGCCCCCCAATTATTGTAGATCGTTCGCGCGCGCCACCGGGACGCGTTCCACGCATTTACGGATCAAACCATGAATTGGCTCGACATCCCCCTGATCGGGGAGATTTTGCTCCGTTTCTGGGCGCCGGTGCTGAATGACTTCAACGCCGTGCTCGAACAGACGGGACTGATCAACCCGACGGCGACCGCGCCGAACCTGATGCTGGCGGCGCTGTTCCTGATGTGGCTGCTCATCCGCCTCACGCGGCTACGCAAGCGTCTCGTCGAGCGGCGCGCCGGGGCTGATGACGTCGGCGAAATCGAATCCGCCGAGGACGAACGGGACGAGGACGCGACGGACTCGGACGAGGACATCGAGGCCGAGCTGCTCGCCGAAACCGGGGACTGGCAACGCGAAGCGGTGCCTGTCCCCGGTTTCGATCGCGAAGCGGAGCCCGTTCCCGTCGCCGACGCAATAAAACCGGTGACTGTCCCTGTTTATGAAGAAGAACCCGACGACGAGGCGATCGAAGCCGAGCTCGCCGAGCTGGCCGAGGCCGCCGAAGAGGAAGAAGAAGAAGAGGAAGAGGCCGCCCGGGAAGTCGTCGAGGAAGCGCCGAAGCTCTCGCTCTTCCAGCGCCTGAAGCAGGGCCTCGCCAAGACGGCGGGCGGGCTGGTCGGCAAGATCGACGCGATCCTGACGGGTCGCTCGAAGATCGACGAGGATCTGTACGCGGATCTCGAAGAGGCGCTCATCACCGCGGACATCGGCGTGCAGACGGCATTCAACCTGCTCGAAAACGCCCGCAAGCTCGTGAAGGAACGCAAGATCGAGGATATGGACGGCTTTCGCGCCGTACTCAAGGAACTCATCCTCGACATCATGAAGACCGAGGCGATCCCGCTGGAGACGTCGGGCAAGAAGCCCTTCGTCATCATGGTCGTGGGCGTGAACGGCGTGGGAAAGACGACGACGATCGGCAAGATGGCCGCGCAGTTCAGCCGCGAGGGCAAAAAGGTCATCATGGCGGCGGGCGACACCTTCCGCGCCGCCGCGATCGAGCAGCTCGAAATCTGGAGCCAGCGCGTCGGCTGCGAGATCATCAAACAGGCGTCGGGCGCGGACCCGTCGGCGGTGGCCTTCGACGCGGTGCAGGCCGCGGTGGCGCGCGGGGCCGACGTGGTGCTCGTGGACACGGCCGGGCGGCTGCACACCAAATCGAACCTGATGGAAGAGCTGAAAAAGACCAAGCGCGTGATGGGTAAGATCGTGCCCGACGCGCCGCACGAAACCGTGCTTGTCCTCGACGCCACCACCGGCCAGAACGCGATCCAGCAGGCCAAGACCTTCAACGAGGCCATCGACCTGTCGGGCCTCATCCTCACGAAGCTCGACGGCACGTCCAAGGGCGGCTGCATCGTCGGCATTTGCGACGAGCTGAACGTGCCCATCCGCTTCATCGGCATCGGCGAAAAGATCGACGACCTGCGCCCCTTCGACGCCCTCGATTTCGTCAACGCGCTCTTCGAAAAGGGCGCGTGATCGGCCCCGACCCAGTCTGGCGTTGCATCGCCGGGCGAATGTGCGAAAAACGGGGCATGCCCCAACGCGCCGTATCGACCCCGGCCCGCGCGAGCGCCATCGCCCTCGCCGTCGCGATCGCGTTCGCGGCGATCAGCGGCGCGGCGGTCGCGATGGACGCGTGGAACCGCCACGCGCCGCCGATCTTCGCGTCGCGCCCTCATCCGCCGTTGCCGCAGGCGCTGGTGCGTTTTCATGAACTGCGTTTCGACGATCTGTGGGGATCACTGCCCATCGACTCGCCGGTGTTCGCGGCGACCGATGTCGCGATGCGCACGTGGGACGCCGATTATTCGTCGATGATGCGCGGGCAGATCCTGTGGTTTGCGCTGCTCGCCGCGAGCACGGCATGGATCGGCGCGATGCTCGCCGGGCCGGGCGGCGCGGCGTGGAGTGCCATCGTCGCCGCGACGCTGCCGCTCGCGTACGTCGGCGCGCTCGCCTTCGACGACCACCTTTTCAACATGGCCATCACCTCGCTCGCCGTAGCGCTGCTCGTGGCGTCGCGGGGGCTGCGCCGTTGGCCGCTCGCGCTCTTTGCGGGCGCGGTCTGCGGCGTCGTGTTCCGCTACGCCTTCGTGCCGAGCAACGGCCTGCTCGCGCTCGGCACTGCGCTTTGCGCGTCGTCGGGATTCGCTCTTCACACGCTGGCCGAGCACCAGTGGCGGCCTGTGCACGCGTGGCGGCGCGTGCGCCTGCGCTGGGCGACGCCCGAGGCGATCGCGACGCGGCGGGGCGCGGCGGCGTGGCTCGTCGCACTCGGCGCGAGCGCGTTCGCCTTCACGCGCTACAACTTCGTCGATCTCCACTATTACACCTCGGAAATCGAGCACGGTCCGGCGGCGACGATCGCCGACTGGTTCACACAGATTCCGGCTTACGGCGCGATCCTCGCGGTGCATTTGGTCGGTCCCGCCGCATCGCTCGCCGTGATGCTCGGATTTTGGCGACTCTTTCGCGACCGACACGAATCGCGCTGGGTCATGGCGGCGTGGTTCGCGTTGCCGCTCGTCGCGCTCTCGCTCGTCGTGAAAAAAAACGCGTACTACATCTACGACGCCGCCGTCGCGGCCATTCCCGTCGCGGGTTACGGTCTCGCGCGACTCGAAACTGGGCGCACGTCGTGGGGGCCGAGGGCGGCGGCGGTGTTGCTGCTCATCGCGGGAATCGGCCGCGCGCTGCTGGCCGACGCGCCCCGTCCCGACGAGGGGATCTACGGCGGCGTGTTTCAGGAGGCGAGCGCGCATGTTCTGCAAGGCCCCGGCACCTTTGACGCCCGCGAGACGCACCTGCCCGCGCCGGGGCTCGTTCGCCAAATGCGCCGCGCGCATCCCGAGATCACGCACCCCGTGCTGCTCACGATCGGCTCGGCGAATCTGATGGAGCGCCTGCGTTACGGGATTCTCGCCGAGGACCCGCGCGTGGCCGTGCGAAATCCGATGCTGACGCCGGAACCCGTGGAGCTCGCCTCGATCGCGGCGATCATGACGCCGTGCGAACTTGGCGATCTCGCGACCGCGCTGGCGAATTTGCCGCGTGCGAGCGAGATCGAGGCGCTCGACGAGACGCGCGCCACGAACTATCGCGCCATCGCCGTGGCCGTGCGCGATCGCGCGGGCGAGTTCGCGTTCTTCACCCGATCCGGCGACAGTTGTTTTCATGTCCGTCGACGTTTCTGAAAACGCGCGCGGCGTGCGTGTGGCGGTCGCCGTGGCGATCGCGTCGGCGCTGCTCGCCATCTGGGGCACGTCGTGGTGGAACGCGCGCACGCAGCCCGTCTTCGCCGCGCGCCCGCATTCGGTGCTCGGTTTCGTCGCGCAAAACGCGACGTGGCCCGACTACGCCACGCAGCAGCACGCGCCGCGAAACGCCCCCGTGATGCGCGCGGCGGCCTGGTGCTCGCGCACGTTCGGCGGAACCTACGCCGCGCGGATGGCGCCGCAGACGGCGCTCCTGGCAATCCTCATAGTCGTTTGCGCGTGGATCGCGGGGCGCATGGCCGGGCCCTTCGCGGCGGGCCTCGCGGCGGCTCTTTGCGCCGTCACGCCCGCGAATCTGCTGGCTGCGCTCGCGTTCGACGATCAGCTCTTCAACATGGTCGCGACCGTCGCAATCGTCGCTTTGCTCATCGAGGCGACCAGCGCCGGACGCTTGGGTTTCGCGCTCGCGGCCGGAGCACTTGGCGCGGCCGTGTGGCGGTTCGCGTTCGTACCGTCGAACGGCGTGCTCGCGCTGGGGTGCGTCGCGTGCGCGTGCGGCGGGCTTTTCGTGGACGCATCGATAGCGGGTCGGGTCGGCTCGGCGTCCACGGCGACGCGGGCGCGGCTCGCGCGGCCGTGGATCGTCGCGATGTCGGCGTTCGCCGCCGCGCTCGCGGCGGGGATCGCGCTCGGCGAATTCGTGCGCGAGATTCCGCTCGAATACTATTCCCGCGAGGCGGGGAACGCGCCGGTCGCATCGAAAGGCGCGGTCGACCTCGTTCGAGGCTTCGCGCTCTACGTCGCGAGGATGTGGAACACGGACCTCGGCCCCATCCTCTTCGTCACGCTCGTGGTCGGTACGATCGGGCTCGCTCGATCGGGCGCGACGCACCGATTCACGCTGCTCGCGTGGCTTTACGCACCGCTCGTCGCACTATCGGCAATTCCCAAAAAAAATGCGTACTACGTTTTGCCCGCGCTCGTCGCGGCGCCGATCGTCATCGCGGTGGGCATCGCCGCAAGCATCGCCGCGTGGCCGCGTCGTATCCGCGCACTCGCCGCGATCGCGTGCGTGCTCGGCGCGGGAGGGCTGAGCGTCGCGTGGTTTGCGGGATTTGTCGCGCACGAGCCTCTGTCGGGGGAGTGGACGCGCCATTTTCAGGAAGCGCCGAATTTTTCTCCCGGAGCGCCGCAGGTCGGATTGGCGCCCGAGGCGAGGGTCGCACGCGCATTGGCGGATGACATCCGTCGCGCCCGGCCCGACGACTGCCCGCGTTTGGTGGTCGTCGCGCCGGGTTCGCAGACGCGGCATTTCATGAACGCGCTCAACTGGTTCGTGCTCGCCGAAGATCCGCGTATCGCGTTCGCGGAGATCGGGCAGGTGCGCCGCGTGCCGTTCGAGGACCCCGCGCCGCTCGTGCTCGCCTTTGGTCGCGAAGGGATGGATTCGCCGCCGATCGATGAATTGACAGACTACGCACTCGCGGCGTCGCGCGGTGAATCGCCCTTCGGGCGCAGCGGCGCGGCGCAGTATCTGGCGAGCGTGCTGAAAACCGGCGCGGCGCGCGAAGTCGCGCGCACTGATCGCTACGCGCTGTGGTCGGTCGGCGCGACGAGCGTCGCCGCCTGCCCGAGTGTGGTCCCGTGACAGGCGCGCGCGATCCCTTGCGCCCGGCGCGAAACGGCCCCCAAGATGCCGTCATGGATCCCGCGAGAGAACCGGACGGTCGCGCAAACACGCTGCAATCCGCCGGCGCGGCATTGGTCGTTGCGGTGTTCGCGGCGTGGTGCTGCGCGTCGGTCGCGATCTGGAACGCGCGTACGCAGCCGGTGTTCGCGCATCGTCCGCACCCCGTCACGGCGCAGGCCGTGATGTATGCGCACCCGGGCGCGGACGACGATCTGCTCGCGGCGATTCCCGCGGCTTGCCCGTCGTTTTTCGCGGCGAGTTTTGCGCTTGCCGGACGCGAAGTCACCTACGCGCGCGTCGCGGCGGGGCAGCCGGTGCTGCTCGCGCTGCTCGTGATGGTGCTCGCCGCGATTTCGTGGAGTACCGCCGGTCCGCGCGCGGCGGTCGCCACGGCGGCGCTCGTCGCCGCGACGCCGGTCGTGTATTTGGCGGCGATCGGATTCGACGATCATTTGACGCTCATGCTGGCCGCGGCGACGGGGTTGCTGTTCATCGCGGCCGAGCGCCCCTTTGCGCGGCTCTGGCCCGCGGTCGGCGCGGGGCTCGCCATCTGCGCGGCGCTGCGTTTCGCGTTCGTCGCCAGCAGCGGCCTGATCGCGGCGTCGGTGGTCGGCGCGTGCGCGGCGGCGCGATTCGCTCACGAGATGGTAAACGCTTCCGCCACGCGACGGACCGCGACGTGGGCGCGCATCATCGGCGGCGTTGCGGTCATGGCGGCGCTGGTCTTCATCCTCGCGCGTCGCGAGGGATCGTTCGCGTATCTCGCGCCGTCGTACCTCGGTGCGGAGGCGGGCCATGCGCCGCCGGGCTTCGCGCGAAATCTGCTCGCGTACCCCTATCTGATGGGCCGCTACCACCTCGGGCCGATCGTCGCGGCGTTCGCGCTCGCGGGGCTGTGGTGCGCCGTAGGTCGGCGCGATGCGCGCGCGCTGGCTCTCGCCGTCGCGTGGCTAATGCCGCTTGTGCTGCTCGTCGCGATCCCCAAAAAAAATCCCTACTACATCTTCGCGCCGCTCGTCGCCGCGCCGGTGCTGGGCGGTCTCGCGTGGTCGCGGATTGGGAGCGCACGCGGGTGCGTCGGTGCCGCGACCCTCGTCGCCATCGGTATCGCGGCGGTGCAGTGGGGTCTTTGGCGCGGCGAACCCGAGGCGCGGCCCGCGCCGGGGTTCGAGGACTACATCCACGAGCCCACGTCGTTCGCGCTCCATCGACCGCGCTCCGACGCGCACCCCGATCAGGCCGAGGCGCGGCGCATCGCCGACGCGCTCGCGTCGATCGGCGTGACGCCGCCCGCGACGATCCTCGTTCCCGGCAGCGTCGCGGTGTTCGACGAGCTGCGCTACTTCCTGCTCGCCATCGATCCGCGCTGGCGGCTCTACGTGGCGCTTCCCGCCGCGCATCCTCCCCTGCGCGAGCCCGTGGCCGTGCTGCGCGAAGCGGAGCGGGGAGCGAATCTCCGGGTCGGCGAGTCGCTCTTGGAGACCGCGGAAGCGATCGAGCTGGAGGTGTCGGGCGGCGCGAGCGACGGCGGCAGATCCGCCTTCCTGCGGCGTCTCGCGCGCGACATTCCGGAGTGGCGGCGCATCCACGCGTCGGATCGGTACGTCGTCGACGTGCCCGAATTCCTGGCCGCGACGGCCGGATCGGCGGGTCCATGACGGTCGAAGCAAACGACCGTACGACGACGCGGCGCGCCCACGTCGCGACGATCCTTGCGCTCGGCGCGTTCGCGCTGGCCATGGTGGCGGCGCTCGCGTGGATCGATCGCTGGAACGCGTGGACGAATCCGATTTTCGCGGCGCGCCCGCACCCCGCGCTGCCCCACGCGCTGGCGCATCATCACATGCAGCCCGACTCCGATCTGCTCTACGCGGTGCCGTGGGAGTCGCCGCTGTTTGTCGTCACCAACGCGATGATCGACCATTTCGGCCGCACCTACGCGTCGATCATGCGCTCGCAGTTGGTGTTCTACGTGCTCGCGGCGCTCGGTCTCGCCGCCGCCGCCTGGATGCGCGCGGGGATGCGCATCGGCGCGCTCACGGGCGTGTTATGCCTCGTGGCACCGGTGCCGATCGCCGCCGCACTCGGCATGGACGAGCACGCGCTGCTGCTGGCGCTCGCGGCGTGGGGGCTTTGCGCGATCGTCGCGTCGGACCGGCTGACGAAACCCGCGCCCGCGCTCGCGGTCGGGGTGCTGGCGGGACTGGCGATGCGCTGGGCCTTCGTGCCCAGCAACGGCCTGCTCGCGGCGGGGACGATCGCGTGCGCCGCGGGATGCGATGCGCTGGCAGGCGCGGTCGATCGCTACGGCGGCGTGCGCGCGTGGTGGCGAATGCGAAAGCGGCGCGACGCGTGGGCCGCGATGGCGGGTCTTGGCGCGATGGCTGTCGCGCTGGTTGTCGCGGCGTTCTGGCGATCGCCCAATCCGCCGCTGCAACTCGGCTACTACTCCGCGGAGGCGGGCGAGTCGGCCGCCGCGGGCGCATCGGCGTGGCTCGCCGGAATCCCCGCGTACGCGCTGCTCGCCGCGCGATTTCAGCTCGGCCCCGTGCTCGCGGGCGCGACGCTCGCCGCGCTCATCGCGATGTGGCGCACGCGTCACGCCGACCGCGCGCTCGCGACCGGCTGGATCGTCGTGCCGATCGTCGCGCTGTCGCTCGTGCCCAAACGCAACGCATACTACGCGTGGTGCGCGCTCCTCGCCGCGCCCTTGGCGATCTCGCTCGTCGTCGCGACGCTCGAAAAAACCTGGGCGCGCGTCGGTCTCGCCGTCGCGCTCTCGCTCGGCGCGTTGTCGTGGTCGGCAACGCGCATGCTTGCGCCCGAGCCCAACGTGCCGGGCTCGGCGACCTTTCGTCACTTCGAGCAAAGCTCGATGTACGTGCTCACGCGGCCCGACTTCACCATCGAGGGCGCGCGCGCGCCCGAGCGCGCCATGCTCGACACGCTGGCACGACAGCGCGGGCCGGACGAGCGCGTGCTGATTGTTCTGCTCGGCACGCAGGAGCCCTTCGAGCAACTGCGTTATCATCTGCTGATGCAAGACGCCGACGCGCAGCTTCACATCCTCGCGCTCGCGGGGCGCAATCCGCCGGAGGACGCGCGGCCGTTTTATGCCGAGGTCGCGCCGTCGCGCGGCGATGCGCGTCCGTTCGCCGATGTCGTGCGCGACGCGATGGACCGGCTGCGCCGGCAGTTCGGTGCCGAAACGCCGATCTCGCATCCCACGATGGGATATTTGCAGCGCCTCGCCGAGCGTGCGCGCGAATATGTGCCGGTGTACGTCGGCGAGCGGCTCGTGGCATACGACCGCGCCGGAGATTTGCCGTGACGGACGAAGCCCGCGAGCGTCCGTGCCGTGAGGCAATCGTGTGCGCGATCGTCGTTGCCGCGACGATTGTCGTCGCCGTCGCGACCTACGACGCGTGGAATCGGCGCACGCAGCCGATCTTCGCGGTGCGTCCGCACCCCATGCTGCCCGCCGCCATGCAGGAGTTCATCCGGCCCGGTTATGGAGAATATTCGGCGGTCGTGCCACGCGACAAAGCGCTGCTCGCTTGGACGTCGTTCGCGCTGCGGCATTTCGGCGGCGACTACGTCGCGCTCATGCGGGCGCAGCTCGCCTTGCTGGCGCTGCTGGTCGCCCTTGCGGCGCTCGCCACTTGGCCGTCGGGTCGCTCCGCCGCCGCGATGGCCGCCGCGTCGATGATTGCGTTCACGCCGCTCGTGGCCGAACTCTCGCTCGCCTTCGACGACCACCTCTTCAACGCCGTGGGCGTTTTCGCGACGCTCGCACTGTTGGCGTGGTCCGATGGCGGACGCCGATGGCCGGTCATGGCCGCGGCGGGCCTCGCGGCCGGCGCGACGCTTCGCGGCGCGTTCATACCGTCGAACGGCCTGCTTGCGCTCGCGACGATCGTCTTCGGCGCGCTCGGCTTCGCGACCGAGCACGTCGCGCGTGAACGAAAGTCCATCGCCCACGCGCTGGCGACGCGCCATCGCGACCAGGTTCGCGACCTCGTCGCGCGGCCCGCACTGGGTGCGCTCGCAATGCTCGCGGGTTTCGCGATCGTCGCCGCGTCGATCTGGGCTTCGGGTCGAATCCAGCCGGGTTACTACGCGGGCGAGTCGTCGCGCGCGTTTTTGCCCGACGAGCTGATCCCGCACACGCCCGGCGCGGTGTGGGCGTATCCGTGGCTCGTGTTTCACGAGCAACTCGGTTCGGTCGGCACGGCGTTCGTGCTCGCGGGTCTCGCGGCGGCCATCGCGTTTCGACCGCGCGGAATCGGGCTCTGGATGGGCGCGTCGCTTGCGCCCTTCACGCTGCTCGTCGCGATCGCGAAAAAGAATCCCTACTACGACGTCTATGCCGTGCTCGCGATGATTCCGCTCGGCGCGATCGGACTCGCGGCGATCCCGCGCCGCGCCTTACGCGAGGTTGCGATGATCGCGTTCGTCATTGCGAGCGCGGCCTTCACCGGGCATCGCCTCTTCGTCGGGCGACTCATCGAGGGCACGCCGCTCGTGATGTATCACTTTCAGGAGCAGCCCTCGTTTTGGCTGAACACGCCGCGCACCGATCGATGGCCCGAGGACGATGCCGCGGCGAACATCGCGGCGGCGATCCGCGCGGCGAAACCCGTGGGCGACGCGCTCGTGCTCGTCGTGGACGAGACGGTCGTCATCGAACGCGTCGAGCGCCTGCGCTGGTTTCTCGCGAAGCACGACGCGCGCCTGACATTGCTCGTCACGCAGACTGCGCAGGCGTTGCCGTCGCGCGACGCATCGCCCTTCGTGCTGCACATCCGCAACGCGGGCGAGGCCGCGCCGGGCGCGCGCGAACTGGTTGCGAAGGGCGCGGACTATCATCGCGACCCGCGAACCGCCTTCGCCGACGCGGGCGGGCTGGAGGTCCTCGACGACCTCTCGGCCCGGGCGGGTGCGATGGTTCCTCTCGCCGAAGGGGATTTCTGGGTGCTCCACGGATTTGCGCCATGACCGATACGCGCGCCTCGAACGAACGCGGCCTGCCGTTGTGGGCGGTGCTCGTCGCGGTGGCGGCGATCGCTGCGGCGGCCGCGTGGTTCGCGTCGTGGTGGAACGCCTCGACGCAGCCGGTCTTCGCGGCGCGCGCGCACCCGGTGCTGCACCGCGCGCTGCTCCACGAAAACCCCGACGCGCCCTACGAACTGTCGAGCATGGTGCCGGGCAACCATCCGCCGGTGCTGGAACTCGTACGCGCATTCACGGCGCGCCTCGGGCGAACCTACACGGCGGTCATGGCCGCGCAGACCGCGTGGCTCGTCGTGTGGATCGCGCTCACGGCAGCACTCGCGGGGGTGGTCGCCGGTCGCGGCGCGGCGATCGTGGCGGCGGCACTCGCCGCGGCAACACCGATGGCGTGGGTCTGCGCGCTCGGCTTCGACGACCACATGTTCAACCTCGCGCTCACCACGGCCGCCGTGCTGGCCCTCGCGCTCTCCAATCGCCTGACGCGACCCGTTGCCGCGCTCGCGGCGGGCGCGTTCGCCGGCCTCGCGATTCGTTACGCGTTCATCGCGTCGAACGGCATCCTCACGGCGGGTGCGGCGGCGTGCGCGGCGGCCGGGCTCGTCGCCGACGACGTGATCGCGCGTCGTCGCCACCTTGCGGCAAGTTGGCGCGGCGGTGCGATGCGTTTCGCGCGCGAGCTGCGCCCGCAGCTCGTGGGTGCGGCGCTCCTCGTCGTCGGCCTGATCGTGGGCATGTGGCGCGCCGATCTCGCGTCGCAGGTCGCCTTCCGCTACTACGCGGGTGAGGTCGGCAACTCGCCGGCGCGCGGCGCGTTCGACTGGCTCGTTGCACTGCCGATCTACCTCGATCTCTCGGCGCGGCACCTGCTCGGCCCCGCGATGTTCGTCGCCGCCCTTGCCGGCCTCGTCGCGATCGTGCGCTCGGGCGCGCCGGGGCGCGGGCTTCTCGGCGCGTGGTTTGCCGTCCCGCTTGTCGCTCTCTCGCTCTTTCCTAAAAAAAATCCCTACTACATCTACGCGGCGCTCGCCGCCGCACCCGTCATCGTCGCGGCTGCGCTCGCGCGGGTTCGACCCGGCGGGCGTCGGAACGCGATAGCCGCCGTGGCGATCGTCGCTTGCGTCGGTTGGACCGGATGGCACGCGACACGCGGCGGCGACGCCGAGATGCCGAAGATCTTCGCCGCATACACCTTCGAGCAGGGCGCGTACGTCCTGCGTGCGCCGTTTGCGAAGCCGAATCCCGAGCGCGCCGAGGCGGATGCGATCTACGACGCAGCGCGCGCGCGTAGGCCCCAGGGCACGCTGCTCTTCATCGTGCCCGGCGCGGTCGGGCCGATGGAAGAGCTGCGCTATTATTTGCAGGAGCGAGACCTCGCCGCGCGCGTCTTCGCCATCGCCCTCGCCGAGCGCACGCCGCCGACGGACGTTTCGCCGTTTCTGCTGGTTCCGCGCGGCGCGTGGGACGACGTTGGAGTGCGCGGTGCGTCGGGCGTGATCGAGGACTCAACCCTATACGTCATGCGCAAGGTCGAGAAGACGCATGACGCCATGGGGCAGGTCGAGACCGCGGGCGATCCCGTCGCGCGGGCCGAGTATCTGCGCGCGCTCTCAAACGGTGCATGGACGGTCGTGTATCAATCGGGGCGCTACGTGTTGCTGGATCGGAGCACACCATGAGCGCGATGGACGCGGTGTTCTCGCGCCGCACGCGCGAGCGTCTCGCGCTGTGGCTCGGGCCGCTTGTCGCGCTCGCCGTCGCGATCGCGATGATGCACGTGTTCAATCTTCGCACGAAGCCGATCTTTGCGCAGCGCGCACACCCGATCCTTCATCAGGCCGCGCTTCACGCGCATCCCGAAATCCCGCGCGAACTGCCGAGCATGGTGCCGGATAACGAACCGCCGCTCTTTCGCATTTCAAACGCGACGTCCGCGCTTTTCGGCAACGACTACGCAGGACTCATGGCGGCGCAGCTCGTCATCTTCGCCGTGCTCGTCGGCGCGTGCGCGATGATCGGGCTTCGCGCGGGCGGACGGCGCGTCGCGGCGTGGACCGCCGCATTCGCCGCATGGCTTCCAGCGGCGCACTTTGCGGCGCTGGGATTCGACGACCACCTCTTCAACATGACGCTCACGGCGGCAGCGGTGGCGTGCGTGATCGGGATGCGCGGCGCGCGGCTCGTCGCCGGATCGTTCGTCGCGGGGGTCTTTGCGGGAATCGCGCTGCGTTTCGCTTTCATCGGCTCCAACGGGCTGCTGGTCGCCGCAGCCATCGCGTCGGCGATCGTCGGTGCGGCGATCGACGCGCTCGCGCAAGCGGATCGCCCGGCGGTTTCGCGCGGGCGCGACGCGGCATTCGGCGCGGGGGGCCTCGCGGCGTTTGGCGTCGCGGCGGCGATCTTTGCGACGCGAAACGGATCGCTCGACTATCTGAATCCCGCCTACTACGGAGGCGAGGTCGGCAACGCGCCGTTTTCGGGGCTCGGGCCGTGGCTGCGCTCCCTCGCCGCATATCCACTGTTGCTTGCGCGATTTCACTGGGGTGTGCCGCTCGCGGGGTGCGTCGTCGCGGCACTGTGGACGCACTTCGCGCGGCGGCTGCCGGGGCGGTTCGCGCTCGTGTTTTGGCTCGCGCTCGAGATCGTGGCGCTCTCGGCGATCCCTAAAAAGCATCAGTGGTACGTCGACTACGCGCTCATCGCCGCCGCGCCCCTTGTTGGCATCGCGGCGGCGCACTGGCGCGAGTCGCGGATCGGTCGCATCGCGACACCCGCGGCGCTGGCGGCGTGCGTGGCGTGGGGCGCGTGGGGGCTTGCGCGACCCGGCCCCGCGTGGATGCAGGCGGCCTTCATGGACATCGTGATGGACGAGCGGGGCCGATCGCTGATGATGCCGATCACGGTGACGAGCGACGCTGCGGACGAGGCCGCCGCGCTGTCGGATCTGACGTGGTCGCGCCGCGCGCCGAACGAGTCGCGCGCGTTGGTGGTGCTCGACTGGGTCGGACCGCTGGAGGAGTTTCGCTACGAGTTCGCGCTACGCGATGCGGCGCTTCGCCTTTATGTGATCGGCGCGGCCGTGCTCCCGCCGCCGGGTGGCCGACCGTTCCTGGTGTATCCCCGCCGCCACGGCGAGGACGCGCCACCACAGCTCGCCGAACTGATAGAGCGCACCATCGCCTACGTCGAAGCGCGCATCGCCGAGGGCGCGGCGCCGGTCGATCGCTTGCCGTATCTATACGACCTGCGCGCGCGCGCGGGGGAGTTCGCGATCGTGCACGACGGTCCCGATCTCGTCGTGTACGACTCGCGATGACCTTCGCTCTTGAAAAAGTGCCCGACGCTTCGCGCCGGGCGACGGAGTCACGCGAAAAAGTGCCCGACGCTGCGCGCCGGGCACAAGGAGGGAGGGATCGTTGCGTGGCGGGTGTTGGGGCTTTGGGATGGCAACCGGCCCCGCCTGCCGGTCTGGACTCGATGTCAAGACGCGATTACGCCGCGCCCGCCAGCGACTGAAGAGCCGCCACGTCGATGACGATCGACTTGCGCGGGAACTGGCGGATCAGGCCGTCTTTCTTGAACTTCGAGATCGTGCGGATGCACGTCTCGACGGTGACGCCCGCCATGTCGGCGATTTCCTGGCGTGTGAGGCCGATGGGAATCTGCCCCGGCGTCTCGCCCGGCCAGCGGTCGGCGAGCGACACGAGCAGCGACGCGATGCGCTCCTGCGCGCGACCCACCGACAGGTGCTCCACGCTGCCCAGCACCCCGGCGAAGGTGAGCCCCAGATCCTCGCCGACCGCGAAGGCGAGCGCGGGGTGACGCATCGCGAGCTCGCGTAGCGCTCGGAACGGAATCTTGGCCGTGACAACCTTGCCGCGCGCGACGGCGCTGACGAGATACGGCGAGCCGGTCAGCACCTCGGCCGCGCCGATCGCATCGCCCTCGCCGAAGATGCCCAGCACGCGGTCACGCCCGGACGGATCCTGCTTCACGAGACGTACGCTGCCCTTTTTCACGACGTGGATGGACCGGGCCTCGTCGCCTTCGGCGAACAGCACCTCGCCGCGTCGATACACCCGGCTGCGTACGATGCCGAGGTAGGTTTCGTGACCCAGCGCCATCAGAGTCTTGAGGATTTTCGATTCGGGGTGCGTCGCTGCCTGCATGGTTGTCTCCCGTGTTGGACGGCTCGACTGACCGGAAATACGCGGGATTTAGCTGTCCCGTTTCCCCAATATAATCATTTCCGACCAGTTGGTACGGCAAAGCGACGTGAAGATGATCCAAGTCAGGAAAATTGGGACTAAAATCGTCCTGAATCGTCGGGTGGGGCCGATTTTCGTGAGATCAATAACCAAACGAGGAATGCGGACGGGTTGATTACCGCGCCGTGTTGCACGGTCAGGTGCCAGAATCCCTGATCGGCGCAGTGGTAGTGAAGGGCGACGATCGCCGTCCCCGCGACCAGGACGCCGGAAAGCCAAAGTGCCGCCGGGCTTTGCCGTACGTAATCACGGACGATCCATAAAAATCCCGTCATGGCCACAGCGTGAATCGCGCCGCCCTCGAAGCATGCCCATCCCCCGTGCGGCATGTCGGCCCACGCCTGCGGCGACGACGTGGCCACGAGAAACACGCCGAGTGCGACGAGATCGACCACGGCGACGAGCGCGAGCGTGCCCCGGCGCACGAGCGGCGCGCCGAAGATCAGCGCCGTCGTGCCGACCAGGGCAAACGCCAGCACGACCCCGAGCGCGACGAGAAACGCGGCCGACCACGTTTCGGGCCAACCCCGCCGCGCGAGCCCCGACCACAGCGGCGCGTGCGCGGCGACGAGGGCGAACGCCGCGGTCGCGAACGCCCCGACGCGCCGGCCACGACGCTCGTGACGCAGTCGCTCGACGATGAGGGTACGCGCGTCGATCGCCGGCTTCGCGCCGCGTTCCGTCGCTGTCGTCACTTCAGCGACCCTCCATCAGCGCGCCGAGCTTTTCGCGCAGCGCCGCCCACGCGCGGTGCTTGCGCACGCGGGCCGTCGTCGGCTCGATGCCAAGTCTGGCCGCCACCTCGTGCAGGTCGAGGCCCTCGAAGACGTGCAGGACGACGACCACGCGCTGATACTCGGGAAGCGTCTCGATCGCGACGCGCACCGCTTCCGAGAGAAACGGATCGACGTGGACGTCCCACGCGCCGACGTCTGGCGGTTCGTCGGTCGTTTGCGAAGGATCGCGCCCGCGACGACGAAACGCGTCGATGAGCAGGCGATCGGCGATGGTAAAGACCCAGGGCAGCACGGCGGTGCCGGTGCGATAACTCGTGCGATGGGAGTGAAGCTTCAGAAACGTCGCCTGCACGATGTCCTCGGCCAGTTCGGGGCCGGCCTTTCGCATCAGCCGGCCGGTGAGAACGGGACGAAGCTGGGCGTAGAGCGCCTCGAAGGCGCGCTCGTCGCCATCGGCGTAGCGCTCCATCAGCTCCTCGAGCCGCGAGTCGCCCGTCCGGGGCGTCATGACGAAAATCACGATCAGCATCGTCCCGGCCGCAATCGTGCCCGGTATCGCCGGGCGGATGGGTTTGATAATGCGCGAGTGTGTTGGGAGGATCGACGAAAATCAAGTCCGAGGTCTCCGCGTCTCCGCGTCTCCGCGGGCCGACATCCATACGCCGCGCGGCGTCTTCGCGTTACCAAGGGCGCCCGATCGTTCTTGTTTTCACCGCCGAAATCGGGTAAGCGCTGGCCTGCCAAATGCGGATTCATTTTGAATCGCCTCCCGATGCGGGGGACTGCGTCATCCGGAGAAATCATGAAGAGCTGGCTTTGCAAGGTGTGCGGATATCTTTACGAGCCGGAGAAAGGCGACCCCGAGGGCGGCATCGCGCCGGGCACGCCGTTCGAGGACATCCCCGACGACTGGGCGTGTCCGCTGTGCGGAGTGGGCAAGGAAATGTTCGAGGAGTACGACGACTGATCTCATCGCGCGAGGTTTCGCGCGTCGTGTGAATTCGACGAGCGCAACGCCAACATCGCGCGCTCGCGCAAGCACATTTTTTCGACGAGAACAAGGGGTGCGCTCTTCGTATCGTGCGAATTTCGCGCTCTTTTTTTTCGCCGCTTTTCGTTGACAACGCCGAAAGCGGTCGATTAAATGACCCCTTGGGGATGCCGTCGCGCCGCGCGACGGGCACGTCAACAACGCGTATTGATGAACATGAGCAAGGGCATTTCCACGAATCGAACGGCGGCCCATTCGGCCGAGCAGTCTCAGGCGCTCCTCGCGGAACTCGAGGAGGTCGCCGCGCGTCGCGGCGTGACGGTCCGCTACGAAAAACTCGCGCACGGTCCCGTCCGCGTTACGCACGGAACCTGCAGGGTGCACGAGAAGGACCTGATCATCATCGACTCGCGCATGGGTCCGGCGGAGCGCGTCTCGGTGCTGACGCGCGAACTGCGCCGCTTCGATCTGGAAAATGTTTTTGTGCCGCCGGCGGTGCGTTCGCTTCTCGATGCGGCGCCGCGAGACGAGGGGGGCGTGACATGATGTCGAAGGACGAGATCGAACAGATCCGCGAGAGGCTCCTCGCCGATCGGATACGGTTGCTCGAGAGCGCGAAGGGGACGCTCAGCACGATGAACGAGCCGAACCCCGACGACCTCAACGACGAGGTCGACCACGCGACGCTCGAGCAGCACGAGACGGTGGACCTGCGCCTTCGCGACCGCGAGGCCGGACTGCTGACGAAGATCGACGAGACGCTGCGTCGCATCGACAAAGACTCCGACGAGTTCGGCTTTTGCGGCAACTGCGGAGGCGAGATCGGGTTCAAGCGCCTGCTCGCGCGCCCGGTCGCCACGCTGTGCATCCGTTGCAAGGAAGAGCAGGAGGGCATGGAGCGCGGCTACGCCGACGTGTGAAGCCGACGCCCGGATCATGAACCCCGCCGAAGCCAAGCCCCGCCCCCTCCTGCACTTCGTCCTCTTCGTTCTCACCATCGCGTCCGTCTACACCTCGACGCGCCCCGGCAATCCCCTCGCCGTCT
>CAZPJD010000301.1:0-14688 GCA_964586775.1 uncultured bacterium | reverse complement strand
AGAGCGGCGGGGTCTGTTTTGGCGTCATCTTTCACCGGGTTTTGGGGGTGGATATGCCCGATTCCCGGTGAAAAGAACTAGCACAAATGAGCCATATTGTCCAGCGTTTTCAATGAGTTAAAGCGATTTTCAGGGGCGACTCGGTGCCTCTCAAATCCGCGCCCAACGCGAGATACGCCGCCCAATGGATGGCGAGGAGCACCGCGCCGCCGCACTGTGGGAAGTTGTCCGGCGCAGTCACCCGCTCGCAATATCTCGATCGCTCAGTCCCAGCGCTTGACGAGCTGGAGATGGAATCGGCTTCGGCCCACGTAGCCCGTCGTGACGATATCGTCGTCCACGAAGAATTCTCCCATGAAGGAAACAGGAGCGACTGCGAAGTAACCACCGTCGGTGGATGTGGAGAGATCGGCCGGGTTCTCCAGCATCCACGAAATATCCATGAAGTGTCCGGCGGCGGACCGTCCGAAGACGCGGGTCCAATCGCTCGCGCCGTCATCTTCCTCTGGCCAATTTCGCGGCGGAGCTTCGTCGATTGCGTACTCGCATGAGTACTCAGTCTGGACATCGGCATCGACATCGGTGCAGTCGATCTTTGAAGTGCTGAATACGAAACTCGAAGGGGTCGCCAAAGCCAGTACTCTGCTGTCAAGGTCCGAGATCGCCATGGCGTAGGTCGGTGGGTCGTAGTCCCCGTACTCCATGTAGAGGCGCACCACGTCCCCGTCGCTGAACGGGAAATGACCTTCCGGCCATGTCCACGTCAGCGCAACATTAAGATCGAAAGGGCAGGCCAGCTCCGCGTCGTTTCCGTCCAAAAAGACGGTGCAAGGGATCGACTTCGCGGGAAAGACGGCTTCGGCAAATTGCTCGTAAACATCCAAACCCGGAGGTGCAAAGAACATCGTGTCGTCGAATGGCGGGCATGGTGGCAAGCCCTCCGGCCAATCGCTGCCGTCGTCGTCGCCGGCCTTCGGGGGTGACCGCAAGGCGGAAGCCTCCGCGTCGGACGTTTCACCGTCGAAACACTCGATGTAAAGGGGGAGGTCGGAATCGTCCCCGGAGGAGTCGGAATCGCCGGAACCGCAGCTCGAACATAACACGAATGCAGCCACAACAAGAAAAGAGGCCGAGAAAAACCAAACACCCGATGGATGACTCATTCCAAGGACGAGGATCAAGTTGCGTGTTACAAGAATCAACGTGCCGCCTCGATGTCTCCTGCACACTAAATGGCCATCTAACTGCCAGCCCAATCTCGGACGATCTGAAGAACGAAATTGTCATTATATCCAACGAAATCTGGGAAATCTTCGTCATAGATTTCTCCGTAATAATTGACGGGTAATGCGATGCTATAAATTCCATCTTCACTGACAGAGGTATCTCCTGGAAATTGTAAACTCCATCCAATTTCAGCATAGTGGCCCGATCCCGAATAGCCAAAAACGCGTGTCCATCCGCAACATCCAACTTCATCTGAATTTGGCCAGCCGATGAGCGGCGCTTCGCTCGGATCATATTCGCACGCATAGTGTGACTGAACAATTGCTTCGACGCCGGAGCAGTCCAGTATTTCCGAGGCAAGCAAGTGTAAATGCGACGACGTCAACGCAAGCAATTGATCGCTCACGTCGAACACAGCCATGGCGTAAGTCGGTGGGTCGTAGTTGCCGTACTCCATGTAGAGACGCACCGCGTCCCCGTCGCTGAACGGGAAGCGACCCTCCGGCCATGTCCACGTGAGCGCCACGGCGATATCGAATGGGCAGATCAATTCCGCGTCGTTTCCGTCTCCGTCCAGAAAGACGGTGCACGGGATCGACTTCGCGGGAAAGACGGCCTCGGCAAATTGCTCGTAAACCTCCAAACCCGAAGTCGCGAAGAACATCGTGTCGTCGAACGGCGGGCATGGTGGCAAGCCCTCCGGCCAATCGCTTCCATCATCGTCGCCGCTGGCCTTCGGGGGTGACCGTAAGGCGGAAGGCTCCGCGCCGGATGTTTCACCGTCGAAACACTCGATGTAGAGGGGGATGTCGGAATCGTCCCCGGAGGAGTCGGAATCGTCGGCACCGCACGTCGGCAAAAGAAGGAGTGCCAGAGAGAAGAGAACCAGCGCTACTGGAGTCGGCGGGTGTTTTTGCGCGCTTGCCGAAGTCGTCATCGAGTTTTCCGCGATTTTCCCGGCATCGGGGAATCCCAAACGAACACCTTGAGAATAAACCCGAGACCAAAATTTCGCAAAACAAATCGTGCGGCGCGTGCTACTACGCCGTTGCGACTTCAGTTCGTTCCCCGCCCGGTCCCCAACGCGAGAAACGCCGCCCAGTGGATGGCGAGGAGCGCCGCCCCGCCGCCCAAATGCGCGACCACGGGATGCACACCGATGCCCGTCGAAACGGTCAGCCAGCCGAAGATCACTTGCAGCGTGATGAGCGGGTGGATCGTCATGGCGAGGATCTTCGCGAAGCGTCGATCGGCCGCCTTGGACGCTCGGATGAGCCGCGTGCCCGTGACCATGAGCAGCGCGAAGACGAGGTAGCCGACGAGGCGGTGCGTCATGTGGAGCTGCGCGGGGCCGTAGCCGGGCCACAGCTCGCCGCCGCATAGCAGCCAGTCCTGCCCGCACGCGCGGCCCGATTCCGTGTGACGCACGATCGCGCCGAGCACGATCTGAAAATACACCGCAAGCCCGCCCACCGCCGCGGCGGTGCGCCCGGCGGGCGAGACCCATCCGGTCCACGCGCCCGGCCGGAGCCGAAACGCGATGTCGATCAGGAAGCAGAAGAAGAACATGGAGAGGGCGAGGTGCGTGGCCGAGACGATCAGCGGGAGCTTGAGGATAACGGTGACGCCGCCGAGCACGCCCTGCGCAATCACGAGCCCGAGCGCGATCCACCCGCGACGCACCAGCGCGCGGTCGTCGCGGCGAGTGCGCGCGATCGCCACGGCGAGGCCGATGGTCATCAGCCCGACGAGCGTGGCGACCAGGCGGTGCGTGTGCTCGAAGAGCACGCCGCCTTCCATCTTGGGAAAGACCTGGCCGTAACACAGCGGCCAATCGGGGCAGGCGAGCGACGAGCCCGTGGGATTGACCGTGCCCCCCACGAGCAGCAGCACGAAGGTGACGCCGACCAGCGCGACGGCGTAACGAAAGAGCGTCATGGGGATTCCTTCGGGGCCGCGCCCGCGAGCGTCTCGCAGTGGTTCGCGATGGAGCGATAGGCCAGCGCGCACGCCTTCATCGCGGTGCGATCGACGCCCAGGCGCTCGCACTCGTCGTAGCCGAAGCGGGCGGACATCCACGCGTCGCGGCCGAGCTCGTCGCAAAACGCGTGGCGATCGGCCGCTTCGACGCACGTCTTGGTCATGCGCGGCATCGAGGCGTCGCACAGCGTCTTCATCGCCTCGCAGTGGCGCGCCCAATCGACGACGGCCTCTACGCATTCGGGCGGCGAGAGCGTCGGCCCTTTGGCCGCGATGTCGATGCGCGCGCGGGTGAGCACGACCTCGGACGAGCGGTAGCGCCAGAACGCGATAGCCCCGATGGCGATGGAGCCCAGGACGAGGGCGAGCACTACGCGCCGGGCGGCGCGCGCGCCGTCACGATTGTTTTCGGTCGGAGTCGGTGGCAGATTGGACATCGAAATTCACGCTCGTCAGGCCGCGGACTTGATAGCCCCGCCCAAGGGGATCGTCAAGGCGAATCCATGGTGAACCCATGGCGAATCGCCGTGGCGGCGCGGGCGGTTTTCGTGCGCGGTGTGGACGCGCGACGAGGGGTGCGATGCGTAATGCGACGTGGTGGGTGGCGTTTGGGCTGATCGTGGCGCTTTTCGTGACGGTTGCCGGGTGCGCGTCGGACGACGATGACGACTCGGGCGAGGACGATGCCCCGGCCGACGACGACGGTGACGACGACGCGGCGGATTACGTCTACAACGAGCCGTGCGCCGACGGCCCCGAGTTTGCCTTCGAGCTCGATTCCGAGCCCAAAAACGTGCCGTACCCCAACGACCTCTACACGGTTGCGGATGCTTCGACGCCGAACGGCATCCGCCCCGCGATTTCGGCCCAGACCTCGGGACCCGTCGGCATGCTCGCGTCGCTCGGTTTCACGGGTTTCATCATCGATGCGATCAACGCGCTCGACGGGTTTTCGACCCTCGCCGACCTCTATCTGCCCGTGGGCGCGGAGCCGGACGCGGCGAGCTTCCCCGAGGAACAGTCGGCCGCCATCGGCGACAGCCTCCTGCTGATGTCCGCGGACGGGACCGACCTGATCCCCATGTCGGCCCAGTGGAAGCACGACACGCTGCACCTGCGTCCGTTCCGTCCGATGCGCCAGTCCACGCGATACGTGCTCGCCGCCACGCGCGGGCTAACCCCCATGGGCGGATCGTGCTATCGGGCGAGCGGCGACATGGCGCAGGTCGTGTCGAGCTACCGCGCGCTGGTCGGGGCGGAATCGCCCGCCAAGACGAGCACGGGCGAGCAGACCGACGCGCTGGCGTTCCTCGATCAGGCCGGCATCGCGCCCGAGAACGTGCTGTCGATTTCGATGTTCACCACGGTCTCCGCCGCCGACGGCCTTAACGCCGCGCGCGAGGTGCTCGACGATCTCGCCGAGAGCGAGCCTGCGGAATGGAGCAACTGGGACGTTGTCGAGATCGACTTCGAGCCGGTGGATCACTACGCCTTCGCCGACGTGAAGACGCCGATCTTTCAGGACGACGGGGGGCTCTGGCGCTTCGACGATGCCGGACGGCCCATCGTGCAGCGGTGGGAGCAGGTGCAGTCGCTGATCTCGCTGCCCACGGATCCGTCGAAACAACCGTACCCCGTGATTGTGTATGGCCACGGTCTGGGCGACACGAAGGAGTCGCTCTCGGACCTCGACCTCGCCACCTCGATGGCCGACGCGGGTTTCGCGCTGATGGGCGTGGACGCCGTGTGCCACGGGCCGCGCGGGCCGATTCCCTCGCTGCCGCCAATGGCGCTGCTGTGCTATTTCGATTTTTTCCACCCGCTGCGTTTCCGCGACAACATCCGCCAGACGATTTCCGATTACATGTGGTTCACGCGCGCGCTCGAGGGGCTGCGCGACGTGGACATGATCCCGCCCGGCGGCGACGGCATCCCCGACTTCGACGTCGATCACCGCTACTACCTGTCGATCTCGATGGGCTCGATCCACGGCGGCATCCTCGCCGGGCTCGAGGAGAACATCGACGCCTTCGCGTTCTCGGCGGCGGGCGCGAAGTTCACCGGCGTTGCGTTCGAGGGGCCATATCTGGAGGAGCTGCTGGTGATCGCGCGGATGATCGACGAGCAGATGCCGCAGCTCGGCCTCGAGGACAAGCTGTGGGTCTACGCCGGGCTCATGCAAAACGTGCTCGACGCGGCGGACCCGGCGAACTTCTTGCCGCACGTCATCGACGATCCGCTGCCCGGGCTCGAAGGCCGCGTGACGCAGGTGTTGCAGCAGGGGTTCTCGGAAGACTACGTGATCGGCGGGATGTCGGGGGCGTACTTCGCGCGCGCGGCGGGTTGGCCGCAGTTCAATCCCTACGTGTGGGACGTGGGAGTGGAGCACGCGGATCTGCCATCGACGGGATCGGGTTTTTACCAGTACGACACCGACGAGCACTTCAACCTGTGGCTGACGACGCCGCTGGGCACCGCCGTGCGCGAGCAAATCTTCCACTTCCTTCGCACGAGACGCGACACGGGCCACGGCGAGATCATCGACCCGCTGGCGCGGTAACATTTGCGACTGAATCTCCGGAATCGCGTGCGCGCGAATCGATGGCTGTTCGCGGTCGTGCCGGTCGCGGCCTTGACCGTGCTCGCGACGATCGTGCTGACGTGGCTGGAGCGCACCGGCCGGTGGAGCACGGAACGCGCCGACGATGCCATCGCCTACGCCCCCGTTCACCTGCTCACGAGGATTGAGCGGGACGGCGGCGACGTCTTTCGATTTTCCGACCATCAATTCGCTTCCGTTGAGTTTCCCGAAAAAAAGCCGGAGGCAACCTTTCGGATATTTGTGCTCGGCGAGTCTTTCGCCGCGGGAACGCCGTTCAATCTGGTCGAGGGCGCGGCGCCGGGCGAAGGAACGCCCGCCGCTTGGCTCGCGACACTGCTGCGAATCCGGTTTCCGGGGAAAAGCTTCGAAGTCATTCCGGCGGCGACGGGCGGCGCGACGTCCCGGCGCGTGCGCGAGATCGCGCTCGAATTGCTCGAAAAGGCATCCCCCGATCTGCTCGTCATCGCGTCGGGAAACAACGAAGGCTATTACCCGGGCCGCCTCAACGAGGAACTCCACCGCTGGATCGTCTATCGTGCGCTGAAAAAGACCCTGCTGACGCCGCCGCGCGGCGACGAACGCCCCGCCAACATGCCGCAGCCCGTGGATCGCGAGGATGCGCTTCAGGCGTTTCGACGCAACCTCGACGCGATCCTGACCGAAGCGCGCATGCGCGAGGTCGCCGTGGTGCTATGCACGTTGCCGGCGAACCTGCGTTACGACATTCGACCGTCGGCGAGCCGGCTTGGCGGATTGTCTCCCGACTTCTTGAGCACCGACAAATTCCTCCTTCGCGGTCGGGAGTTGCTGCGGGAAGGGGACTACGAAAGGGCGCTCGACGAGTTCCTGCAAAGTCCCAATCGCGGGGTCGTGCTGTTTCACATCGGCGAGTGTCTCGAAGCCTTGGGGCGTTTCGACGACGCGCGCGAGGCGTTTCGTCAGCACCTCGACATTCTGCCGATCTGCCGCGCGGGATGGCGGGTCAACGCCATCATCCGCGATCTCGTGCGGGAGCGCGGCGCGGCGCTTTGCGATCTGGAGTCGGCCATCGAGCGGGTCGCGCCGAACGGGATTCCCGGCTTTTCGCTGTTCTACGACTCATGCCACATGCGCTGGTTCGGGTACTACCACGTGGCCAACGCCATGTTGGAGACGGCGCATCGCGCCGACATGCTCCCACCCGACTGGGGAACGCCCGGACCCGCACCACCCGTAGATGACGCCCTGCATCAAGCCGGATGGGCGGGACTGCCCGAGCGGGCGATGGCGCTCAACAATCAGTATCGCGTATTTCAGGGCGATCTCTTCGATCCAGGCGAGGATCCGCGTGTGGCCGTCCCCTTGGCATTCGAACCACCCGGAACCATCCCTGAATGAATCACGATTCATTTTACCCTTGACGCTCGCGGCGCGGCGCGACTAGGATGATTTCGGGCGTGCGCCACTCGCGCGTCCGCCATCCCGTCCTCAGAAACCCAACGAATTTCCATGGGAGATTTTCCATGAGCACGGAAGTCTGGATCGTCGGCGCGGCGCGAACGCCGGTGGGAAGTTTCAACGGCGCGCTCTCCACCATCCCCGCGTCCAAACTCGGCGCGATCGCCATCAAGGCCGCTCTCGAGCGGGCCGGCGTGAAACCCGAGCAGGTGGACGAGGTCATCATGGGGTGCGTGCTGCCGGCCGCGCAGGGGCAGGCGCCCGCGCGTCAGGCGACCATTCAGGCGGGGCTCCCGCCGTCGGTCGGCGCACTCACGGTGAACAAAGTGTGCGGCTCGGGCTTGAAGGCCGTGGGCCTCGCGGCCCAGGCGATCAAGGCGGGCGACGCGAAGATCGTCGTCGCGGGCGGCATGGAGAACATGAGCCTCGCGCCGCACGCGCTGCCGGGCAGCCGTTCGGGCATCCGCATGGGGCCGGGCACGCTGGTCGACACGATGGTGCACGACGGTCTGTGGGACGCCTATAACAACTGCCACATGGGCAATTTCGCCGACAAGACCGCGACGGCGAAGAGCGTGACCCGCGAGGAACTCGACGCGTTCACGGTCGAGAGCTACCAGCGCGCGCTGGCGGCGCAAAAGGCTGGCAAGTTCGCCGCCGAGATCGCCCCGGTTGTCATCGAGGGCAAGAAGGGCCCGACGACGATCGACACCGACGAAGAACCCGGCAAGGTGATGTTCGACAAGATCCCGTCGCTCAAGCCCGCGTTCAACAAGGACGGCGTGATCACGGCGGCGAACGCCTCGTCGATCAACGACGGTGCGGCGGCGTTGGTGGTGGTCGAGGCCGAGACCGCGAAGGCGATGGGGCTGAAACCCATGGCGCGCATCGTCTGCCAGGCGACGGCGGCCAAGGAGCCGCAGTGGTTCACGCTCGCGCCGATCGACGCGATCAAAAGCGCGCTCGCCAAGGCGAACCTGAGCGTGGCCGACATCGACCTGTGGGAGATCAATCAGGCGTTCTCGGTGGTCTCGGTCGTGACGTTCAAGGAACTCGGCCTCGACGCCGCGAAGGTGGACGTGAACGGCGGCGCGGTCGCCATCGGCCACCCGATCGGCGCATCGGGAGCGCGCATCCTGAACACGCTGCTCTTTGCGATGGAAGACCGAAAAGCGCGGTACGGCCTCGCGACGCTGTGCATCGGCGGCGGCGAGGCGTTCGCCATGATCTTTGAGCGGATCTAAAGGACGAAGGAGGAGGCACAATGGCGTTTGAAACGATTCTGTACGAGGTGGAGGGGGCGGTCGGGATCGTCACGATCAACCGGCCCGACAAGCTCAACGCGCTCAACTCGCAGGTGCTCACGGAACTCGGCGAGGTCTTTTCGATCATCGCGGGAGACGCGGCGGTAAAGGCCGTCGTCATCACCGGCGCGGGCGAAAAGGCGTTTGTGGCCGGGGCCGACATCTCCGAGATGGTCGAGTTCGATCCGGCGCAGGCGGCGGCCTTCGCGGCCAAGGGGCAGGCGGTGTTTTCGTCGATCGAAAACAGCGCCAAACCCGTCATCGCGGCGGTCAACGGATTCGCGCTCGGCGGCGGCACCGAGCTCGCCATCGCGTGCGATTTCATCTACGCGTCCGAAAAGGCCAAGTTCGGCCAGCCCGAGATCAACCTCGGCATCGTGCCGGGATTCGGCGGCACGCAGCGGCTCACGCGGCTCGTCGGCAAGGCGATGGGCAAGGAGCTGATCCTCACCGGCGACATGATCGACGCGGCCGAGGCCCTGCGTATCGGGCTCGTCAACAAGGTGCTCGCGCCGGATCAGGTGGTGGCCGAGGCCAAGAAGACAGCGGCGAAGATCGCGGGCAAGGGCGCGGTGGCGCTGCGTCTGGCCAAGGACTGCATCGAGGTGGGGCTGAACGTGGACCTCGCGACGGGCTTCGTGCTCGAACGCCAGGCCTTCGGGCTTCTCGCCGCGACGCACGACAAAAAAGAGGGCATGTCGGCGTTTCTGGAAAAACGCAAACCGGCCTTCAAGGACTGCTGAAATCGCGAATGGCCGCGCGGGGCGGCGTACGCGTCGCCCCAGCGCTTTAGGGCCGGTCGCGGGATTTTCTCAATTCGTTTCCGGGTCTGATTTGACGGAGAGATCGCCATGCATTTTGAATTGACCGACGAACAACGGGCGCTGCGGGACATGGTGCGCGACTTCGCGCGCAACGAACTCAAACCCATCGCCGCCGAGATCGACGAGCATCACAAATTCCCCGCCGACATCGTGAAGAAGATGGGCGAGCTGGGGCTGATGGGCGTCGCGTTTCCCGACGAATACGGCGGCGCGGGCATGGACTACGTCTCGTATTCCATCGCCATCGAGGAACTGTCCTGGGCGTGCGCGAGCACGGGCGTGATCTGCTCGGCGCACAGCTCGCTCGCCACGGACCCCATCTACAAGTGGGGCACCGAGGAGCAAAAGAAAAAGTACATGCCCAAGATGGCGCGCGGCGAGTGGATCGGATGCTTCGCGCTCTCCGAGCCGCAGGCCGGCTCCGACGCCAGCCAGCAGGCGACCATCGCGGTGCAAAAAGGCGACCGCTGGATTCTGAACGGCACCAAGAACTTCATCACCAACGGCCGCGAGGCCGAGATCGCCATCGTCTTCGCGCAGACCGACAAAGAGAAGCGCCACAAGGGCATCACGGCGTTCATCGTCGAAAAAAACAACTTCCCTGGCATCAGCGTCGGCAAGGTCGAGGACAAGCTCGGCATCCGCGGCAGCAGCACCACGCAGCTCATTCTCGAAGACTGCGAGGTGCCCGACGCCAATCGCCTGGGCGACGTGGGCGTGGGATTTCGCGTGGCGATGTCGACCCTTGACGGCGGGCGCATCGGCATCGCGTCGCAGGCGCTGGGCATCGCCGCGCGCGCGCTCGACGAGTCGGTCGCGTATTCCAAGGAGCGGCACGCCTTCGGCAAGCCCATCGCCGACCTGCAGGCGATCCAGTGGAAGATCGCCGACATGGCGACGGAGATCGACGCGGCGCGGCTGCTCACGTGGCGCGCGGCGTGGATGAAGGACGGCAAGATGAACTTCTCGCGCCAGGCGGCGATGGCCAAGCTCTTCGCCTCCGAGGCCGCGATGCGCGCGACGACGCAGGGCATCCAAATCCACGGCGGTTACGGCTACTGCCGCGACTACCCGATGGAGCGCCTGTTCCGCGACGCGAAGATCACCGAGATCTACGAGGGCACGAGCGAGATCCAGCGCCTCGTGATCGCGTCGAGCGTCATCCGCGAATAGCCGGGAGGCGCGCGATGGACCTTCGTCTTTCGTCCGAACAGCAGATGATCGTCGATACGGTGCGCGATTTCGCGCAGGGCCGGCTTGCGCCGCGCGCCGCTGAGGTCGACGCCACGGGCGTGTTCCCGCTCGATGCGATCCGCGAATGCGCGGCGCTCGGCCTTTGCGCGATGAACGTGCCCGAGGACGCGGGCGGCACCGGCGTGGGCCCGGTCGCCGCCGCGCTCGCGATCCAGGAACTCGCCCGGGCCGATGCCTCCATCAGCGTCACGCAGTCCGTCACTAACATGGTGGCCGAGGCGATCTGGCGATTTGGCAACCCCGACCAGTGGCGGCGTTTCATCCCGATGGCCACATCGGGCGATCACCCCGTCGGCGCGTTCGTGCTCACCGAGCCGGGCGCGGGATCGGACGCGACGGCGCAAAAGACCACGGCCATCGCTGACGGCGATGCCTACGTGCTGAACGGCACCAAGAATTTCATCACGTCCGCGGCGTACGCGGGGGTCTTCGTGGTCATGGCGCGCACGGGCGAGCGCGGGTCCAAAGGCATCTCCGCGTTTTTGGTCGAGCGCGACGCGCCGGGCATGCGCGTGGGCAAGGAAGAGGACAAGATGGGGCTTCGCGGATCGAACACCGCCGAGCTCGTATTCGAGAACTGCCGCGTGCCGATCGAGAACCGGCTCGGCGAAGAGGGCATCGGCTTCAAGGTTGCCATGTCGGCCCTCGACGGCGGCCGCATCAACGTGGCGAGTCAGGCGCTGGGCATTGCGCGCGCGGCGCTGCGCGATGCGGTGGAATACGCCAAGACGCGCGAGGCATTCGGCAAGCCCATCGCCGAATTGCAGGCGATCCAGTGGAAGATCGCCGACATGGCGACGCAGCTCGACGCCGCGGAGTTGCTCATCCTGCGCGCCGCGTGGCTCAAGCAGGAGAAGCGGCCGTACACGCGCGAGGCGTCGATGGCCAAGCTCTACGCCACCGAAGCCGCAAATCGCGCCGTGAAAGAGGCGCTGCAGGTGCTCGGCGGCTACGGTTACTGCCGCGACTACCCGCTCGAGCGCTACTTCCGCGACTGCAAGGTCACGACGATCTACGAAGGCACGAGCGAGATCCAGCGCATCGTCATCGCGCGGCACACGCTCGCGATGATGGCATAGGATCAGTTCGCGATCGCACCATCGTCACAGCCGCCGCGCCAGATACTTGCCGAGGCCGATGAGCGTGAGCACCGGCGGCAGCCCCCATGCCTCGGGAATCACCGAGCAGTCGCACACGTAGAGCCCGTCCACGCACGTCTTCAGGTCCGCGTCCACGATCTCGCCGATCTTCGCCGTGCCGCCGGGGTGCGCGGCCAGCACCCGTGTGCGATAGACATCGCGCGCGCCCGCGGCTTCGAGGATGCGTTTCGCGTTCGCGAACCCGTGGTCGAACTTCGCGCGATCGTCGGCGGTCAGGCGCTTGCGAACGCCGCCGCGCTCGGTCAGACGCCCGCCGAGATCGTCCTTGATTTTGATCATGATCGACGCCGTGCGCCGCCGCGCGAACATCTGGTCGAAACGCAGCGCCTGCGCGGCCATCATCACGTGCGTCGCGCGTTCGACCGGCATGTCGGTCATCATATAGCCGTCGTTATTCATCAAAATTCCCGCCGACATGGGAATCTCATTCGGCTGAATGTATAAGTCCCTCATCGTGCCGCACACGGTGATGAGGGGATCGAAGAAAAAGTCGTAGCCCGCCCCGTGCAGGCCGCTGTCGCGCAAAATCAGCGGCGTGCCGATGCCGCCCGCCGCCACGATCATGAGCGGCGCGTACGCGGTGCGCTTCATGCCGTCGCGCGTGTATTCCACCCCCGTCGCGGTCCGTCGGTTCTCGACCACCACGCGACGCACGTGCGCGCGATCGACCAGCGTCGCGCCGCCGGCGACAGCCTCCTCCACGAACATGCGCGCGCTCCACTTCACGCCGTGCGGATCGCCGTAGTAGCCGAAGGGAAACTCGGGCCGCCAGCGGTCCTGATGCATGAGCTTGTCGAGCGGATTCCACGCGAAGCCGAGCTGCCGCGCCGCGTCCATCATGCGCGTGGCCATGGGCGTCATCATCTCGGGGCGCAGCGGCCCGATGGGCAGTTCGCGCGCGGCCTCGGCGACGTCGGCCTCGATGTCCACGCCGTAGCGGCGCAGCATCTCGATCGGCGGGGGGAACGCGGTGCCGTAGTAGAACAGCGAGCTGCCGCCGAGCGTGATCCCCCGGACCATGCCGACGAGCTGCGGCGTGACGAGCAGCGAGCGCCCGGGCCACAGCAGTTCGGTGATGTACTGCCACAGGTCGCCGCGAATCGGCGCGCCCGAGCCGCGCTCGAGAATGAGCACCCTGCGGCCGCGCCGCGTCAACTCGCGCGCGACGGTCGCCCCGCCCGGGCCGGTGCCCACCACGATGGCGTCGAACGACGCCGGGATGCCTTCACCCATGACGCACTCCCCCGCGCGACGAATCGCGCCGCGACACGAGGCATTATGGACCCTTCGCCCGCGTGCGGGAAACCAACCGTAGACCCTACGGCATTTCCCTTCGACGTGGCCAGCGCCCTAATATGCTCTTGAAAAAAACAAACCAAATGATATTCTTGTTGACGTCCATATCAAATTGAGTCACCGTCGTCGTGAACCATCGGTGATGCGCTTTCGCGGTTCGCAAACCAAGGGCGTCTCGTCGAATGAAACGCGAATCGAAAACATTCGGACTTCGCCTTGTCGACGCAGCGGCGCTCCGCTGCCTCCTCGCGTTTCTTCTCCTGCTGCTCCCCGCCTGCGATTGCGGATCGACGAGCGACGATGCGGCGAACCCTGAGCCTGTCGAAGGGCCGGACGATGACTCCGCTCTCGATGACGACGTGACCGACGACGACGCCGGCACGACGACGACGACTCCCACAACAACCACCACCACATTGCCGACGGGATCGACGACCACGACGGTCGCGACAACGACAACCACGACAACCACGTCCACGATGAACCCCGGCACCGGGACGGCGTGCGACCCGTTCAACAAGATCCCCACTGTGATCGATCGCGAAAAACCCTACGGCCCGTGGCCCGAGTTCGAGGAACGCGGAATCACGTTCCGGCAAATCATCGCGAGCGGCGCGGGGCAGGGCCAAAACGACGTGCTGGTCACGGACGACGGGCTCGTGCGTGTGGCGGCGCAGGACGGCCGTTCGCTCGACGTGATCGCGGTCGGCCCGGCGGGCGAGGTCTCGCGCGAGGTCGTCGATCCGCGCGGCGGCGAGTGGAAGGTGCTGGGCAAGGACGCCGATGAAAATCTGTACCTGCTCTACACGGTGCACATCGATCAGTCGCCCGAGACGTGGGAAGTGCGCGCCGCGACGAACAAATTGGGCGAGTGGGTGCGCGAGCTGCTTTTCACGTCGAACGACGACGGCAACCTGAGCCTCGACATGGCGGTGGACGCGGATGGCCCGATGCATATCGTCTTCTGCGGGCGCGACGACAGCGCCGTCGCCTGGTACGCCACGTGGGACGGCGCGACCTACACCGAGACGCAGATGGCCGCGAGCCCGGGATCGTGGCGCTACGCCTACGCGATGGCGCTGGATTCGGCGGGCATGCCGCACGCGCTCGTCTCCGAATCCACGGGCGTCTGGCACTGGCGGATCGAGGATGGAGTCTGGACGGGCGATCTGGCGACCGGCAACGCCTTCGCGTGGGACCTGACGATCGACGCGAACGACGTGATGCACGCGGGTCTTGCGGCAAACGGCGGGCACCTCGTCTACGGCAGATTCGAGAGCGGCTCGTGGAGGTTCGAGGATTTGGACGACTGCCAGGACGGCGTGTCGTTCATCAACGTGGAGGTGGATGCGGACGGCCACGTGCATATCGCGTACACGAACGGCGATCAGGACGACGTGCTCTACGCGACAAACGCGAGCGGCACGTGGGTGCATACGTTCCTCTACGAAAAGAACACCGAGTTCGACTTCGGCCACGCCCTCGACATGGCCTCGGCGCTCGACGCCGACGGCAAGATCCACATCGTTCACCGTCGGTACAACGAATACGACACCGCGCGCGATTCCGATCTGAATCTGACAACCAACGCCAGCGGCGAGTGG
>CAZPJD010000300.1:0-1951 GCA_964586775.1 uncultured bacterium | reverse complement strand
TCCCACCACGACGCGACGCGCAGTCCGCCGCCCGACTTGCCCTGATTGCCCGTCAGCGCCATCAGCAGAATCTCCGCGCGCTGCACGAGATCGCTGTGATAGTGCTTGCCGGCGCCCCACGACGAAAAGATCATCGCCGAGCCCGCTTTCGCCAGCTCGCGCGCGATTCGGCGAATCGTGTTCGCCGAAACACCCGTCACCGCCGCCGCCTGCTCCGGCCGATAGCCCCCGTCCACGTGCTCGCGCAGAAAGTCGAACAGCGGGCGCACGCCCACCTTCTTCCCGTCCGCCAGCGTCACCTCGCGCCGCCCCGTCAGCGCGGGCTTCAGCGAACCGAGCGCGATCGAGTTCGACCCTTCGCCCTCGCAGCCCGGCACCACCGCGAGCCGGTCCGACTTCTCGTCCCAGAACTGAAGCACGTCCTTGTGACCGCTCGCCGACAGATCCGACGCACGCAGATACCGGCGCGTGTCCTCGCGCACCAGAATCGACAGGTCCGTCTGCTCGCGAACGTACTCTTCCTTGTACAGCTTCTCTTCCAGAATCACCTGCGCCATCGCGAGCGCGAGCGCCGCGTCCGTCCCAATGCGCGGATTGATCCAGTAGTCCGCGTGCACCGCCGTCGCGTTGTAGTCCGGCGCGATCACGACCAGCTTCGCCCCGCGATAGCGCGCCTCGTGCATGAAGTGCATGTCGGGAATCCGCGTGTACGACGGATTGCCCACCCAGACCACGATGAAGTCCGACTTGAACCAGTCGTCCGACGTCCCCTCGCAGTTGTACATGCCCCACGTTTGCACCACGCCGTGCGGCATGTCGCCGACGCCCGCCCACGAATCGATGGCGGTCGACGCCAGCAAATTGAACAGCTGCGTCTCTCCCGTGGTGTCGGGGCCGAAGTCGATGTTGGTGGTGCCGTTGTCGTAGACGATCGTGCCGGTGCCGTTCTCGACCGCGGCGTCGATCATCGCGTCCGCGATCGCGGTCATCGCCTCGTCCCACGAAATCCGCTTCCACTGCCCCGCACCGCGCTCGCCCACGCGGCGGATCGGGTGCAGCAACCGCGACGGCTCGTACATCAAATGCGAATAGCAGCCGCCCTTCTGACAGCCGCGCGGATTGAAGTCCGGCACGCCCTCTTCCGCCGACTCGTAGACCGCGTTCTGCTCCTCGCGCCAGACGAGGCCGTCCTTCACGAAGACGCTCCACGAACACGCCGACATGCAGTTTGCGCGGCCGTGCGACGTGAAGACGACGCGGTCCCACTTCCACTTCTTGCGATAAAGATCCTGCCAGTCGCCGTACAGCCCGTCGCCGTGCGGATTCGATGCCGCGCCCGTTGCGCTTCCGGCTGCCGGTGCGTCAGCCGCGCTCGCATCGCCCGGTGCGATCCGCAGCAGACCGAGCGAGAGCGCGAGCGCCGTGCTCTGGCCGAGAAACGAGCGTCGCGTCAGGCCGCCGACGGCGCGCGCGGTGCCCTGCTCATTCTCCACGGCGTTCGTTCGGCCCATTCGGTGCCTCGCGCGCGCAATCGGGATGCGGCGTTCGGGATCGCCTCACGCCGGCGCTGCATCGCGACGGCCGGGCGAATCTCGCACACGCGAGAATCCCATCCGGGTCTGCGCCCGAAGCGCCGCTCGTCACACCCACCGATGCGCCGGTTCAGGCTTTCACGAAATCGACCCGCTGGGCGCGCGGGTGATGGCCCGGGCCCATGTAGATGCTTCGGTAGTGAATCTGCCCGTAGTCACCGGCCAAATGCATCGGCTTGAACGGTGCGGCGACCGGCTCGGCCTGGCCCTTCCAGTTCTTGAACTGATAGGGCTCCCAGGCGTGATAGACGATGACCTGCCCCGGGCGCACCGACGGCGAGACTTTGGCCATGCACTCGAACGAGCCCACGTCGCTGAAGACGCGGATTTTCCCGCCGTCGGCAACGCCTCGCGCCGTC
>CAZPJD010000299.1:0-9293 GCA_964586775.1 uncultured bacterium | reverse complement strand
CCCGAACAACGCACAGTCGGGGGCGGCCGTGCCACACGTTGCGCATGGGTTACCGGCGGCAGATGGGGCCAGGAAGAGACGGCGCTGACATGAATACGACTCTCAGGAATCCCTGTCGTCCCGCGACGCCAATCGCTCTCGCGCTCTTCGCGATTCTCTCCGTCGGCATCGCCGCTCCGGCGTTCGCCGAGCCGACCGTCTCGGGGTCACTCTGGCAGCAGGCGCGTTTGCGGATTCTGGAATCGCAAAGGCCGGACGACGCGTCGGACACGAACGACTTTACCCTGATGATGACGGGGATCGATCTGGTCGGCCGCGCCTCGAACGAGGACGGCACGGGGCGGCTCTTCGTCAACGCGGATCTGCGTTTCGATCCCACGTCGATCGAGTTTTCAAACGGCATGGAAACACGCCTGCGCGAGGCGTACGGCGGCTGGTACACGCCGCACTTCTCGCTCGAGGTCGGCCAGAAGATTTTCGCGTGGGGCAAGGCCGACGAATTCAATCCGACGGACCTCGTCAACCCGGAGGACTACCGCTGGTTCGTGACCTTCGAAAAACCGCAGCGCAAGATCGGCGTGCCAATGGCCGCCGTGACCGCGAGCTACGACGTGTGGTCGTTGCAGGGCGTGGCGATCCCCGTCTTCACGCCCGCCCTGCTGCCCGATCCGGCCAGCGACTGGCTGCCGTGGCAGCTCGCGATGCAATACGACATCGCCGACGCCATGCCCGACCTCGTCACGCTCCAGCGCGGGAACGTGCCACGGCCCAAGGCCGAGAACGTGCAGGGCGCCGCGCGCCTTGGCGGGACGATCGGTCGATTCGATCTCGAAGCCGTGGCCTTCGACGGATTCGATCCCCTGCCGACCTACGATGTGCGTCTCAGTGTCGACCCTGAGCTCTACCTCGCCGGGGAAAGCGTCCTCGTCATGCGCGAGGAGTATCAGCGCTATCAGGCGTACGGCGGCAGCGCGGCGTTCACGATCGACAAATTCGCGTTCCGCACCGAGGGCGCGTATTCGTCGCCGCGCTGGTGGATGCACGAACTCGATCCGGCGCTCGCCGATCCTTCCGACCTGCCGCCCATGAGCGTGGTCGCCCCGATTATTCTGGACGCCGAGTGGCGTTCGCGAAAGCCGAGTTGGTCGGCCGCGGCGGGTGTGGACTGGCGTAGCGGCACGGAGCTCTACATCAATCTCCAGTACACGCACACGCAGATTCTCGATCACGACGACGCGCTTCTCGACGAGGAAAACGAGGGGATGGTGACGCTGAAGGTGCAGACGCGGTGGCTCGACGAGGACCTCGAGATCAGCGCGGACGGCGCGTACAACGTCTGGCACCACGACCGGATGGTGAAGCCCTACGTACGATACAAGTTCACGGCGGACTTTTCGGGAGAATTGGGCGCGCAGATCTTCGCCGGCGATCCCGAGACTCGCTTCGGCGACTTCGACCACAACGATTACGGGTACACGACGTTTCGCTACTCGTTCTGACGCGCGGATTTCAGCCTTTGGCCTCGTCGGATGCGGGATGAACGGTCTGAGCCTTCACCCATGCTTTGCGGGCACGGTCGGCGAGATCGGCGAACTGGTCCGCGGCGAGCTCCATGAACAGCCCCTCGCTCTCGGTGTAGACCTCGCCGTCGTCACCGATGAGCCGACCGACGGTCGTCACGCGCCGGCCCTCTTTCTTTGTCACGCTCGCCTCGATGGTCATCACGCGCAGCAGCGGAATCATGCGGCGGAATTTGACGGTGATCTGCGCCGCGACGACCGTGTGCCCGGCCATCCAAGCCGCGCCGCCCATGACCTCGTCGAGTACGGCAGCCATACTGCCGCCGTGAACGTGCATGGGCGGGCCTTCGGCGCCCGGGCCGAACCACACGCGCCCCACCATCGCGCCGTCGGATTCGCGGCGAAAATACCGCACGCGCAGCCGGTCGCCGTCGGTGTCGCCGGACACGAACGATCGCCCGCGGCCGATTTTTTCCGGCATCGGAAGCGGCGTCCAGCCAAGCTCGCCCGTCAGCTCGGGCACCAGGTCCTGTGCGGCTTCGGTCATGAACTCGCCTCCGTGATTTCCCGGTCGCGTCGCGCGCGAGCTTTACCACCGCACGGCGAAATTGTCCAAGCCCGTTCGGCGGGCGTTCCGAGCCGGGCGACGGTTTAAAATCGCGCCGCCTCGCGGTAAAACGCGACGGGAAATTGAATCGGACGAACGCGCGGGGACACGATGGATAAACGGTTTCGGATTCTGATCGCGCTCGCACCGTCGGCGGACGGCGCACACACCTCGGGTGAAACACACCGGGCCGTCACCCGGGCTCTGCGAGACCGGGGCGCGGAGATCATTCATCTGGGCGAGAGCCGGACGCCGGACGGCATTGCCGGGGCGGCGCTGCAAGAGGACGCGGACGCCGTCGTCGTCTGGACCGATTCGGCGCGGGAAGACGCGGAAATTTCGCTGCTGCGCGCGGTGCTCGACGCGGCGGATCTGCACGACGTGCCGCTATTTGTCGTCGCGGCGGCGAAACCCCCGGCGTCCCGGGACCGCGTCGTGTGGGTCGACGCGGCGCGCGGCGCGATCGTCGTCGCCGCGGACATCGCGGCTCGGCTGGATTCGACGCGCTGAACGAGTTGCTTGCTACGGCGAAGAGGCGGCGGGGGCGTCGAGGATCTCGCGAACGAGCTGCGAAAGGCGCTCGATCGAGAACGGCTTTTGCAGATAGTTCGTGCGAATGTCGAGCAGGCCGCGCCCCGCGATGGCGTCCTCGGGGTAGCCCGAGATGAACAGCACCCGCACCGACGGCACGATCTCGCGCAGGCGATCGTAGAGTTCGCGTCCGCTCATCCCCGGCATCACGATGTCCGTGATGAGCAGCTCCGGCGCGCTGCCGCCCTCGCGGCACATGCGGATCGCCGCCGCGCCGCTCGTCGCCGACTCGACCGCGTAGCCGCTCGTCCGCAGCACCCGCGCGGTGACGTCGCGGATCATCTCGTCGTCGTCCACCACCATCACGCGCTCGCGTCCGCCGCGCACCGCGGCGGGTTCGGCGGGCACGCTCGTCTGGGCCTCGGCGGCCAGCCGCGGGAAATACAGGCGGAACGTCGCGCCTTGGCCCGGCGCGGAATCCACATAGATGAATCCGTCGTTTTGCTTGACGACGCCGAAGACGGTGGCGAGGCCGAGCCCCGTCCCCTGCCCCTTTTCCTTTGTCGTAAAGAACGGCTCGAAGATGAGCTTTTGCGTCTCTTCGTCCATGCCGTGGCCGTTGTCCGACACCTGAATCAACACATAGTCTCCCGGCGTGCAGCCGGGGTGCGCGCGGCAGAACAGGCGGTCGAGGTGGCAGTTGCGCGTGACGAAGCGCAGCGTGCCCCCCTGCGGCATGGCGTCGCGCGCGTTGACCGACAGATTGACGAGCACCTGATCGATCTGCACCGGGTCGGCGTGGATCGACCACAGCGTCTCGCCCAGGTCGTAGATGCGTTCGATGTCCTCCCCGATGATGCGGCCGATCATCTTTTGCGACATCTGGATCATCTCGTTGAGGTTCAGCGCCTTGGGCGAAATGATCTGCTTGCGTCCAAAGGCGAGGAGTTGCTTCGTCAGGTCGGCGGCGCGTTCGGCGGCGCGCTTGATCTCCTGCGCCTCCAGACGCAGCGGGTGGCCCACGTCGAGCGCGCCGATCATGATCTGCGCGTTGACCAGAATGCCCGTCAGCATGTTATTGAAGTCGTGCGCGACGCCGCCCGCGAGCCGACCGATCGCCTCCATCTTGAGCGCCTGCCGGAGCTGCGCCTGCAACGTCTCCTTCTCGGCCTCGGCTTCCTTGCGCCGTGTAACGTCGCGCGTCGCGCCGATGATTCCCGTCGGTGTACCCGCCTCGTCGCGGATGTAGTCGATCGTCGTCTCGGTCCAGATCGTCCGGCCGCTCTTGTGGACGTTGCGTAGCTCCAGCACCGCCGGCGCGGACCCCGCAACGCCGTCATGAGACGTCTGCACCGCGTTGCGAAGGACGTTGCGCGCGATCTCGACGTCCTCGGGCCGCATCAGATTCGTCATCGGCAGTTCGAGCGCCTCGGCCACGGTGTACCCGAACACGCGCGTGACCGCCGGACTCACGTGCGTGAAACGCAGGTCCATGTCCATCGTCCAGATGATGTCGGTCGCGTTATCGGCGAGCATGCGGTAGCGCATTTCGCTTTCGCGCAGCGCGCGCTCGGCCTTCTTGCGCTCGGTGACGTCTCGGAAGATGCCGATCAGCGCGGATCGCTTGGCGAACGTGAGGGGCATGAGCGCGACCTCGACATCGACCGGGTCGCCGTTCTTGCGAAGGAAAACCGCCTCGAGTCGGACGGGTGTGCGGGACTTCGATGTGCGGATTTCCGAGAGAAACGCCGGCGTGAACGGCTCATCGCCCCGCCGCACGAAGGCCGACATGGGCTTTCCGACGAGATCCGCGCGGGAGAAGCCGAGCATGTCCGCGTAGGCCGCGTTCGCGTCCTGCAGAATGCCCTTGAGATCGAGGATGCCGATGCCCTCGCCGGCGGCCTCGAACACACCCTGATAGCGCTCCTCGGTCTCGCGAACCGCCTGCTGCGCGGTCTCGCGCTCGGTCACATCCTGCACAACGGCGAGATACATCGACCGGTTGCGGTACATGAACGCGGTGATGACGATCTCGGCATTGAAACGCGAGCCGTCTTTACGCACGCCGATCTCCGGGTTCGTCGCGGAGTTTTCCGTTTCCATGCGCTGCTGAATCGGCGCATGCGCGTCGAGCGGCCACAGGTCGAAAAAGTCGCGACCGATCATCTCGCCACCACGAAACCCGAACAGCGATTCGGCCACGGCGTTGGCGTCGACGATCTTGCCCTGGTGATACACGATCACGCCCTCGCGCGTGACCTGCGTCAGGCGGTTGTAGTGCTCCTGCGTGTCGCGCAGTTCCAGGTTGGTGCGGGCGTGCTTGGCGATCTCGGCGGTCAGGCCCGAGCGATACGCGCGCAGCTCGGTCTCGCGCTCGCGCAGCATGGCGTTCCATTTGCGGGCCTGCGCCTGATGCGCGCGTTGCGTGCGCCACTTCTGGCCGAGCACGAGGGCCGTCTGCCGCCACTCCAGCGCGCGCGCGGGCGTCGGCGCGAACAGAATGCGGTGTAGCGGGCCCGAGGTGCGTCCGAGGTCCTTCGTGGAGATTTCCTCCGGCGCGCCGACAATGACGATCTCCACCTCGGAATCGTGCACGCGGATCTGTTCGGCGGCGGTCAAGCCGCTGATACCCGGGGGCATGTGATAGTCGAGGAAGGCCACGGCAACCGGATCGTTGCCGCCGGCCGCGTCGCGGATCGTGCGGATGGCCTCTTCGCCGCGACGGCAGATGACAACGTCGAACTCGATGCCGGGTTCCGGGCGAGGCTCCCCCTTGCCCGGTTTCGATTCGCCGGGCGCAACGGGGACGGCCAGCGCGCCGAGCGCCTCGCCGATGATAAGCTCGTCATCATCGGCGACGAGCACACGCAGGCGCTCGCGCTTTGCCGCCGATTTGGTCGATTCGACTTTTTCCAAGATGGCCCCGACGCGCGCCGACTTCGGTCGGCGATCCGAAACAGGTTAGCAGATCGCCGCCGCCGGGCTCAATCGTCCCGCCGCAACTCCGAACGACCGGATGAGGCGTCAGCTGACCGAGAGGTCGGCTTCGGGTCCCGGCGCCCGCGGAATGTGAACGTCGAATGTCGATCCGGCGCCGACGGCCGAGGTGACGACGATGAAACCGCCGTTTTGCCGCACAATGCCGTACACCGTGGAGAGGCCGAGCCCCGTCCCCTTGCCTCGCTCCTTGGTGGTGAAAAACGGCTCGAAAATTTTCGCCTGCACCTCGGCATCCATGCCCGCGCCGTCGTCGGAGACCGAGATCACGACGTAGTCGCCGGCTTTCGCATCGGCGTGGCGCTCTGCGAATTGGGCGTCCACCCGGCTCGCGTCCGCCTGTATCCGGATCTTTCCGCTGGACGCGATCGCGTCGCGGGCGTTGACGACGAGATTGATGAGGATCTGCTCGATCTGCGTGGGATCGGCCCGCAGGTGCAGATCGACCCCCGCCACGCGGGTGGACAGTTCGATGTCCTCCCCGATCAGCCGCCGAAGCATCTTCGTGGAACGCAGCAGCAGATCGTTGAGTTCGATGTCGCGCGGCGAATAAACCTGACGGCGCGAGAACGCGAGAAGCTGGGCCGTGAGTTGCGCGGCGCGATCCGCGGCGTCGCGAATCTCCGTCAGGTCCTCGTACGCCGGGTCGCGATCGTCGGCCTGCTCCAGCAGCAGTTCGGCGTATCCGCGGATGGTGGTGAGGATGTTGTTGAAATCGTGCGCGACACCGCCGGCGAGGCGTCCCACCGCTTCCATTTTCTGCGATTGGCGAAGCTGCTCCTCCAGCTTGGCGCGCTCGGATTCCGCGTCGCGGCGGTGCGTGACGTCCTCGATCACGACGCACAGCCGATCGTGCGGCAACGCAAATGCGTAGAGGTGAAATACGCGATCCCTTTGGCATCCGGGAAATGCGAGTTCGTCGACATCCATCGAGTTCCGGCCGCGCATGACCCCGAGAAACAGGTCCTTCACGTCCCGGGCCTCGGTGTCCGGAAAAAGCTCGTCGAATTCCAATCCGGCTTGCTGGGCCGCGCTCACGCCGATCAGGCGCTGCGCGACGGGATTCGCGGCAATAAAAAGCAACCCTTCCGGTTCGCGCTGGTATCGCCATTGGACGATTCCCACGGGCATGTTCTGGATGATGTCGTCGATCATCCGGAGGCTGTCCTTCAGGGCGTCGGAGCCGGATCGCAGCCGCAGTACATCGTTGCCGATCCGGTCTAGCAACGCGTTGAAGGCGGCGGCGAGTTCGGCGATCTCGTCGTTGCCTCGCATCACGATGCGCCGGTCCAGGCCGCCCGATCTGCGGACCTCGGCCACGAATCGGTGCAGGTGTTCGAGCCGGTGAACCAGGATTCGGCCGATCGAGGTGGTGGCGACGAGCGAAATCAGCAAGCCCGACGACACGAGAAGCGCGAGCGTCAGCAGAACCTCGCGTTTCGGGCGATCCGCCGGCGCCGCCGCGGACTGGACGACGAACTCGGCGGCGGCGCTCCCCAGCGCGCCGGGAATCCGGGCGACGCCCACCACCGATCCGTCCGGCTGATCGACCGCGTCGACCGACACTTCGAGCGTATCCTTCGTCGCCGTCCGGACCGGTGCGGACGGGTCTTTCAGGCGAATCTCGATTCCGCTCAGGTGTTTCCACTCGGAGATCAATTGGGCGTCGATCTCCCGCCCGATGATCAACGCGCCGTTGGGCGGCTTGTCGTACAGGCTGTTCGTCACCGATTCGACGCCGATCAGGTATCGACGCCCGCCAAACGTCCAGAGACCCGTGAAACCGCCGTCCACCGATGCGAAGAGTGACTCCGGAAGCGCCGCCGTCAAACGGTCCAGATCCGGCGGGGCGTTCCCCCGCTTCCGCTCGCGACACGAAAATCCGAGCGAGAATAGCGTCCGTCGGTTCGTGCCGGTGACCGCAAAAACATCGAAGTGGTTACGCGCGAGGGTCTCGTCGTCGAGGTTCTTCTCGATGTACTCCGGGTCGGCGTTCGCGATGAACTCGAAAGTGTCGTCCCACTGCGCCCAGTCCTCGCCGACGCGTTCGATCTCCTGTCGCTCTCGATCCAGAATTCGGGTGAGCAGACGGCCCGCATCGCGCGCGTCGCGCCGGGCCACCTCTTGCGCCGCCCGCGAGATGACCGTTCCCGAAATGAAGAATGCGACGAGCGCGGAACAAAGAAGCGCCGTCAGCACTGCCACCGCGGTCTTTGCGCGGATCGTCAAACCACACCAACCTCGGGCCAATCCGGCCCATCGTTCGGGTTTTCGGCGAAATGTGGAACACCTGAAGTAAATTCGCCCTATTTCAAGATAACCGCGCGTTGACGGCGTCCGAATTCGGGCTGCGCCGGCCTATCGCCGGCATCATACAAAAACGCCCCGGCATCGCGGCCAGGGCGCTGTGGAGTGCGTTAGCGGGGGATTACTTGGTGGGCAGCGCGATGATCGTCGAGCTCACCATCCAGTTGCCGATGTAGGCCTTGTCTCCGCTGTCCCAGTCCACCTCGAGCGTTTCGATGTTGACGGGGCGCAGCTCGGTGTTGGTGATCTGACCCTCGTACAGGTCGCCGACGCCGCCCGTCGCGTCGATCGACGCGCATCCGCGCACCGCGGCGTAAGCCGCATCGTAGGCTTCGGTGATGATATTGAGACCGTAAACGAGGATCGCCGCCGTTTCCTGCGAACCCAAGTCATCGCCCTCGGGTACGTTCCAAACGTAGTCTCCAACGGCGATGTCTGCGGGCGATTGCCACTGGGCTGAATCCACCTTGGTGCCGTTGATGCCGAGAATGGTCTGCACCGCGAGAAGATCGATCCCCGAAATTGTCCCCATGGCGACGAGCGTCTGACCGGTCAGGTTTTCGTAATAATACGAAAATGACCCGTCGTCTTCCTGCGGCGGGCAGGCATCGGCATCGTCGTCGCCGGCGTCGTCGTCGGTCGCGTCGTCATCCGCGACGTCGTCGTCCGCCAGATCGTCGTCGGCGTCGTCATCGGCGTCGTCGTCATCGGCATCGTCATCCCCGGTGGCATCGTCGTCCGCCGAGTCGTCGTCGTCATCGCCCGCACACGCGACGGTCATCGCGCAGAAAGCGAGCATCGCCACCAACCCAAAAGCCAACAGCCTCATTTCGATCCCTCCGATGAAAAACGCATCCGACGCTAACACCGCCCTCGAACGGGCGTCAAGGCGCGACGTCCAGCGATCTCGGGGCTCCGGGGGAACACCCCGGAGTTCACCCGCCACACCGCCGGACATGCGGGTCGGCTCCGGACCGTTCGCGGAATCGAGGTTCGAGCTTTCTGGTTTCGCCGGGCTCGACCTCGTTTCGGTTTCTCCGTCACCGTCGGTTCGTCCGCGGTGTCGAATCCTTTCGGGCTTCACCCCGTCCTCACCGACGAGCCTTCCGTGCGGGGCATCCGTGTCCTCGGAAACTTCGAGTCTTTGGCGCTGCGACCTCCTCCGCGTTCGGCCCTTTGCCCGCTCGCCCCGCTCGGCGTCACCACGAACCCCCCTTTCCGCACGTTGCCCCGCGCTTTCGCGCCGCGCGTCTTTCCCACGACCCGTTGCCTTATCGCGGTTGCGTTGAGCTTCGATCGCGACGACCCGCTTTCGGGAGGACTTCCGCCAA
>CAZPJD010000298.1:0-4267 GCA_964586775.1 uncultured bacterium | reverse complement strand
ACATAACGCCGGCGGGCCTCCGCGGCTTTCGGATTGCGATTGGGCTCGTAGGCGCTCGGTCGCTGCGGCAGGCCCGCGAGCAGGGCGGCCTCGGAGACCGTGAGGTCCTGCACCTCTTTCCCGAAGTAGCTGCGAGCCGCCTGGCCGACACCGTAGGCGCCGTTTCCGAAGTAGATCTGGTTCAGATAGAGGTAGAGGATCTCTTCCTTCGTGAGGTTGCGTTCGAGGCGCACCGCGAGAATTGCCTCGCGCAGCTTGCGTTCCCACGTTTTCTCGCGCGAAAGCAGGAACGTGCGGCACACCTGCATCGTGATCGTACTCGCGCCCTGTTTGATCTCGCCGGTCTTGATGTTCTGGATCGCGGCGCGCGCGATGCCCGCGTAATCGAGCCCCTTGTGCGTGAAAAAGTGCTCGTCCTCGACGGCGATCACCGCGTCGATCAGCAACTTGGGGATCTTGTCGTAGGGCACGACGACACGGCGCTGGTTCTCCCAAAAAAACTCGCCCATGAGCCGGCCCTTGCGGTCGTAGACCGTGCTCACGATGTTGGGCCGGTAATCGCGCAGGCCGTCGAGCTTCGGCAACCCTTCGGCAAGGCCGCGATAGAACAGATACGCCGCCGCGCCGCCCGAAACGAATCCGATCAGGATGATCGCGGCCAGCACGCGCGGCCAGCGCCGTCGCCGGGGCGGCTTGCGCAGAGCCGAGCGACCCGCCGGGCGCGGCGGACTCCATCGATCGTCTTCGGGTGGGTCCCACTGCGGTCCGGTCACGTCGCGCCCCCGCCTACAGGCCCAGATAGCGCGCCACGAGGGTGCGCGCGCGGGCGGGATCGGTGGTGTTCTTCACGATCACACGGGCATCGGCGAAGACCATGAGCGTGTGGCCTTCGACATCGAACTCAAGATAAAGACCCTTTCGACGCACCGCCCCCAGCGGCGCGAAACGCCCGGCAAGCGCCGCGAGATCGAGCGAAACCGCCTCGGGCGGGCTGACCTGCACCGCGCCGCGCCCGCACAGGTTCGTCGTCCAGCTCGTCGCCTTGGCGTCGGCGAATTCGTACACACCCCGAACGCACGTCTTGCAGTCGTCGCGTTTTCGCACGCGCACCCGCGCGGTCTGGCCGTCCCACACATCGATTTGCAGCAGCCACGGCTCGACCTTCTCGCCCGCGAGCACGCGCATCGCCCAGGCGGCCTGAAGCGACGCGGCGAGGGCCGGGGCCGACGGCAGCACGCCCGCGGTGTCGCAGGTCGGCAGCGATCCCGGCGGCGGCGGATCGTCCCATAGGCAGCGCAGGCACGGGCCGCCGGGCACGAACGCGCACGCGACGGCGGTCGAGCCCACCGCTCCGCCATAGATCCACGGCACAGCCGATTTCACCGCGAAGTCGTTGATCAGATAGCGCGTCTCGACGTTGTCGGTGCCGTCGAGAACGAGATCGACGCCGCCCAGCAGTTCGGCGGCGTTTCGCGGCGACAGATCGGCGACACGTGTTTCGACGGCGACATCGGAATTGAATCGCGCGACGGCGGCGGCCGCGGCTTCGGCCTTGGGGCGTCCCTCGCGCGCGTCGGATTCGTCGAACATCACCTGCCGATGCAGATTGGTCCACTCCACTACGTCGCGATCGATGATGCGAAGATACCCGACCCCGGCGCGAGCGAGAAGATTGACGAGGTGCGTGCCCAGCGCCCCCGCGCCGACGACGGCGACGCGCGCCGCGCGAAGACGTTCCTGCCCCGCCGCGCCGAGAGGCGCGAAGAGCATCTGACGCTGATAGCGATCGATCCCCGACATGGGCGCAACTCTATCGCCGCGCGGGGGGCGATGCCAACGGCGTGCGCGCGTTCACACCTTCACGCCGTAGATCGCGCCGAATTTGTCGGCGATGTACGCCATGAAGTCGTCGGCGCTCGGGCGCTTGCCGGTCACGTGCTCGATCAGGTCGTCGGGCGTGTAGCGCCGGCCCAGACGGTGGACGTTTTCGCGCAGCCAGGCGAGCAGCGCCGCGAAATCGCCGCCGGCGAGCTTCGCATCGAGACCGGGAATGTCGCGCCGCGCCGCGGCGAAAAGCTGCGCCGCGTTCAGGCTGCCGAGCGCGTAGCTGGGGAAGTAGCCGACGAGGCCGAGCGACCAGTGCACGTCCTGCAGGCAACCCTCGGCGTCGTTCGGCGGCGTGATGCCCAGATATTTCTCCATGCGCGCGTTCCACGCGGCGGGCAGATCGGCGACGGCCAGCGCGCCCGACATCAGATCGCGCTCGATCTCGAAACGCACCGCGATGTGCAGCCCGTACGTGACCTCGTCGGCCTCGACGCGGATCAGCGAGGGAACGACGCGGTTCACCGCCGCGTAGATCTCGTCGATCGACACGTCGCGAAGCTGCTCGGGATACGCGGCGCGAAGGTTCTTCTCGAAATGCGCGATGAAGCTCTTCGATCGGCCGATCACGTTCTCCCACAGGCGCGACTGAGACTCGTGAATCGACATGGTGGACGACGAGCCGAGCGGCGCACCCAGGTGCTCGGGGTGTAAACCCTGCTCGTAAAGACCGTGGCCGGCCTCGTGGATCATGCCGTAGAACGACGCGAAGGGCTGATCCTCGAAGTAGCGCGTCGTCAGGCGCACGTCGTTGCCGGTGCCCGAGCAGAAGGGGTGCGCGCTGATGTCCACGCGCCCGGCGTCGAGGTCGAACCCGATCGCGCGAATGACGGCGAGGCCCAATTCGCGCTGCGCATCCTTGGGGAATCCGCGCGAAAGAAAATCGGTGCGCGGCTTGACCGGCGACGCGGCGATGCCGTGCACCCACGGCACGAGCTTGTCGCGCAGGTCGCCGAGCACGCCCCCGACGCTCGCCGCGGTCGCGCCGGGCTCGTAGTCGTCGAGCATCGCGTCGTACGGCGTCTCGGGATAACCCCAGTAGTCGGCGATGCGCTTCTTGATCGCGAAGATCTTTTCGAGCCACGGGGCGAAGATCTCGAACTTCGATTCCTTGCGCGCCTTGATCCACTCGTCGTGGGCGAGGGAACACAGCCGCGACTCTTCCTCGACGAGTTCGGGCGGGAGCTTGCGCAGCTTGTCGAACACGCGGCGACATTCGAGCACCGTCGCCTGCTGCTCGGGAGCGAGCTCGTCGAGCCCGGCGGCCAGTTTGTCGATCCATTCGCCGCGCTTTTCGTCGGTCTGGCGGCGATGGATGATGCCCGACATGAGTGAAAGCTGCCGTGCCTTGGCCTCGATCGCCTTGGGCGGCATCATCGTCTCCTGATCCCAAGACAGCAGCCCCGCGATGCTGCCCAGATCCGTGATCTCCTTCGAGTCGTTCACCAGCGTTTTGTAGGTCACGTCGAGCGCCGCCATGGTCATCTCCAATTCATGAAGCCGATCCAAACCGGCCCCTCTTAGCACGCACGCCGCCCGAGGCAAAGCTGCGCCAAACCGGTCGGTGCGGGTGCGATCCTAGCTGCCGCAAGGGCTCGCGCGGTCTTCGTCTTCATCCTTTTCGGGAAAGGGCGGCGGGCCGGAATCGCTCACGGGATCACCGGCGGGCGGGATCTCGTCCGGGTCCAGCGTCTCGGGCAGCAGCCCGTGCGTCGACGCCGTCCAGTAGGGCAGCAGGTAATCGAGGCCGGTCGCGGTTTTGAGCGGATTGTCGTCCGTCTCGCCGCAGTCGATGTGATAGGGGCTGCGCTGCCACAAAAAGTCGGTCCAGCAACGGTTCTCCACGACATGCGGCGCGGCGGTTTGCGGGTCGATGTCCCACAGATCCTCCAGCAACGGCGAGCCCGCGAGCAGATCGTGCGCCCACACCGAAAACGGGTCGAGGGGCAGAGGCGGTGGGTCGATGCGCACCTTGGCGTTCGGCGCGTCGCGCATGACGCCGAGCGACGTGCCGAGATCCGCCGCGATCGCGTCGCGATCCGCCGCACAACGGCCAAGGCGATCGCACGCGGCGAGGTACACCGCGTCGAACCACGGGTTGTGCGTCCACGCGCTGTAGCGACGCACGGAATCGTTCCAGATGTCGAAGACGCGCGCGAGTTCTTCCCCCGCGGGCCACAGGCGGAATATCGCGTCGAATTCGAGATGCAGCAGGTGGAAACCGTAGTACTCGGCGTAAACGTTCGGCCAGGCCCAAATGTCAATCGGCAGTTGCGCGAGGATACGGCCCTTTCGCGCGGCCAGTTCGTCCTCGATCCACGCGTCGCCCGTGACGGCGGCGGCCTGCGTGAGCCAGGAGAGCCGGCGGAAGATCTCGACGAAC
>CAZPJD010000297.1:0-21279 GCA_964586775.1 uncultured bacterium | reverse complement strand
GCCGAGGCCGTGGCCGACGCGTTGGCAAGGAGACCCGGACATGAGTGACGAAACCGAGACGAAACCCGACACGACAGCGCCGACCGGCGCGGACGGGCGCGAGCTGCCGAAGTTCACGTCGAACCGGGAGCTTTTGCTGTTCCTCTTCCTGATGATCCGGGAGAACAAGAAGTGGTGGCTGCTGCCGCTGCTTTTCGTGCTCACGATTCTGTCGATGTTCGTGAGTCTGACGGGCAACGCGTCGATCCTTCCGGCGATCTACGCCCTGTTCTGAGCGGAGGCCGTGTGGTTCAGGCGGTTTTCGATCCGCGCACGCGAAACGCCCCCGAGCGGGTGCTCTTCGTGCGCACCTACGAACCGCTGAAAGGCGGCGGGCCCACGCCGCCCATCGGGCTTTTGTATCTCGCATCCGCCATCGAGCAACGATTCGGCGCGGACGTGGACGTTCGGGTGATCGATTCGGGTCTCGTGAACGCGGACGAGGCGAAACGGGTCATTTCGGAATTCCAGCCCTCGTGGGTCGGCCTCTCGGGCATGAGCTGCGAGATCGAGCGGATGCGCTGGTACGCCCGCGCCGCTAAGGAACTCGCGCCGTCGCCGATCGTCGTTGCCGGCGGGCCTCACGCCACCATCGCGTGGGAGTCGCTGCTGCGCGATCCGAATATCGATCTCGCCTCGGTGGGCGAATCGGAACGGACCATCGTGGAGCTGCTCGAGGCCGGACGCGACGCGGAACGAATCGCCCGCGTGCCCGGCGTCGCCTCGCGCCGGGACGGCCACGTCGTCGGACCTTCGCATCGCGAGATGGAGCCCGACCTCGACGACCTGCCGTTCCCCGCTTGGCGCCACGTGGCGCTGCGCGAATACGCGAAGTTTCCGAACTGGAACGGCACCCCGCGCGAGGAGGCCTGCGCGCCGATCGTGTCATCGCGCGGCTGCCCTTACCACTGCTCGTTTTGCCACAGCATCTTCGGCAAACGCACCCGGATGCGTTCGGCGCAAAACGTCTTCGCCGAGATGACGCGGCTCGCCGACGAGTTCGGCATCCGCGAGTTTCATTTTCTCGACGACATCTTCAACCTCGACGTGGAACGCGCATCAACGGTGTGCCGTCTCATCATCGACTCGGGGCGCAAATTCTCGCTGGCGTTTCCCAACGGGCTTCGCCCCGACATCATGACGAAGGAACTGGTCGGCCTGCTGCGCGCGGCGGGCACGTACCGCGTGCAGTTCGGCTTCGAGAGTTTTTCGCCGCGCCTGCAAAAGGAAACGAAGAAGCACCTCGACATCGAAAAGGCGCTCGACGCAATCCGGTGGACGTCGGAGTCGGGCATCATCACCGGCGCGTATTTCATGTTCGGATTTCCCACGCAGACCCGCGAGGACGCGCTCGACACGATCGAAAAAGCCGCCGCCTCGCCCCTCGATGTCGCATATTTTTTCAAGGCGACGCCGTATCCGGGCAGCGGGTTCTTCGACGCCCTCTCGCACGACGGCGGCGTCGGCGGCGCCCCGAACGCTGAATCGAAGAAGGCCGCGCCGGGCAGCCTCGACGATTTCACGCAGCACCATTTTTTCTCGGTCGATCGCTCCTACGGGTTGCTCGGCGCGCGGGAACTGAACGAGCTGATCCTTCTCGCGCAGCGTAAGTTCTATCTCAGAATCGGACGGCTCTGGCGGGGATTTCGCAAAGCCCACAACAAACGGGCGTTTTTGTCGAACCTGCTGGCGGTGTTTGCGCTAGTTTTGCAGGGCATGATCCTGACGAGCCTGGCCGCGCCGAAAAGGGAGGTCTCGTGAGACGCGTGATGGCGATCATCTACTGCTCGCTGGCGATGCTGATGCCGTGGCGCGTGCGCGTGTGGTTCGGCAGCCTGCTCGCGTACTGTTCGCAGGCGATCTACGGCTTCACCACGTATCTGGTACGCACGATCGTGAAGAACCTTCAGCCCAAAAAGAGCGTGGCGTCTTGAAAAAGCTCGCCGTCATGTATTCGGGGGGCACGGACTCGACGGCGGCGGTGATCCGCGTCGCGCGGGACTTCGACGAGGTCCACCTGCTCACCTACAAGCACCGCGGCATCACACAGGTCGAAAACAGCCACCACAACGTCCCCAAGCTCTCGGAGCTGTTCGGCGAGGACAAGTTCGTCCATCGCTACTACGACATCGACCGCCTGCTGCGCGAGGTGAGCTACTCGCGCTATGCGCATTTCGTGCGTCGCTACGGGTTCTTCAACCTGACGACGTGCGGGCTTTGCAAGTTCACGATGCACCTGCGCACGCTGATCTACTGCATCGACCACGGCATCACGCACATGATCGACGGCGCGAACCACAACATGTCGCACTTTCCGGCGCAGATGCGTGAGGTGATCGCCGAGCTGCACCGGATGTACGCGCGCTTCGGCGTCGAATATACGAACCCGGTTTTCGAGCTCGACTTCCCCGACAACATCGACTGGTACCACAAGATGTGCCTGCAAAACCTCGCCCGGCGGCCGAAATCGAACGCGCCCAAACCGACGGGCGAGACGGTGACGACCGGCAAGATTCTCCAGGACCACGGGTTTTTCGAGGAGGAGAACATCAAAGGCGAAAAAATCGACCGCAAGGTCCAGCCCCGTTGCTTCCAGTTCGCGCTGCTCAACGTCTTCGCGCTTTCGTACTACATTCCCAAACACGGCATGGACCGCTACAAAGAGATGCTCGCGAAATTTTTCGGCGAGAAGCGCGTGATGTTCGAGGAGGAAGTGGCGGAATACGTGAAGGACCGGCAGCGAAGCCGATTGGCGCGACTCATCGAGGCGTGACGCCCGTTCGGCTCTCGCCGCGCTCCCCGAAATCCGCCCCCGTGCGATGACCCGACCCGTCCCCATCCGCGACCGCATCGCCCGCGCCATGGTCCGCCCGGCGTTCGCACGGGTGTTCGCCCTCGTCTTCTCTCTCGCCATCCTCGCATCCGCCGAGTTCGTCGCCCGTGCGCTCGTGCCCGTCGGCGAGCTCGACCGCGTGTGGTCGATCATCGAGCGCGATCCGGCGCTCATGTGGCGAAACCAATCGAATCTGCGCACCGATTTCGCGGGCGTGCCCGTCCGCACCGACGGGCGCGGCTTCCGCGTTTCGGCCGAGCATCCCGCCCCCGTCGGCGAACGCCGTCCGGATGCGCCGCGCATCGTGTGCCTCGGCGAATCGCCCACGTTTGGATGGGGAGTGCGTTGGGAGGATGCTTATCCGGCGCTGGTCGAGAAGAAACTCGCGGCTCGGCTCGGCCGCGGCGTCGAGGTCGTCAACGCGGGCATGATCGGGTTTTCGTCGCATCAGGGACGACTTTTGCTGGAGCGCGAGGTGCTCGCCCAAAAGCCCGATATCGTGAGCGTGCCCTTCGTCATCAACGACATCGACAAATACCGATTCTATTACAACGACGGCGGCCCCGACCGCGCCGTGGTTCCGGCCGGCTCCGCGCTCACGACCGCCGAGAACCTGCTCGATCGAAGCCGCTTCTTTCAGGTCTTCACGCGGGCGTTTCGCCAGGTCGCCTATCGCGGCGAGACGACGGACGGCAAGCCGATGGCGTTCTACCGACCGCAACGCCTGCGCGTCGATCTCGCGGATTACCGCGCAAACCTCGTCGCGATCGCGCGGATCTGCCGCGCGAATTCCATCACGCCGATCTTCCTCGCGATGAAGGTGAACCTGCCCGTCGCGCCGGACGTCGCGCCCGAGGCCGCGACCTCGGCCGCCGAGCGCGTCGCCGCCGCCGAACGTGCGATCGGCGAAGGTCGATTCGACGACGCGAAGCGTGACCTCGACGCCGCGGCCGAGCTCGATCCCACGAATTGCGAGGTCGCGTATCACCGCGGCGTCATCGCGCGCCATACCGGCGACGCGCGCGGCGCCGATGCGGCTTTCGACGAAACCATGGACTGCGAGGCGCGCCGCTGCGGCCGCGACGCGCGGGCCTACAACGTCGAGATGGGGCGGATCGCGAGCGAGGAGCAGGTGCGTTTCATCGATATCGCGGCGTCGTTCGCGGGTGCGCCGGGCGTGGAGTACTTTCGCACGCTCCAGCGCGATCCGATCCACCCGAACGAGGCGGGGCACGCCCTCATCGCGGATCGACTGGCCGAGGTCGCCGAGCGCGTCCTGAAAAAATGAATCCGGCGGCTTGCGCCGCCGGAGGTCGATTCGAAGTTCGTGTCGCGATCTAGTGATGGCCCCCCTGGCAGCCTTCGTCGTCTTTGTGCTTCGACCCGTGGTTCACCTTCTCCTCGCATTCCTTCTTGGCGTGCGCGATGCAACTCGCGTAGTCGCCGTGGTTCTTCCAGTGCTTGTTCGGCGGGCACGCCTTGTCGAGGTCGCAGTCGCCGTCGTCATCGCCCTTGTGGCCGTGCCCGTCGTCATCGTCGTCGTCGCCGTGGTGACCATGCCCGTCGTCATCGTCGTCGTCGCCGGAACTCGGGTCGCTCGGCGTCCCGTTGCCGTTCCCGTTGCCGTTACCGTTCCCGTCGTCGTCGGGCGGCGTTGACGGTTCGCCGTTGCCGTTCCCGTTGTCATCGGGAGGAGTCGAGGGCGAGCCACTGTCGTCGGGAGGCGTCGAAGGCGAGCCGCTGTCGTCGGGCGGGGCCGACGGAGAACCGTTGTCGTCGGGAGGCGTCGAGGGCGAGCCGCTGTCATCGGGCGGGGACGCGGGAGATCCGTTGGACGACGTCCCCGAACCGCATACGCTCGAGCCGACCGGGTCCGCGCCGAGCGCGGCCACCATCGGCGGGTTGTCGTCGAGCCCGTACACGTACGAATAGCCCTTGATCTCCATCAGGCTGCAGATCACGTAGCGCTGCGGCTCGTAGCCGCCTTCGCCGGCATCGGCCATCTTCATCGGGGCAGATCCGCCCTGGCCGGCGACCGGAACGACCGCGTAACGGCCGAGCAGCGAGTCGTGGCCATTTCGCGTGTAGATGGCGTCGATCTGCTCGATCGTCGGTGTCATCGCGGTCTCGGCGTAGTGGATCGTGGCGATGGACTGCACGTCCTTCATCTGATCGAGCACGACGGCCAAGTCGGCCGCCGATCGGACGCGGAGCATTCGCGGAATCATGATGGCGGAGAGAATGCTGAGAACACCGATCACGACCATCAACTCGATGATCGTAAAGCCGGCCCGTCCTTGGCCTGTGCGACGCATGGTGAAACCCCCTTCATGCACCCAAGGCGGATGTATCAATGATCGTGCCAACCGACGGTTCAGAATTTTATTCTTAAATATCAACGCCTTACCTCCGCCTCACGGGACGGAAGCGACCCCAGGCCGTGGCTAAGCATTACGTTTTGTTACGCCTCATCCGAGTTTTTCATTTCGGACCTCGGCGTGGCATTTGGAAGCACGCTTTCTTGACAGCTCGGCGGTGGAGTTCTAGTCTCGGCGCGCTCGTTTCCACACGAGCGTTTGAAATGGAATTGGGGCGTCTTTTCCCCTCTCCCTCCCGGGGAGTCCCTCCATGGAACAATATCTGGGCGCACTTATCGCCGCCGGCTTCGGGGTGATCCTTCTTTCCACCCTGCTGCTGCTCGCGAAGTTCCTTCCCCCCGGCCCGCGCAAAGGTCCCCGCACGGCGCACGATGAAAACAAAGAGGACGTGTACGAGTGCGGCGTTCCACCGACGGGCGGCGCGCACCGGCGCTTTTCGGTCAAGTTCTTCCTGGTAGCGATGCTTTTCGTCGTTTTTGACGTCGAGGCCGTGTTGATCCTCCCGTGGGCGGTGACCTATCCCAAGCTGGGCGTGTTCGGCTTCATCGAGATGCTCGCATTCCTCGGCGTGCTGAGCGTGGGGCTCGCGTACATCTGGAAGAAGGGAGCGCTCGAATGGTGAAAGACGACGAAAACCTCACGGGCGAGCACGGTCTGGACGGCGTCGTTTATACGTCCAAGCTGTCGAGTTTGATCGGGGCGCTTCAGGAGCGCTCGTCGCAGGTGGCGTCGTGGGCGCGGAAAAGCTCCCTATGGCCCTACACCTTCGGCACCGCGTGCTGCGGCATCGAGCTGATGGCCTACATGGCGAGCTACACCGACGCCGCCCGCTTCGGCGCCGAGGTCGTGCGTTTCTCGCCGCGCCAGTCGGACTGCATGCTCGTCGCGGGCACCATCACCGACAAGCAGGCGCCGATCCTCAAAAAAATCTACGACCAGATGCTCGAGCCCAAGTACGTGATTTCGATGGGCGTGTGCGCGTCGTCGGGCGGATTCTACCGCGCGTATCACGTCGTGCAGGGCATCGACGAGTTCGTCCCCGTGGACGTCTACGTCGCCGGCTGCCCGCCGACGCCGGAATCGCTGCTGCACGGGCTCATCAAGCTGCAGGAGCGCATCGAGCGCGAGGGATTCGACTTCAACACGCGCGCGCGGCTCAACCGCCGCTTGGCCGATACCGAGGCCGGACCGAAAAATCTGGGTTGATGACGATTGGCGATGATTGGGTGACGCGATGACCGACGAAGCCGGACAAACCGAACCGAAGACGATTCAAAGGCTGCGCGAGCGATTCGCCGCCGAGATCCTGGACGCAACGCCGCGCGCGGGCGACGACGCCGTGACCGTGCGTCGCGAGCGCATCGTCGAGATCTGCACGTTTTTGCGCGACGATCCCGAACTGCGTTTCGACTACTTCATCGATATCTGCGGCGTGGACTATGGCGAGGTCGATCCCGACGGACCGCGATTCGGGGTGATCTATCACCTGTATTCGCTCGATCACAACCACCGCATTCGCCTGCGCGTGCTGGTGGACGAAGACGACGCCCGCGTCGATTCGGTCACGGGCGTGTGGAAGGGCGCGAACTGGTTCGAGCGCGAGGCGTTCGACCTCTTCGGTATCGATTTCACGGGGCATCCGTTCCTGCGCCGCATCCTGACGCACCACCAGTTTGTCGGCCACGCCCTGCGCAAGGACTACGATCACGGAAAACGGCAGCTTTGCACCGAGGTCTGGGACCTCGAATTCGAATGAGAGCCGGCGCATGACCGCATCGACCACATCGACCGCCGCCGAACTGAAAATCGCCACGCGCGACGAGGGCGAGTTTCAGATCCTGAATTTCGGGCCCGCCCAGCCGATCATGCACGGCACGCTGCGCCTCAAGCTCAAGCTCGATGGCGAGACGATCGTGGCGTCGCGCATGGAGATCGGCTACCTGCACCGCTGCTTCGAAAAAATGGCCGAGCAGCAGACTTGGAACACGGTCATCCCCTTCACCGACCGCCTCAACTACTGCTCCAGCGTCATGAACAACCTGGGCTGGTGCAAGGCGATCGAGGACTGGATGGGAATCGAGGTCCCCGCCCGCGCCCAGGCGATCCGCGTCTTCTTCAACGAGATGCACCGGATCATGGACCACTGCGTGTGCCTGGGGCCGGGTCTCGTGGATCTCGGCGCGCTCACGAACCTCTGGTATCTCTTCACGGTCCGCGAGATGGCGTACACGATGATCGAGCACGCCTGCGGATCGCGCCTCACCACGTCGTATCTGCGCGTTGGCGGCGTCGCCTTCGATCTGCACAAGACCTTCTGGAAAGAGGCCGAGGAGTTTCTGACCAAGGGTCCAAAGTTCATCGACGACGTGCGCCGACTGATCGAGCGCAACCGCATCTTCATCGAACGCACCCGCGACGTGGGCTGCGTCTCGAAGGAAGACGCCATCGCGTGGGGCTGGACCGGCCCCTGCGCCCGCGCCAGCGGCGTGAACTACGACGTGCGCAAGGCGCAGCCCTATCACGGTTACGACCAGCTCGATTTCGACGTGCCGCTCGCCGAAAACGGCGACAGCTACGATCGGTACTGGGTGCGTCTGGAGGAGATCCAGCAGTCGTTTCGCATCATGCGCCAGGTGCTCGACCATCTGCCGGAGGGGCCGATCATCACGCACGACCGGCGCGTGGCGCTGCCGCCGAAAAAAGAGACCTACGGCAACATCGAATCGCTGATGAACCACTTCAAGCTCGTGTTCGAGGGCGTTCAGGTGCCCAAGGGCGAGTGGTACTCGGCCACCGAGGCGGCCAACGGAGAGCTCGGGTTCTTCTGCGTCAGCGACGGAAGCGGAAACCCCTATCGCGTGAAGGTGCGCCCGCCGTGTTTCGCGGTGGCGCAGGCGATCGAGCACATCGTGATCGGGTACATGGTGCCCGACCTCACGGCGATCATCGGCAGTTTGAACATCATCGCGGGCGAACTCGACCGCTAGGGAAATCGGACCCATGGACTGGACGCTGTCGGAAGCAAGCAAGAAGGCGATCGCCGAGGAGGCGACGAAGTACCCCACGCGGCGCTCGGCGCTGATGCCCGCTCTGCACATCGCGCAAAGGCAGTTCGGCTGGCTGTCCGAGACGGCGATCGAGGCCGTCGCCAAGGAACTGGGCGTGCCCGTGGCCGACGCGATGGGCGTGGTGACGTTCTACACGATGTACCGCACCAAGCCCGTGGGCCGTTTTCACGTGCAGGTCTGCCAGAATCTGAGCTGCTCGCTGATGGGCGCCGAGGGGCTCATCGGCTATCTCGAAAACAAACTCGGGGTGAAGTGCGGCGAAACCTCGCCCGACGGCAAGTTCACGATCTCGAGGGTCGAGTGCCTGGCCGCGTGCGGAACCGCTCCGGTGATGCAGGTGAACGACACGTATTACGAGGCGCTCACCCCGCGCAAGGTCGACGACCTGATCGCGGGATGGGCGAAGAGTTGACGGTTTTTTCGGAAGGCGTTTGACGATGGCCGGCCCGCTTGTATTGCTCAGGGATCTGAAACCCCAGGTCGACGACCCGCGAACGCGGGATCTGGATTGGTACGTCGGCCAAGGCGGCTACAAGACCGCCGAGACGGTGCTGAAGACCAAGTCGCCCGACGACGTGATCGCCGAGGTGAAGGCGAGCGGCATCCGTGGGCGCGGCGGCGCGGGATTCCCCACCGGCATGAAGTGGTCGTTCGTGCCCAAGGGCGACGGTCCTAAATATCTGCTGTGCAACGCCGACGAGGGCGAGCCGGGCACGTTCAAAGACCGCCTGCTGCTCACGCAGCACCCGCACCAGCTTATCGAGGGCATGATCATCGCGGGCTTCGCGTTCGGCGCGCGTCAGGGCTACGTCTATATCCGAGGCGAGTTCGTGATCGAGGCCGAGATCGTGCGTCGGGCCATCGCGCAGGCGTACGAAAAGAATCTGCTGGGCAAGAACCTGTGGGGCACGGGCGTCGATTTCGATCTGCACGTGTACCGGGGCGCGGGCGCGTACATCTGCGGCGAAGAGACGTCGCTCATCGAGTCGATCGAGGGCAAGCGGGGCTACCCGCGCCTTAAACCGCCCTTCCCCGCCGTTTACGGCGCGTGGGGCAAGCCGACGGTGGTGAACAACGTCGAAACGCTCTCCGCCGTGCCTTGGATTTTGGCGAAGGGCGGCGCGGAATACGCAAAGATCGGCACGGCCAAGAGCGCGGGCACCCGGCTCTTTTCGGTGTCGGGTCACGTGAATCGGCCGGGCGTCTACGAAATTCCTCTCGGTACGCCGTTCACCACCATTTTGAACGACGTGTGCGGCGGCGTGAGCGGTGGGCGCAGGCTCAAGGCGCTCATCACGGGCGGATCGTCGGTGCCGATTCTGACCGCGCCCGAGACCGAGGACCTGATCTTCGATTTCGAGTCGCCCGCGTCGAAGGGCACGATGCTCGGCTCGGGCGGCGTGATCGTCATGGCCGAGGGCACGTGCATGGTGCGCGCGCTGATGGTGCTCATGCGATTCTACGCCCACGAGTCGTGCGGCCAGTGTACGCCGTGCCGCGACGGCACGCCGTGGCTCGCGAACCTGACGAGGATGATCGAAACCGGACAGGCGACGATGAACGAGCTCGACCTGCTGATGTCGGTTTCGAAGAAGATGGCGGGAAACACGATCTGTCCGCTCGCCGATGCGGCCGTCATGCCGGCGCAGTCCTACGCCACGAAGTTCCGCGACGAATTCGTCCGGCACATCGAGGGCAAGGGCTGCCCGTTCCCGGCATGGACCTTCGGCGAGGGACATTAGGACGGAATGACCAATGGCCGACGTGACGCTGACCATTGACGGGCAATCGGTGACGGTGCCGCAGGGCACCACGATCCTGCAGGCGGCGAAGATGCGGCTCGGCATGGAGCTGCCGCACTACTGCTACCACCCGGGACTGTCGATCGCGGGCAATTGCCGCATCTGTCTCGTCGAAGTCGAGAAGATGCCCAAGCTCGTCACCGGCTGCTCCACGCAGTGCGGCGAGGGCATGGTCGTTCACACGCAGAGTACCCGCGCCAAGGATTGCCGCTCGGGCGTGCTCGAGATCATGCTGACCAACCATCCGCTCGACTGCCCGATCTGCGATCAGGCCGGCGAGTGCAAGCTGCAGGACTACTACATGACCGTCGGGATGCACGACAACCACGTCGTCTTCCCGAAGGTGCACAAGAAAAAGATCGTGCCCCTGCCGCCGCATATCGTGCTCGATCAGGAGCGCTGCATTTTGTGCAGCCGGTGCGTGCGGTTCTGTCAGGAGATCACGAAGACCAACGAGCTGACGATCGCCATGCGCGGAACGCACGCCGAGATCGAGGCCGCCGGCGACGGCACCATCGACAACGGCTACGCGGGCAACCTGCACGAGATCTGCCCCGTCGGCGCGCTGACCTCGACCGATTTTCGTTTTCAGGCGCGCGTGTGGTGGCTGCGTTCGCACAAGAGCGTGTGCCCGGGCTGCTCGACGGGTTGCAACACGTGGGTCGACGACCGGCGCGGCGAGGTCAAGCGCCTGCGCGCCCGCGAAAATGCGGCGGTCAATCAATGGTGGCTGTGCGACGAAGGTCGCTACGGCTACAAGTCGATCAACGCGCCCGACCGATTGAGATCGGCGCGCGTGAAAAAGTCCGACGCGACGCCCGAGACGGCGATCGGCGAAATCTCGGCGCGACTCAAGATCATCGCGACGAAAAAAGGCGGCTTCGCGGGCATCGCGAGCGCGCAGGCGTCGAACGAGGACCTGCTCGTCTTCGGCCGCCTCGTGAAGCACATGGGCGGTGTCGCCGATTTTCGCATCGACGACGCGCACACCAAGACGCAGACGCGCGAAGACGCCCTGCTGCGACGCGCCGATAAAAACCCCAACACGACCGGCGCGAAGCTGCTGGGGCTGGGCGACGGGCCGGGGGTTGAGGCGATCCTGAAGAGCGCCGCCGAGGGCAAGGTCGCCGCGCTGTATATCCTCGATGCCGATCGATTCGACGCCGCGGGGTGGACCGAAAAGCTGCGCGCCGTGCGCGGCAAAATCGAATTCGTCACGATGCACGCGACGCGCGCGTGCGCGGCGCTCGACCTCGCCGACGTGGTGCTGCCCGCCGCGACCTACGCCGAAAAAGACGGCACGTTTACGAATTACGAGGGCCGCGTGCAGCGATTTTGGCGTGCGATCCGCCCGATCGGCGATGCGCGCTCCGATGCGGCGTTGCTCGCGGCGATTTGCGCGGAGTTCGTCGCGGCCGACGCGATGCTCGCGAAGCCGGCGGCGGCGTTCAACGCGCTGGCGAGCGCGACGCCGGCGTTCGGCGATCTGCGCTGGGAGACGATCCCCGCCGAGGGCGCGCTGGTCGCGCCGGGTGCGGCACCGAAAGACAAAGTGGGTTGAGGATGCGTTTTTTGACGGCTGACACAGAAGGTCGGCGATGATGGATGGCATCGATTATCTGCTGATGGCGATCAAGGTCGTGGTCGTGGTCATGGCCTTCGTGTCCCTCGTGCCCGTGCTGGTGTGGCTGGAGCGCCGCGCGAGCGCGCTCATGCAGGACCGGCTGGGGCCGAACCGCACGCACGTATTCGGCTTCAAGGCGTTCGGCATCATCCAGGCGGTGGCCGACGTGGCGAAGCTGCTGCTCAAAGAAGACTTCGTTCCGGCCAAGGCCGACCGGCTGCTCTACGCGATCGGTCCCTACATGGTGCTCGTGCCGGCGGTGATCGTACCCATCGCGATCCCCTTCGCCGATTCGATCCGCATCGGCGCGCGCGAGTTTTCGTTTCAGGCGGCGAACGTGGACGGCGGGCTGCTGTTCGTCTTTGCCATCGCGTCGCTCGGCGTTTATGGCCTGATCCTCTCGGGTTGGTCGTCGAACAATAAATTCTCGATGCTCGGTGCCATGCGCTCGTCGGCGCAGATGGTGAGCTACGAAATCTCGATGGGCCTCGCCGTGGTCGGCGTGCTGATGCTCTTTGGCACCTACCAAGGGGTGTCGTCGTTCGAACTCAATCATCTCATCCGCGCGCAGGGCGAGACCTTCAGCGTCTTCGGCCTTTTCTCGCTGCCCAAGTGGGGCGTGTTCGTGCAGCCGCTGGGCTTTTTGCTCTTCCTCGCGGCGTCGTACGCCGAGACGAACCGACTGCCCTTCGACATGCCCGAGGACGAATCGGCCCTGGTCGCCGGCTATCACACCGAATACGGCGGCATGAAGTTCGCCGTCTTCTTCATGAGCGAATACGTGGCGATGGTGACGGCGAGCTGTCTGGTCGTGGCGCTATTCTTCGGCGGATGGCAGGTGCCGTGGGCGCCCACCGAGGTGCTGCGGGCCAACGCTCCGCTCGTCACCCGCGTGCTGCTGGCGCTCACCGGCCTCGGGCTCGTCGGCGCGGGGCTGCTCTTCTGGCATCTCGTAACGAACGAAATCTACGCCTACGGCATCTCTCCGGCGATTCGCCGCGTGACCGACCCGATCAAAAAAATCGGCTCGATCGGCATCGGCCTCGCGGGGCTCGCGGCTTTGGCGGCCGCGGCGTTCGCGGTGCCGTCGACGATGGGCGATCAGGCGGCGCAGGTCGTCGCCGCGATCGCGCAGCTCGGCGCGTTTGTCATGAAGCTCGGATTCTTCCTGTTCCTGTACATCTGGGTCCGCTGGACGCTGCCGCGCTTCCGATACGACCAGGTGATGCGTTTGGGATGGAAGGTGATGTTGCCCTTGGCCCTTCTCAACATTCTGGTGACCGGCGTCGTCGATCTGGCGCTGTAGCGAGGAAACGGATGGACCATCAAGCGGCACACAACCTGGAACCCGAAACGACCGGGCGAAAGCCCGTTCGCGAACTGACCGCGAGCGAGACCGTTTATCTGGTCGAGGCCGTGAAGGGCCTACGGATTACGTTTCGGCACTTCGTGCAGAACCTGTTCAACCGGCGCGAGCTGCCGACGGTCAGCTACCCGGAGGAAAAGCGCGATTACGGCGAGCGTTTCCGTGGCCGCCACGTGCTCAACCTGCGCGACGACGGCACGACCAAGTGCGTCGCGTGCATGATGTGCGCCACGATCTGCCCGGCGCGCTGCATCGAGATCGTCGCCGAGGAATCGCCGAATCCCGCGATCGAAAAGCGCCCCAAGTCCTTCGTCATCGACGGGCTGCGGTGCGTGATGTGCGGCTTCTGCGTCGACGCGTGCCCCTGCGACGCGATCTACATGACCGGCGAGTACGACTTCGCGGAGTATTCCCGCGAGGATTATCTGTGGGATCTGACGCATCTGACGCGACGGCCGAGTCTGAAAGACGCGCCGCGCGGATACCGCCCGCGCATCGAGTGAGCGGACGGATCGGGTCGTGACGGGCGCCGGTTTTCGGCGCCGCGATGTGTGCGCGGCGTGGGTGTTCTCACCGCGCCGATGAGGAAGTGAGAGGGAGGGACATGACGGGACTGGGCATCAACCTGGCCTTCTGGATCGTTGCGCTCGTGGGCGTGGTGTGTTCGGTCGCCGTCATCACGGCGAAGCATCCGCTCAAGTCGGCGATCCTTCTGGTCATCGTGTTCTTCGACACGGCGGCGGCTTTCCTGCTGCTCGACGCGCGGCTGATCGCGGTCCTGCAGGTGCTCGTGTACGCCGGCGCGATCATGGTCTTCATCCTCTTCGTCGTCATGCTGATCGACCTGCAGCCGCACGACTTGGGCTCCCCCGCGATCACGCCCAACAAGGTGGTCGGCGTGCTGGTCGCCGTGGTGCTCGCGGTCGCGGGCGGGCTCGTGGGGTATGGCGCGTACGAAACCAAACCGCTGCCCGAGGGCTTCGGCAACGTCTCGCAGATCTCCGAATCGCTCTACACCAACTACGCCTTTGCCTTCGAGGCGCTGTCCCTGCTGCTGCTCATCTCCATCGTCGGCGCCGTCATTTACGCCAACAAGCGCACGGGCCTCGTGGACGGCAAGCACGATCGGGGAGGCGCGCGATGATCGGCCTCTATCACTTCCTGTCGCTCGCGGCCGTCATGTTCCTCATCGGCGCGGTGGGCGTGCTGATCCGCAAGAACGCGCTCATCATCCTCATGTCGCTCGAAATGATGCTCAACGCGGCGAACATCGCGCTCATCGCGTTCGCGCGCTTCACCGGCAACATCGACATGCAGGTCGCGGTGTTCGTCATCATGACCGTGGCCGCCGCCGAGGTGGCCGTGGGCCTCGCCATCATCCTCAAGGTTTTCGGCGCGCGGCGCACCATCAACGTCGACGCCCTCACGAGCCTGAAGAGATAACGGAGCGGTTTCCCGATGCACTCGCTCGGCTATTTGTGGCTCATCCCGGTCCTGCCGCTCTTCGGCGCGATCTTCAACGGCCTGTTCGCGTATCGCGCGCCGCGCCGCCTGATCGCGTTCGTGGGCTGCGGAACCGTCCTCGTGTCGTTCCTGCTGTCGGTCGCGGCGACCATCGCCCTCGCGAAACTGCCGCACGACCAGCGCGTGATCTCCGACCTGTTCTATTCGTGGTTTGTCTCGGGGCCGCTGGCCGTCGAGTTCCGCTTCCACCTCGATCCGCTCTCCGCGGTCATGGCCCTCGTGGTCACCGGCGTCGGTTTTCTGATCCATCTGTACTCCACCGAGTACATGCGCGACGACGAGGGCTTCGGAAAATACTTCGCCTACATCAACCTCTTCCTCTTCTCGATGTGCGTGCTGATTCTGTCCGACAACCTCGTCGGCCTGTTCCTGGGCTGGGAGGGCGTGGGGCTGTGCAGCTACCTGCTGATCGGCTTCTGGTATCAGGACAACGAGAAGGCCGACGCGGGCAAGAAGGCGTTCGTCGTCAACCGCATCGGCGACGCGGGCTTCATCTTCGGCATGTCGCTGCTCTTCGCGGCGTTTGGCACCACCAGCATTCCGCAACTGGCCCACTCGCATTTCGCGGCGTCGCCCGCGCTGGTGACGATCGCGTGCATCGCGCTGTTCATCGGCGCGACGGGCAAGAGCGCGCAGATTCCGCTCTACGTCTGGCTTCCCGACGCCATGGCGGGCCCGACCCCCGTGTCGGCCCTCCTCCACGCCGCGACGATGGTCACGGCGGGCGTTTACATGATCGCGCGCCTCTCGTTCCTCTACCACGTCGCGCCCACGGCGATGGGCATCGTGGCGGCGGTCGGCGCGCTCACGGCGATGTGGGCGGCGCTCATCGCCTTCACGCAAAACGACATCAAGAAGGTGCTCGCGTATTCGACCGTCAGCCAGCTCGGCTACATGTTCGTGGCCGTCGGCGTCGGCGCATACACCGCGGGTATCTTTCACCTCATGACGCACGCCTTCTTCAAGGCCTGCCTCTTCCTCGGGTCCGGCGCGGTCATCCACTACCTGCACGGCGAGCAGGACATCCGCAAGATGGGCGGCCTGAAAAGCATGCCCGGCATGAAGGCCGTGTTCTATTCGTGGATCGCGGCGACGCTCGCGATCTCGGGACTGCCGTTCGTGACGAGCGGATTTTTCTCGAAGGACGAGATCCTGTGGAGCGCGCTGGCCGGCGAGCGCGGACACGTCATCATCTACGCCATGGGCGCCCTCACGGCGGTCTTCACGGCGATCTACATGTGGCGGCTGACGGTGCTGACGTTCTTCGGCGAGAGCCGCGTCGATCACCACGTCGCCGAACACCCGCACAAACCGGGCTGGGCGATCCGCTGGGTGCTCATCAAGCTCGGCATCCTCTCGATCATCGGCGGTTGGATCGGCATCCCCAAGTTTCTCGGCGGCTCGCTGGGAATTCCCAACGTCTTCGAGCACTGGCTGGAGCCGGTCTTCCACGCCGCGCCCTTCGCATTCGCCGAGTCGTGGGGCGGCGAGCACGGCCTGCACGCGCTCGAGATGAAGGCGTTCGTCGTCGGCCTGCTCATCCCGATCGTCGGCATCGCGATCGGCGTTTTCCTGTGGACGAAAAAACGCGACGCGCTGGCGCGGCTCGCGGACGGCGGCGCGACGGGCGCAATCTACCGGGCGTCGCTCGGCAAGTTTTACGTGGACGAATTTTACGCCGCCACGGTGGTGAAGCCGATCAAGAACGGCTCCGAGAGCCTGCTGTGGAAGATCGTGGACGTGAAGGTGATCGACGGCTTCGTCAACGCGCTGGCCCGGGCGGGCGCGGCGATCGGCGAGCGTGTGCGTGCCATTCAGACGGGCGACGTGCACGTGTACGCGTTCTCGATTTTCGCGGGCCTGGCGGTGCTGGTCCTGTGGCTGCTGGTTTAGGAGACGTCCGATGGACGCGAATCCGAATTTGATTTTTCCGTATCTGACGATCCTGATCGTCTTGCCGCTCGCCGGCCTGCCGATCGTCGGCGTCCTTAGCCGCAAGGATCCGCACGTCATCAAGGGCGTGGGCCTCGCGATCCTGCTCGCCGAGTTCGTCGTGTCGGTGCCGATGGCCGTCGCTTTCAAGAGCGGCACGGCGGCAATGCAGTTCGTCGAGTACTACCGCTGGGTGCCCCGCTTCGACATCGCGTATCACGTCGGCATCGACGGCCTGTCGCTGTGGCTCGTCATGCTCACGACCTTCTTCGGCCCCATCGTCGTCCTGTCGATCTGGCGCAGCATCGACCGCATGGAAAAAGAATTCGTGCTCTCGCTGCTGCTTCTGCAGGCGTCGATGATCGGCGCGTTCGTCGCCGCCAATTTGTTCCTCTTCTACGTCTTTTGGGAACTCATGCTGATCCCGATGTACTTCATGATCGGGATCTGGGGCGGCGCGCGGCGCATCTACGCCGCCGTCAAGTTCTTCCTGTTCACCATGGCCGGCTCGCTGCTGATGCTCGTCGCGATCTTTGTGCTCTACCGCACGGCGCTCGCCCAGTACGGCGTGCCGACGATGGAGATCGCGAAGCTCTACGACGTCAAACTGCCCGCGACCATCATCCTCGGCTTGCGCGTCGATCAGTGGATGTTCCTCGCCTTCGCGCTCGCCTTCGCGATCAAAGTGCCCATGTGGCCCTTCCACACGTGGCTGCCCGACGCGCACGTCGAGGCCCCCACGCCCGGCTCGGTCATTCTGGCCGCGATCCTGCTGAAGATGGGCACCTACGGGTTCCTGCGTCTCGCGATCCCGCTGTATCCGGCGGCGGCACTCGATTTCGCGCCGATGATGGGAACGCTCGCCGTGATCGGCATCGTGTACGGCGCGCTGGTCGCGATGGTGCAACCCGACATCAAGAAGCTCGTCGCCTACAGTTCCGTGAGCCACCTGGGCTTCGTCATGCTCGGCCTGTTCGCGTTCAACGCGATGGGCGTGCAGGGCGCGATCCTGCAAATGGTCAACCACGGGCTTTCGACGGGCGCGCTCTTCCTCATCGTCGGCATGATCTACGAACGGCGGCACACGCGGCTCATCGCCGACTTCGGCGGCATCGCGAAGATCATGCCGGTCTTCACCGTCTTTTTCATGATCGTCACGCTCAGCTCGATCGGCCTGCCCGGCACCAACGGCTTCGTCGGCGAATTCCTGATTCTCGTCGGCGCGTACAAGGCCGTCTTCCCCGCGGCGCTCGCGGGCAACTGGCCCGAGGCCGTGAACGCGATCGGCATGGCGCGCATGGGCGGCGCGGGTCTCGTGCTCGCGGTGCTCGCCACCACGGGCGTGATCTTCGGCGCGGTCTACATGCTCTGGATGTTCCAGCGCGTGATGTTCGGCCCCGTGACGCACGACGAAAACCGCCGACTGCCGGACCTGTCGGCGCGCGAGATCGCGGTGCTGCTGCCGATCCTCGCGTTCATTTTCGTCATCGGTCTCTACCCCCGGCCGTTCCTCGATCGGATGCAGCCGTCGGTGGACGCCCTGAACGCGCGTGTCGCGGCGGCGGCCCAAGCGGATAATCGGGGAACGACCCACGCGGGCAACGAACCGCCGGTGTTGATCGCCGACGCCGGTTCGACGGCCGAATGAGCGGAAGAAAAAGGGCGTAACGCATGTTCCATATCGATCTGACGCAGTACCGACTGGCCTTTCTCGCGCCCGAGCTGATTCTGTGCGGCTTCGCGTTCCTGCTGCTGCTGCTCGGGGCGTTTTCGCGCGCCGAGAGCAACCGGCACACCGCGGGCTGGATCGCCGTGACGGGCTTCGCCATCGCCATCGCGGTCGCCTTCGTCTATCGCAACGCGGCGGTCGAGACGCTCTTCGGCGCGATCCGCGTCGATGGATTTTCGTCGTTCTTCAAGATCGTGATCTTCGCGGGATCGGCCATCGCCGCGTTCAACTCGATGGACTACCTGCGCCGCCGCGACATTCAGGAATGCGAGTTCTTCGCGCTGCTCGTCTTCGCCGCCGTCGGCATGTCGCTGCTCGCGTCGTCTTCCGACCTCATCGCCGTGCTCGTGAGCATCGAGATCATGTCGCTCGCGGTGTACGTGCTCGTCGGAATCCGGCCCGGCGACGGCACCGCCACCGAGGCCGCGCTCAAATACTTCACGCTCGGCGCGTTCGCGTCGGGCATCCTCGTTTTCGGCATCGCCCTCGTTTACGGCTCGGCGGGCACGATCCGCCTCGACCAGATCGCCGCCGCGGCCAAAGCGGGCGCGATCGCCGATCCTACGCTCTTCACCGTCGGCCTCGCCATGGTGCTCGCGGGCTTCGCCTTCAAGGTCGCGGCGGTACCCTTTCACATGTGGGCGCCCGATGTGTATCAGGGCGCGCCCGCGCCGGTGACCGGATTTATGGCGATGGGCGTCAAGGCGGCGGCCTTCGCCGCGGCGATCCGCGTGTTTCAGGTCGCGTTCGGCGGTCAGTTCGACGACTGGCGGCCGATCGTGTGGACGCTCGCCCTCGTCACGATGGTGCTCGGCAACTTCCTCGCGCTCATGCAGGACAGCGTGAAGCGTCTGCTCGCCTATTCGTCCATCGCCCACGCGGGCTACCTGCTCATCGGTCTCGCGGGTCGCTCGGAAGCGCTCACCTCGGCGATGATGTACTACCTGGGCGCGTACGCCTTCATGACGCTCGGCAGCTTCGGCGTGCTCGCGGCGATCAGCGACGGCGAAGGCGAGCGCGATGCGCTGTCCGAATGGCGCGGCATCGGACGACGGCGACCGGTGCTCGGCGCGCTCATGGCCATGTTCCTGTTTTCGCTCGCGGGCATTCCGCCATTCGCGGGATTCTTCGCGAAATTCTACCTGTTCTACGCGGCGGTCGCGGCCGGCGACACCGCCCTTGTGCTCGTCGCCGTGGGCGCGAGCTTCGTGAGTCTGTACTACTACCTCAAGGTCATCGTGGTCATGTACATGCACGAGGCCGACGCCGCCGAAGGCGAATCCGCGGCCGAACTCGGCTTCGGCGCCCGCGCGGCGCTGGCGCTTTCGGCCCTCGGCGTGCTCGGGCTCGGGCTTCTGCCCTCGCGAGTTCTCGAATGGGCCGCGTCCGCCGCTCCCAGCCTCTTCCGCTGAGTTAATCCGGCAAGCCCGGCAGGAACGCGCCCGCGATTGCCCGCGCGATCGCCGCGTGTCGCGGCGTATTGATGAATATGTTATCACTTATTGACAAGTGCATTCGCTTCCATCATCTTTGCCTTGGATGAGCACGATCGCACCACGTCTGGAACGGGCGATGAACGCACTGCGACGATTCCGGGGTCTGGTGCGTTATTCCGACATGATGCGACTGGGGATTCACCCCGAGACCCTGGCCCGGCTGCTTGAGACAGGCCGAGTCGAGCGGATGTCGCGCGGGCTCTACTGCCTGACGGACCTCACGCCGCTCCGCATGCCGGATCTGGCCGTCATCGCCGTGCGCGTCCCGGATGCCGTGATTTGCCTGACCTCCGCACTCGCGTTTCACCACATGACCACGCAGATTCCTCGCGAGGTGCACGTGGCCATCGCCCGCGGGGCTCGCGCGCCGCGGCTGGATCATCCCCCCATTCTTGTGTATCGATTTGGCGCATCCTCATTCGGAGCCGGAGTCGAACGCCACTCGGTGGATGGCTTCACCGTACGTGTGTTCGATCCGGAAAAGACGCTCGTGGATTGCTTCAAATTTCGGAACACGATCGGACTCGATGTCGCGGTGGAAGCGCTCAAGCTCTACCGCGAGCGACGTCGGCCGCGGGTGAAAAAAATTCTGGAGTATGCCCGCGTGTGCCGAATGGAGCGCGTGATGACGCCCTACCTGGACGCGGTGCTGTGACGAAGCGGGAAGTGACCAATCTGGCGGCTTCAGTGCATCAGCGGTTGCGCAACCTCGCGCAGCGCGATGATCGTCCCTTCGACGAACTCTTTCAGCGATTCGCGATCGAGCGGTTTCTCTACCGACTTTCGCGATCACCATATGCCGACCGTTTCGTTCTCAAGGGCGCGTTGATGTTGACGGTTTGGGAAGCACCCTTGTCGAGACCGACGAAGGACATCGATCTCCTGGGCCGGACGCGCAACGACATCGATTCCGTTTCCGAGCTGTTTCGCCGCGTGTGCACGACGGACGTGAACCCGGACGGCATGACATTCGATTCCGCTTCCGTACGCGGCGTCGCGATCAATGAGGACGCCGACTATCGTGGCGTTCGCATCACGTTACTCGGTCACCTCGGCGTCTCCCGCGGTCACGTCCAGATCGACGTTGGCTTCGGAGATGTGATCGTACCGCGCGAAACCGACATCGTCTTCCCCGGCCTACTCGATATGCCCGCGGCGGTCCTGCGAGGATACAGTCGGGAAAGCGTGGTCTCGGAGAAACTCGAAGCCGCCATCAAACTTGATTTGCGGAATACCCGAATGCGGGACATTCACGACCTGTGGTTTCTTTCCCGGCACTTCGCGTTCGACGCCCAAACTCTGGCGGAAGCGATCCGCCGAACCTTTGCGAATCGCGGGACGGAAATCGACCCAAATCCCACGGTTTTTTCCAAGACGTTTTCGAGCGATCCACAAAAGGCGATGTTGTGGCGAGCTTTCATCGAGCGGACGAAAATCGCCGACCATCCGGGCGGAATGGCGTCGGTCCTCGACGATGTGGCGCGGTTC
>CAZPJD010000296.1:0-1918 GCA_964586775.1 uncultured bacterium | reverse complement strand
CATGGATGGCGAGGCAATTTCCGCGCGCTCACAAGCGCGAGGAAAATGGAGGAAATCGAAAACCGCGCTTTTTGATTTCCGGATGGAAAAAGGCCAGGACGGCCTTTTTCATCACCGTGATTGATCCGTCTCGAACGGTTCTGCTAGAGTCCCACGCCATTCTTTGCGGAAAGGGAGCGCGATGACGACCGTGAAAGTCGGTGTGATCGGGGGCAGCGGCCTGTACGAAATGGAGGGCCTCGCGAACGTGCGCGAGGTTGTCGAATCGACCCCGTACGGCGCGCCGTCGGACGCGCTGATCTGCGGCGAACTCGGCGGCGTACCGATGGTCTTTTTGCCGCGGCACGGGCGCGGGCACGTGCTCACGCCATCCGAAATCAACTACCGCGCCAACATCCACGCGCTGAAAAAGCAGGGCGTCACGCACGTCATCAGCGTCTCGGCGTGCGGTTCGCTGCGCGAGGAGATCGAGCCCGGTCGCATCGTGCTCATCGACCAGTTCTTCGATCGCACCAAGGGCCGCGCGGCCACGTTTTTCGGCGACGGCGTCGTCGCGCACGTGGCGTTCGCCGATCCGGTCTGCCGCGATCTGCGCGCGCTGCTGCTCGACGCCGGTCGCGGGCTCGGCATCCCCGTCCACGACGGCGGCACGTACGTGTGCATGGAAGGCCCGGCGTTCTCGACGCGCTCCGAGAGCGTCTTTTATCGCCAGATCGGCGCGGACGTCATCGGCATGACGAACTTGACCGAGGCCAAGCTCGCGCGCGAGGCCGAGCTGTCCTACGCCACGCTGGCCCTCGCGACCGACTACGACTGCTGGCGCGAGCACGACGCCGACGTGGACATTCAGGACATCCTGCGCGTCATGTCGCAAAACGTCACGAACGCCAAGGCCATCATCCGCGCCGCCGTGCCGCGCATCACGATGCAAATCGGCACCGCGTGCTTCGACGCGCTCAAATTCGCGATCATCACCGATCGCGCGAAGATCAGCGCCAAGCGCAAGGACGAGCTGCGCGTGATCGCGGGGCGGTACCTCGATCAATCCTGAAGCAGGCGCAGGATGTAGGCCGTGTAGTTGCGGGTTTCTTCGGGCATGCGGTCGAGCCCCTTGGCGTCGACGTTGCCCGGTCCCCAATTGTAGGCGGCCAGCGCCGCGCGCAGATTCCCCTGATAGCGGTCGAGCATCTGCCGGATGTAGCGCGCGCCGCCCATGATGTTTTCGAGCGGATCGAACGAATCGTTGACGCCCAGCGCGCTCGCCGTGCCCGGCATGAGCTGCATGAGCCCGCGCGCGCCCGCCGGTGAAACGGCCTCGGGGTTGTAATTGCTCTCGGCGCGGACGATCGCGTGGATCACGCGCTCGGGCAGCCCGAATCGCCGCGCCGCGAACCCGATCATTTCGTCGAACCGCGATCCCGGCCGGTAGGGCTCGACGGGGCGGATCACCTCTTCCACGTCCTGCGTCCGCTGCATCTGCGCGGCGATCGCCATGAGCCCCAGCCACTGGTAGGTGGTCGATACGCCGTCCGTGTCGCCCGAGAGCGCCGACAGCGCCTGCCCGCGCGCCGAGTTCATCAGGTGCATCGCCACCTGACGCAGCGCCTCGGCGCCGTTATCGGTTGGCGGCTTTTGCGTCTCGGCGTCGAGCACATCCTCGAACCGGCCGCGCTCGGCGCGCACCGATGGCGGCGCGCCCGAACCGAAGTTCATCGGTTCGCCGTCCCAGTGGATCGCGTTGGGGGCGGCGGGATTCATCGGTCCATTGTACCGAATCGTTCGGTCGAATTCTACGAAAATGTTTTCGGGGTGATCGCCGGGCGACGTCGGTGGGGTTTCACGGGCCCAAAAAAAATTCTGCCCCGGATGAGACCGGGGCAATGGCGATGTTTCCTTGGGTCGTGCTTTGTGTGTGAAG
>CAZPJD010000295.1:0-22395 GCA_964586775.1 uncultured bacterium | reverse complement strand
CGCATCTGGTGACGGCCAAGCGCCTCGGCGCGGTGCGCACGCTCTCGAAGCCCTTCGAGATCGACGATCTGCTCCACGCCGTGAACGAAACGCTGGCCGCGCCGGCGGTGCCGATGCCTCTGTCGCGACCGATGCGCCGCTACGCCTGATCGGTCGCGTCCACGCCGATCGCGTCGCCGATCGAGCGCATGGCAGAGCGATCCAGTTCTACCGACAGCCCGCGGCAAAGGCCGCGCACCATCGCCGGTCCCGCATAGATGAATCCCGTATAGACCTGCACCAGCGTCGCGCCCGCACGGATGCGTTCCCATGCGTCGCGTGCGTCCATCACGCCGCCCGCCGCCACCAGCACGAGGCGCGAACCGACGCGCGCGCGCAGGCGGCGCAGAACCGCGAGCGCTCGTGCATTCAACGGCGCCCCCGAGAGCCCGCCCGCGCCGAGTTTCGCCACGGCATCCGCATCCGCCGTCAGATTCGTCCGTGCAATGGTGGTGTTGGTGGCGATGATTCCGTCGAGCCCCAGGCGCAGCGCGAGATCGGCGATGTCGTCGATGTCCTCGTCGGCGAGATCGGGTGCGATCTTGACGAGCAGCGGCACTCGCCTGGCCGGGCTCGCCAGATCGGCCGCTTCGCGCACGGCGACAAGGATGGTCTCGAGCGACTCGACCGATTGCAAATCGCGCAGACCCGGCGTGTTGGGAGAGCTGACGTTGACGGCGAGGTAATCGGCGAACGGCGCGACCACGGTCGCGCAGCGGGCATAATCCCCCGGCGCTTCGTGCAGCGGCGTGACCTTGGCCTTGCCGATGTTGACCCCGACGATGATGTTTCGGGGGCGGCGAAGGCGCGCAACGGCATCGTCAACGCCCGCGTTGTTGAAACCCATGCGGTTGACGAGGGCGCGGTCCGCGGGAAGGCGGAACAAGCGCGGTCTGTCGTTGCCCGGCTGCGCGCGTGACGTGAGCGTGCCGACCTCGACCGAGCCAAAGCCGAGCGCCGCCAGCGCGCGGATTCCCTCGGCATCCTTGTCGAACCCCGCTGCGAGCCCGATGGGGTTGGGGAAGTCGAGCCCGAACGCGCGCACCCGAAGCCGCGGATCGGTCGAGCCGAGCACGCGCCGCGCGATGGCCGCGACGCCGGGAATCGCCATCAGGAAACGCAGCATCGCAAAGGCGAATCGGTGGACGTTTTCGGGATCGAAGAGGAACAACAGCGGGCGGAGCAGCACGCGGTACAGCATGGCGCGCGCAACCTAGCAAGTTCGCGGTGCGCGGGCAAGGAAGGTCGAGGACCCTCACCTCGTCTCGCTTCGCTCGTCTCCCCTCTCCCATTTGATGGGAGAGGGGCCGGGCCTTCGCCGCGCCATAGCGGCTTCGGCCGCGCAGGCGGGGGTGAGGGCCGCGCAGGCTGGGGTGAGGGCCGCCCCACTCACGGCGCGATCAGCAACTTGCCCCGCGTGCGCCGCGCCTCGAGGTCGGCGTGCGCCTCGGCCACTTCGTCCAGCGAATATACGCGGTGAATCGGCAGGTGGATTTCGCCCGACGCGAGCCAATCGATCATGCTCTCCGCTCCGGCCTCGTGCCCTGCGCGCGCGGTCGTCATGCTCGAAAACAGATGGTAGAGCCGCAGCGCGGGGCTTTTCATGAACGCGCGCATGAGCGCCACGTAGAGTCCCTTGGGGCTCGGCGGGCCCGCCGCCTGGCCGTACATTACGATCGTGCCGAAGGTCGCAATGGCCGCAAAATCGCCTTCCAGCGTCCGCTCGCCCACGCAGTTGTAGATCACATCCGCGCCGCGCCCGCCCGTAATTTCGAGAACGCGCTCGGAGATATTCTCGCGCGCGTACGCAACGGTCTCGTCCGCGCCGAGCGAGCGCGCGAACGCGGCCTTGTCGTCGTCGCCGACGAGTCCGATCACCCGCGCGCCCCCGCGACGAAGAAGCTGCACGAGCAGCGAGCCGACACCGCCCGCCGCCGCGTACACCACCGCCGTGCCGCCCTCGGGCACCGGCGCCACCGTGCGCGCGAGGTGGTACGCCGTCATCCCCGCGACCGGCAGCCCCGCCGCCGTCGCCAGATCGAGCCGCTCGCCGAGCGATATCACCGCTGCCTCACGCGCGATCGCGACCTCGGCGTAGCCGCCGCCGGAGTGCGTGGCGCACACGCGGTCGCCCTCGCGAATCCGCGCAACGCCCTCGCCGACCGCGTCCACCGTGCCCGACGTCTCAACCCCCGGCACAAACGGAAGATCGGGCTGGACGAGATAGCGACCCGCGCGCGTCATGACATCGGCGAAGTTCACGCCCGCGACCTCGACGCGTATGCGAACCTCGCCCGGCCCCGGCGCGGGAACGGGCACGTCGCGCACGTGCATCACCTCGGGGCCGCCGGTGCGCTCGATGACGACGGCGCGCATCGTGGGGCGCTCGGCATCGAAGGGTGTTTCTTGCGTCATCAGGCGGCTCCGTGTTAGGCGGGAACGATCATTTCGCGACGCGGGCGGGGGCGCAAGATGGCGACGCGCGGCAAAGCCAAGGCCGAGTACAAGCCGAAGTACCTGGGCAAACCGGTCAAGGGTCCGATCGAACGGGTTGAACTGATTCCGTGGACCGGCGGCGAGATCCGCGTGCGTCTCGACTGCGCCGAGTTCACGTCGATGTGCCCGGTGACGGGGCAGCCCGATTTCGGCGCGCTCGACATCGAGTACGTGCCCGACTGCTACCTCGTCGAGACGAAATCCCTGAAGCTGTTTTTGCAGGGCTACCGCGACCGCCGCGCCTTCAACGAACAGATCGTTGCCGAGCTCGCGCAGACGCTCTTCGGCCAGATCCGCCCTCTTTGGCTACGCGTCACGGGTCGCTACAACCGACGCGGCGGCATCGCGCTCACCTGTGTCGCCGAGCACGGCAAGCAGCCCGACGCTTGGGATCTCGCGAACGGTCAGACGGACTGAGGCGACTTTTAGCCCTGGGTAATGCCACCAACCATCCCGTCGACGTCGGATGGACCTGTCCACGGCGATCAAGGTAAAGTCGTTCATCAACAAGTTGGGCCAAGTTCCATCGCGGCGCGCACATCGTTTCGTGCCGCTCGCTGTCGGGCGTGAACGAATCGACTTCAGAAGGAGGCGTAAGATGAAGACGAAGACCCGCTCCGCAATTGTGGCTCTGATCCTCTTGCTGCTGCCGGTCGCCCTCGCGACGGGCGCGCCAACTCCCTCCGTTCCCCCTGGAGCTGAGGAGTGCTTTCCGAAGGAGTCCGTGCTCCAAGCGTTCGAAAACGCCGGATTTATTTGCATGGAGAAGGATGAGTACGGGACTCCCGTGAAGCGCGGCGAGTACCGTTTCGTCATTACGACGGATGATGCCAAACAAAAGGTGACGTCGGTCAAATTGCGCGAGTCGAAGGAGACCACGCTCGCCGAACTCAACTGCATCGCAAACGTGCTTCGCGAGACCAAATGGGATATCGAACCTCACTGTATCGGCCAGCTCGACTTGAGGCGTTCAAATCGGCCTCCCACTGAGGTCGAGAGTGAGTTGCCGCCACAGTAAGGCGTTCGAGGTCGTGTCACGATGGAAATTGGCATCTCCCACGGCATGTGGTGTATGGGCGACTTCAGCGAGAACCTATCCGCCCGCTGTGGCTGCGCGTGACGGGTCGCTACAACCGGCGTGGCGGCATCGCGCTCACCTGCGTCGCCGAGCACGGCAAACAGCCCGACGCCTGGGATCTCGCGAACGGACAGACGGACTGAGGCGGAGTTTCTGCGGAAATTGACATTTCCCACCGCCCATGGGACATGGGCGAGGGCTTTCGCACCACCCTTTTTTCGACATCACGGCGAACCGATCCGGGCGACTCGGACTTGCGGCGCGGCCCGATCGGCGCGGAGTGCGCGTGACCGGCGACGACGATCTTCTCACCGCGTGGGGATACCGGCCCGATCGGGAACCCGAACCGTCCGCGCCGCCCGCGGCGAAGCCGTCGGCCGACGGCGAGCGGCGACGTATCGGCCCCGGCGGTCACATCGATCTGGAGTTTCAAGAAAAGCGCGGCCTTATCGCCGCGCTCGTGTTCCTCGCCATCTACGGCGTTTTCACGCTCGTCCAGTCGATCGCGTTCCTGCATTTTGGCGAAGATCAGAATATGCGCCCGACTTACGCGCGGGCGGCCGTGCTGATCAACGTCGGCGTGTTGGCGACGTTCGTCCTGCTGCTCACCGGTCTGCTCGCCCTGCGCATGCATCGGGGCCGGCCGAGCCGCCGCCTGACCACCATCGCGCTGCACATCGCCATCTTCACGGTGTTTTCGGCGAACCTCGTCCATATCCACCTCGGCGGCACGCAGCACACCTACCTGCCGCTGGTGAATCTCGGGGTGGGTCTGGTCGCCGCGTGGCTGCTGGGCATGCGCGTGAGCTGGGTGTACTTCACGGCGTTCTCCGCGGCGTATCTGCTGCTGTCGCTGCTGGAGATGACCGGCGCGCTGCCCTATGCGCCGCTGTTCAACTACGGGGAAGAACTGGGCCGGCACTTCACCGACGGACGGTACATCGCGTTCAACTTCCTTCTTTATTGCACCGTCTCGCTGATCGTGATGACCGCCATCGGGCTCTTCGAGCGCGACCGCGACCGCCGCGCGCTGCTTTTGCGCGAAGCCACCGCCGCCGCACGCCAAGCCATGACGCACGTCTACGAGTTGCAAAAGCTCATTCCGATGTGCTCGTCGTGCAAGAAGGTTCGCAACGACGAGGGATACTGGCGCGACGTGTCGCACTACGTGAACGAGATGGGGCAGGGCCTCGTCTCCCACGGCATCTGCCCCGAGTGCACCGCGAAGCTGTATCCGGATTTGCAGATGCCGGGCGGGTCGGGGGAGAAATGAGGGCGCGAGAGGTCGTTGGTTTTTAGTCGTTGGTCGTTGGTCCGCTGCAAGGGGACTGCGGGAACTGAAGCTTGATTCGTAGCCGTTATCAGGATCTTGATGTTTGGAATCTGGCCATGGAGATGGTCGTCGGCTGTTATCGACTGACGTCGGAGTTTCCCGGTCAGGAACAATACGGGCTGGTGGCGCAGATTCGGCGCTCCGCCGTATCGGTTCCGTCGAATATTGCCGAGGGACACGGGCGTGGAAGCGATGTGGATTTTGTTCGATTCCTCCACATATCCTTTGGCAGTCTTTCGGAACTGGAAACGCAACTGATCCTCGCGAGGCGACTGGAAATGGCGGAGGAAAAACCGATCGATGCTCTGCTCGTCGAGTGCGATCGTCTCGCCCGCATGTTGAGCGGATTGATTCGCGCGCTGTCGAAGGCGTCGAATCGACGGTCAGGCTCTTCGACCCATGACCAGCGACCAACGACCAAAGACCAACGACCAAAGACCTCCTAAAGGAGCCCCCCATGTCTGATCCACTTGAATACCCCCCGATGGAAGAGATGATCGCGCGCCTCGAAAAGAAGCGCGCGAAGGTGATGGCGATGGGCGGCGAGGCGGCGGTCGCCAAGCAGCACGCGCGCGGCAAGCTCACCGCCCGCGAGCGCGTCGACCTGCTGTTCGACCCCGGCACCTTCACCGAGGTGATGATGCACGCTCGGCACCAGAGCCAAAGTCCTCTGATGGCCGGCAAAGAGACGCCGGCGGACGGTGTTATCACGGGATTCGGGCTTGTCGACGGGCGGCTCGTGTGTTGCGGCGCTTATGACTTCACGGTCATGGCCGGGTCGATGGGCATGATCAGCGAGATGAAGATGACGCGCCTGCGCAAGTGGGCGCTCGAAAAGCGCGTGCCCTTCGTGTGGCTGCTGGATTCCGCCGGCGCGCGCGTGCAGGAGGCAACCGGCAGCCAGTTCGCGGGTTCGGGCGGGCTGTTCTACGACGAGGTGCAGATGAGCGGCGTGATTCCGCTGGTGGCGGCCATGCTCGGGCCGTGCTCCGCGGGTACCGCGTACATCCCCGGCCTGTCGGATTTCGTGCCGATGGTGAAGGGCATTTCGTCGATGGCGCTCGCGGGGGTGCACCTCGTGAAAGCCGCGACCGGCGAGGACATCACGGAAGAAGAACTCGGCGGATCGAAGGTCCACACGCAGATCTCGGGCGTCGCCGATGTCGAGGTTGCCGACGACCGCGAGTGCATCGCGGTCGTGAAGAAGTACCTGTCGTTCTTCCCCTCGTCGGTCAACGACCGCCCGCCGCGCGTGACCTGCACCGACGATCCCAAACGCCGCGAGGACGGCCTGCTCGGCATCGTGCCGACCAATCCGCGCAAGCCCTTCGACGTCAAGGACGTCATCCACCTGATCGTGGACAACGGCGACTTTTTCGAGATCAAACCCAAGTTCGCGAAGTCGATCGTCACGGGACTCGCGCACATGGACGGCCAGCCCGTGGGCATTCTGGGCAGCCAGCCCAAGGCCAAGGGCGCGGTGCTCGACAACGATTCCGCGGACAAGGCCGCGCGCTTCATCTCGCTGTGCGACGCGTTCCACATTCCGCTCGTTTTTTTGCAGGACGTGCCGGGATTCATGGTCGGCAAGTCGGTCGAGCACGCGGGCATCATCCGCCACGGCGCGAAGATGATCTTTGCGATGTCCGAGGCGACGGTCCCCAAGATCACCGTGGTGCTGCGCAAGGCTTACGGCGCGGGGTACTTCGCGATGAACGGCCGCGAATTCGGCGCCGACGCGGTCTTCGCGTGGCCGACCGCCGAGATCTCCGTCATGGGGCCCGAGGGCGCGGTCAACATCATGGGTCGCAGCATGATCGAGCAGGCCGAGGACAAAGAAGCCATGCGCGCCATGCTCGTCGCGCAGTTCAAGAAGATGATCGACGTCTACGTCGCCAGTGGATGGAGTTTCATCGACGATGTCATCGACCCGCGCGAGACGCGCGAGAAGATCATCTGGGCGCTGCGTCTCGCCGAGCACAAAAAGGTGGAGCGGCCCTACAAGAAGCACGGCGTCTCGCCGGTGTGACTCCGGCACCGCGCGGGCTTTGTTGTCGCTCGGGAAATTGTGTTACGCTGAAAATTCGGGCGGCAACAACGTGGACGGACGCACCGGACAATGCGCCGGCATGAACTGACGACTTTCGATTTCGCGCTGCTGCTGCTGGCGGGGCTGGCGGTATTCACCGCGATCGTTTCGGTGGTGTCGTACTTCCGCAGCCCACCGCCCTCGGTGGTCGTGGTGGCGGCGTCGGGAACGCCCGCGCCGCCGGATCGCGCCGGCGTGATCGAGGGGCGCGGCGAAACGATGCGCATCGACCGCGAAGCGATGGAATCGGCGACGCCGATCCCCCGCCCCGAACCCCTCGTGCCTTTCGACATGAAGCCCGCCGGCACCGAGGATCTGTTCCCCGACGTGCCCCAAACGCTGTTTCCGTCGGAGCAGCGCGTCTATTACGACAAACAAACCGGCCGGCCGATTCTGAATGCGGGGAACAACGAGCACCTCTTCCCGCAGGCGAAGGGCTGGCTGCAAAAACTCCAGAGCGCAATGTGGACGCGGCGCATCCGCTACCACACCGAGCCCGACAAGATCTCGAACATGCTGCAAAGTTCGGGCAGCCGGATGCTGGCGAAGCTGAACAACGTCGAGCGGCGGCTTCGTCGCGAGCCCGACGGAACCATCCGCATCGCCTACAACTCGAAACTCGACGAGAGCGTGCTCGTCACGATGGCCAACTACCTGGCGCACCTGAAAATCTGGGGGCACATGGTCGAGGACAAGGTGCCCGGCATGCCCGACTGCGCCACCGGGATGCCGTCGATCGAGGCGATGACGACGATCCCGAAGCTGCCGACCTTCGACCCCAAGCTGCGCGGGGGCGAGGACGAGAGATCGTCCGACTACATCCTCGATCCCTCGGTCGCCGGCGATCCCTACGCCGTCATCGGGAAGATGCGCGAGCACGTCGCGGCGGTGGTTCGCTGCGCGCAGCTCGCCAAGAACCTCGAGGGCGTGGAGTACTTCGTCGGCCTCGTCGATGTCACCGCGCCTTTCGGGCTCGTACGTTCCAAGGATCCGCTCACGCCCGACCTGTGGGTGCTGCCCGAGAAGCAGCCGACCGAGGGCGTGTACGGCGCGATGCGCCCGGGGGAGATGTCGCGCGAGGGCGTGTACGGCGCGGCGTCGCCCGCGGGTGACGACCGGGATGGCGTGTGGCGCGCGCTCGAACCGGGCGAACGCGGCGAGGGCGTGTTCGGCCAACTCGAGCCGGAGGTGCTCAAGCCCGGGGGCGAACGGGAGGGCGTTCATGCCGCAATGCGTCCCTCGGAGATGTGGCCGGAGGGTCCGCCGACCGAGGGCCCCGGCAGCGGTCGTCGCGCCGCGGGCGGCGGTCCGTTGGTGAGTATCCGCCCCGAGAATCCCACGGGCGAGTTCCTCCATCCCGTCTTCGTTGCGTCGCGCGAAACGCCGAAGGGCGTCTTCGGCCCGCTCACACCCGAGGAGTTGAAGGCGCAACTCGACCAGGCTGCGGAAAAATCGACGCCCACTCCCGCGCCGACGCCGGTGCCGGGCGTCTCCAAACCTCCCGTGCCGGTTTCGACCGTCACTACGACCTCGACGACCACCACGACGAAGAAGCCGACGACGACGACCACGACAACGACAACCACGACGACGTCCACCACCTCGACGACCATCGCGCCGTGATAGACAGGCGATGATTCGGTTTCGAACCACGCTTGACACGGGCGGCGCACCTGTGGCACAAGGCCGGACCATGCGCAATGTGACGGCCTTCGGGCGATTTATTCTCGTCCTGGTTCTTATCGGCTCGGTGTAACCGGGTCCGAAGCCGTCGCGTCGCGAAAACAGACAGACAGCCGGCCCCGGGAAAACGGGGCCGGTTTTTTTTGGCCGTTCGGTCGCCGGGAATCGGCGAACGGCGCGGGCCGGGAGGCGAAGAAGCCATGAAGATCAACGGCGCGGCGGCGCTCATCAAATCGCTCGAGGCCGAGGGGGTCGAGGTGATGTTCGGCTACCCCGGCGGCGCGGTGCTGCCCATTTACGACGCGTTGCTCGACGGCAAGATCCGGCACGTGCTGGTGCGTCATGAGCAGGGCGCGTCGCACGCGGCGGACGGCTACGCGCGGGCGTCGGGCAAGGTGGGCGTGTGCCTGGGCACCTCGGGGCCGGGCGCAACGAACCTCGTCACGGGCATCTGCAACGCGCACATGGATTCGATCCCGATGGTCGTGCTGACGGGGCAGGTGCCCAGCTACAACATCGGCACCGACGCGTTTCAGGAGGCCGACATCTTCGGCATCACGCTGCCGATCGTGAAACACAGCTACCTCATCAAGGACGTCCACGACATCCCGCGCGTGGTGAAAGAGGCGTTCCACATCGCCTCGACCGGCCGCCCCGGCCCCGTGCTGATCGACGTGCCCTCGGACATCTCCAAGCAGGTGCACCAGTTCAAGCTCGCCACCGAAATCAGCCTGCCGGGATACAAGCCCACCACGGGCGGACACCCCAAACAAGTCAAGGTGGCGGCGGACCTGATTCGCACGTCGAAGCGGCCGATCATCTACTGCGGCGGCGGCGTGATGCGATCGGGCGCGGCGGCCGAGCTGCGGCGGCTGGCCCACAAGATCAACTCGCCGGTCACGACGACGATCATGGGCCTCGGCGCGTTCCCCGAGGACGATCCGAAATCGCTGGGCATGCTCGGTATGCACGGCACCAGCTACGCCAACTGGGCGATCACCCGCGCCGACGTGATGCTGGCGATCGGGGTTCGTTTCGACGACCGCGTCACCGGCAATAAGACGTCTTTCGGTCAGAACGCAAAGATCATCCACATCGACATCGACCCCGCTGAGATCGACAAGAACATCAAGGTCGACGTGCCGATCGTGGGCGACGTGCGCGACGTGCTCGGGGGGCTTTTGGGCGAACTCGAAAAAGACCCCGCGCCGCCGGACCGCGCCGAGTGGTACGCGGCGATCGACACGATCCGCAAGAAGTATCCGCTCGACGCGGTGGACGAAACGCCCGCGGAGCTGAAGCCGCAGTACGCCATCCGACGCCTCTCGAAGCTCACGCGCGAGGACGCGATCGTGTGCGTCGATGTGGGTCAGCACCAGATGTGGTCGGCGCAGTATTGGGGTTTCAGGCACGCGAATCGCTGGCTGTCGTCGTCGGGCCTCGGCACGATGGGCTACGGCCTGCCCGCGGCCATCGGCGCGCAGATCGCCTGCCCGAACGACCAGGTCGTTCTCATCTCGGGCGACGGGTCGATCCAGATGTGCGTGCAGGAGCTGGCGGTGGCGGCGATCGAGCGGCTTCCCGTCAAGATCTTCATCATGAACAACGGCTATCTGGGCATGGTCCGCCAGTGGCAGGAGCAGATGTACAATCACCGCTACAGCGAGGTGAACCTGCCCCACGAGGCGCCGCCCGATTTCGTGAAGCTCGCCGAGGCCTACGGCATCCGCGGGATGCGCGTGACCGGCGTCGCGGACTTCGACGACACGGTGCGCGCGGCGCTGGCGCACGACGGGCCGGTGCTGGTGGACGTGCGCGTGGCGCGCGAGGAAAACGTGACGCCGATGGTCAAGCCCGGCGGCCACGTGCATGAGCAGGTGGAGGACGAAGTATGAAGATGATCATGTCGGTGCTGGTGGAGAACAAGCCGGGCGTGCTCACCCGCATCGCGGGGCTTTTTGCGCGGCGCGGCTTCAACATCGACTCGCTGGCCGTCGGGGGCACCGAGGACCCGAACCTGTCACGCATGACGATCGTTGTGAACGCGGCCGAGCATCCGATGGAGCAGGTGGAAAGGCAGCTCCACAAGCTCATCAACGTCATCAAGATCTCGCACCTCGACCCCGAGGCGTCGGTGGGGCGCGAGCTGATGCTCATCAAGGTGAATGCGCCGGCGGCGAAGCGCGTGGAGATCTTCGATCTGGTGGGCACCTTCCGCGGCAACGTGGTGGACGTGTCGAAGAACGCGCTGGTCGCCGAGGTCACGGGCGACTCGGCAAAGCTGAGGGCGTTTCAGGAGCTGATGGCGCCCTACGGCATCGTCGAGATCTGCCGCACGGGCAAGGTGGCGATGGCGCGGGGCAGGTAGGAAGTTACGCACGCAAACGCCCGGACGGCGAGCCGTCCGGCGATCACATCACGAGGAGATCTGACGATGGCGACGATGTATTACGAGAAGGACGCACCGCTCGCGCCGCTCAAAGGCAAGACGGTGGCGATCATGGGATACGGCTCGCAGGGCCACGCCCACGCACAGAACCTGAAGGATTCGGGTGTGAAGGTCGTGGTGGGGCTTCGCGCGGGAAGCGCGTCAGCCAAGGCCGCCGCGGCCGCCGGGCTCGCCGTCGCCGATCCGGCCAAGGCCGCGAAGGGCGCCGACCTCATCATGATGCTCGTGCCCGACATGGCGCAAAAGGCGCTCTACGAGTCGGCGGTCGCGCCGAACCTGAAGGCGGGCGCGGCGCTGTTTTTCGCGCACGGATTCAATATCCACTTCGGCCAGATCGTGCCGCCGAAGAATGTGGACGTGTGCATGATCGCGCCCAAGGGCCCCGGTCACATGGTTCGCCGCGTGTACGAAGAGGGCAAGGGCGTTCCCGCGCTGATTGCCGTGCATCAGGACGCCACGGGCAAGGCGCGCAAGATTGCACTGGCGTACGGCGCGGGCATCGGCGCGGCGCGCGCGGGACTTTTGGAAACCACCTTCGCCGAGGAGACCGAGACGGACCTGTTCGGGGAGCAGGCCGTGCTGTGCGGCGGCACGAGCGAGCTGGTGCGCGCCGGTTTCGACACGCTGGTCGCGGCGGGCTATCAGCCCGAGGTCGCCTATTTCGAGTGCCTGCACGAGCTCAAGCTCATCGTCGATCTCATTTACGAGCAGGGCATCTCGGGCATGCGCGCGTCGATTTCCGAGACGGCGAAATACGGCGACGTGATGAGCGGCCCGCGGGTGATCGACGATCGCGCCCGCGCCGAGATGAAGCGCATCCTCCATGAGATCCAGGACGGCACCTTCGCCCGCGACTGGATCCTCGAAAACCAGGCGGGCCGCCCCCGCTACAACGCCCGTCTGCGGCGCGACGCCGAGCACCCGGTCGAGGTGGTTGGAAAGAAACTGCGCGCCATGCTCTCGTGGATCAAGAAATAAGGAGCCGCGATGCCCGCTTCAGTTCCCGACCGCGTTCTGATCTTCGACACCACCCTGCGCGACGGCGAGCAATCGCCGGGCATCTCGCTCAACGCGGGCGAGAAACTGGAGATCGCCGAGCAACTCGCGCGGCTACGCGTGGATATCATCGAAGCCGGATTCCCCATCGCGTCCGAGGGCGATTTCGCGGCGGTGAACACCATTGCGCAGAAGGTGCGCGGCCCGGTGATCGCGGCGCTCGCCCGGGCCAACGACGAGGATATCCGCTGCGCGGCCCGCGCCATCGCGCCGGCCGAGCGTGGACGCATCCACACATTCATTTCCACGTCGGCCTCGCACATGGTGCACCAGCTTCGCAAGTCGCCCGCCGAGGTGCTGGCGCAGGCGGTGCGCGCGGTGAAGCTCGCCAAGAGCCTGTGCGCCGATGTCGAGTTTTCGGCGATGGACGCGACGCGCTCGGACGTCGAGTTCCTCGTGAAGGTCTTTTCGGCGGCAATCGAGGCGGGCGCGACGACGATCAACGTGCCCGACACAGTGGGCTACGCGCTTCCCGACGAATTCGCGCGGCTCATCAAGACGCTCGTGCGCGACACGAAGGGCGGGCGCAAGGTGACTTGGTCGGTGCACTGTCACGACGACCTGGGTCTCGCGGTGGCGAACACCATCGCGGGCGTCGGCGCGGGAGCGCGTCAGGCCGAGGTGGCCATCAACGGCATCGGCGAGCGCGCGGGCAACGCGGCGCTCGAAGAGGTGGCGATGGCGCTGCACGTGCGTCGCGACCTGTCGGGCGTGGACGTGGGCCTCGACCTGAAGCAGATCGGCGACACCTCGCGCAAGGTCAGCCGCCTGACGGGCTACCAGGTCCCGCGCAACAAGGCGGTGGTGGGGATCAACGCCTTTCAGCACGAATCGGGCATCCATCAGGACGGCGTGCTCAAGGAACGCAGCACCTACGAGATCATGCACCCCGAGCAGGTCGGCTATCAGGCCGAGAACATCGTGATGGGCAAGCACAGCGGGCGCCACGCCTTCGCGACGAAGCTGGAGGAGATGGGCTATTTCCTCGAAGGCGACGCGCTCGACCGGGCGTTCCGCGCGTTCAAGGCGCTGGCCGACGCCAAAAAGACCGTGTCCTCGCAGGAGATGGAGGTCATCGCCCTCGAACAGATCGGCGACGTGCCCGACCAGTTCCACTTCGAGTCGTTCTCGTCGTTCACCGGCATGGGTGTTGCGCCTATCGCGGCGGTCAAGCTGCGTCGCGGGGAAAAGATCGTCGAGGCCAACGCCACCGGCGACGGACAGGTCAACGCCCTGTGCCGTGCGATCGCCAAGGCGGTCGGGTTCCGCGGCGAATTGCTGCGTTATCAGGTCACCGCGACCACGCAGGGCCTCGAATCCCTCGGCGAGGTCACGGTGATGATCTCGGAGAAGGGTCAGGTGATGAACGGGCGCGGCATCGCGACCGACGTCATCGAGGCGAGCGCCAAGGCGTATCTGAACGCGATCAACCGCCTCTATCACAAGCGCGTCGGCGCGAAGAAATCGGCGGTCAAACCCGTCATAAAACCGGCCAAAAAATCGGCTCGGAGGGCTGCGCGATGAAGACCCACGATGTGGGCGTGATCGGCGGCGACGGAACCGGGCCCGAGGTGGTGGCCGAGGCGATGAAGGTGATGCGCGCGGCGTCCGACCGATTCGGCTTTTCCGTGCGCGCGCACGATTTTCCGCTCGGCGGCGATCACTACCTGCGCACCGGTGAGCTGGTGCCGCCGGCGCTGTTCTCCGAACTCGAAGGCCTGCCCGCCACGCTGCTGGGCGCGGTGGGCACGCCCGAGGTGAAGCCGGGCATCCTCGAAAAGGGCATCTTGCTATTCTTGCGTTTCGAGCTCGATCTCTACATCAACCTTCGGCCTGTGAAGCTCTACCCGGGCGTGCCGTGCCCCCTGCGCGAGGTCCACCCCGACGGCATCGACTTCGTCGTGGTGCGCGAGAACACCGAGGGGCTCTACGTCGGCGCCGGCGGCTTCCACAAAAAGGGCACGCCCGACGAGGTCGCGGTGCAAGAGAGCATCAACACGCGCAAGGGCGTGGACCGTACGCTGCGCTTCGCGTTCGAGGTCGCGCGGCGGCGCGGCACGAAAAACCTGCTCACCCTGTGCGGCAAGACGAACGTGCTGACGTTTGCGTGGGATCTGTGGCAGCGCGCCTTCGACGAGATGGGCGATGCGGCGTATCCCGACATCCGCCGCGAATACAACCACGTCGACGCCATCACGCTGTATTTCGTCGAACGCCCGCACACCTTCGACGTCATCGTCACCGACAACATTTTCGGCGACATCATCACCGATCTGGCCGCGATCATTCAGGGCGGGCTCGGCGTGGCGTCGGGCGGCAACATCAACCCCGAGGGCACGGCGATCTTCGAGCCGATCGGCGGCTCGGCCCCGCCGTGGAAGGGAACCGGCGGCATCAACCCCATCGCGGCGATCGGCGCGATGAAGATGATGCTCGACCACCTGGGCGAAACCGACGCGGGCGCGGCCGTGGAGCGCGCGATGATCCGCACGATCCAAAACGACATGAAAGGCCAGGCGGCGGGGCAGATGGGCATCACCACCACGCAGGTCGGCGACCGCGTGCGCGATCATCTCCTCGCGGAGAAGGACGTATGAGTCCGCGCCGCGCCGCGCCGCCCGCGGATTCGGGCGAGGTCGTCCTCTACGACACCACGCTGCGCGACGGCGCGGCCCGCGAGGGCATGACGCTCTCGCTGCTCGACAAGGTCAAGATCGCGCGGCGGCTCGCGCAGCTCGGCGTCGCGTACATCGAGGCGGGCTACCCGGGCTCGAACCCCAAGGACGGCGAGCTCTTCCGCGTGCTGAAAGACGATCCCGATGTCGCTCCGGCGCTCGTGGCGTTTGGCGCGACGCGGCGCAAGAAGACCGACGCGTCGCGCGACGAGGGCCTGCGCGCGCTGCTCGGTTCGGGCGCGAACAAGATCTGCATCTTCGGCAAGACGTGGGACTTTCATGTGCGCGTCGCGCTGGAGACCACCGAGGAAGAAAACCTCGCCATGATCGGCGACTCGGTGGCGTACCTGAAATCGCAGGGCCGCGAGGTGATCTACGACGCCGAGCATTTCTTCGACGGCTTCGCGGCGAATCCCGTCTACGCCAAGGCCACGCTGCGCGCCGCGGCGGATGCGGGCGCCGACTTCGTGGTGCTGTGCGACACCAACGGCGGCACGCTGCCCGGGCGCGTGGCCGAGATCGTCGATGAGCTGCGCCGCGAGGGGTTCGCGCGGCTCGGCATCCACACCCACAACGACATCGGCTGCGCGGTCGCCAGCAGCCTCGTCGCCGTCGAGCGCGGGTGCGTGATGGTGCAGGGAACCGTGAACGGCTACGGCGAACGCACCGGCAACGCGAACCTGTGCACCATCGCGCCGACGCTGGAGATCAAGATGAACCGGCGCTGCCTGCCGCCGGGCAAACTCGCCGAGATCACCGACGTGTCGCACTTCGTCAGCGAGGTGGCGAACCTGCACCACGATCCGTATCAGCCTTACGTGGGCAAGAGCGCCTTCGCGCACAAGGGCGGCGCGCACGGCTCGGCGGTGCGGCGCGACGCGCGCACCTACGAGCACGTCGATCCGCGCCTCGTGGGCAACGTCAACAAGCTCGTGGTGTCGGAAATCGCGGGCCGATCGATGATCCTGCACCGCGCGGCGGAGCTCGGCCTGAAGCTCGGCAAAGATCAGCTCGAGCATCTGCTGGGGCGCGTGAAGAACCTGGAATATCAGGGCTACACCTACGAGGCGGCGGACGCGTCGCTCGGCCTGTTGCTGCTTCGCGAGGCGAAACTGCTGAAGCCGTACTTCACCGTGGACGCTTACGACATCCACCTGCACCGGCGCACCGAGCGCGACATGCTGGTGGACGCGACGGTCAAGGTGCGCGTGCGCGGCAAACGCTACGTCACCGCCGCCGAGGGCAATGGCCCCGTCAACGCCCTCGACAACGCGCTGCGCCAGTGCCTCGAACCCGCGTTCGAGGAACTGCGGCTGATCTCGCTGCTCGACTACAAGGTCCGCGTGCTCGAAGGTGCCGACGGCACGAAGGCCATCACCCGCGTCCTGATCGAAACCGGCGACGGGCACACGACCTGGGGCACGATCGGCGTGAGCGAAAACGTCATCAAGGCCAGTTGGGACGCCCTGTACGACGCGATCGTCTGGGGCCTTTATCAGCATCGACGAAACGGAAAACGGACATGAGCGGACTCGAGGATCTGCGCCGCGAGCTCGACGAAACCGACGAGGCGCTGCTGGCGGCGCTGGCGCGGCGCGTGGGGCTCGTCGAGCGCGTGGCCGACGCCAAGGCCAACTCGCCCGCGGCGCTGCTGCGCGACCGCGACCGCGAGAAGGAATTGTTGGCCCAGCTCGAAAAACGCGCGCGCGACCGGGGCCTCAACCCCTACTTCGTGCGCAAGATCTTTCACGACATTCTCGAATATTCGGTCGACGACCAGCAGCGCCATTTGGCCGCGCGCGCGCAGGGCGAGTCCGCCTCGCTCGTCAAGGTGGCGTTCCAAGGCGTCGAGGGCGCGTACAGCCACCTCGCCGCGCAAAAATACTTCGGCGCCAAGGCGGGCGCGTGCGCGTTCGTCGGCTATCGCGGGTTTCCCGAAGCCGTCGCCGCGTGCGAGACGGGCGACGTGGACTTCGTCGTGCTGCCCCTTGAAAACACGATCGCGGGCAGCATCAACGCCACCTACCGCTTGCTCGAGACCTCGTCGCTCGTCATCGTCGGCGAAGAAGTCTGGCGCGTCGAACACTGCCTGATCGGCATCGAGGGCACGCCGATGGGCATGATCCGCCACATCGCGTCGCACCCGCAGGCGCTGCTCCAGTGCGGCGAATTCCTCGCGCAGATGCCCCACTGCGCCATCGAGAGCTTCACCGACACGGCCGAAGCCGTGCGCCGCGTTCGCGACATGCAGGACGTCACGCACACCGCCATCGCCAGCGAGGAAGCGGCCGCCGCCTATGGCCTGGCCGTGCTCAAGCGGGACATCGCCGACCAGCGCGAGAACTACACCAAGTTCGTGGTCTGCGCGAAAAAGGCCGTGGCGTACGACCGGCGCATCCCGTGCAAGACCTCGCTCGTGCTCGTCACCGATCACTCCGAGGGCGCGCTGCTCGCGTGCCTGCGTCCCCTGCACGACGCGCACGTCAACATGGTCAAACTCGAAAGCCGCCCGCTCGCCAACACGCCGTGGGAGTACCAGTTCTACATCGACGTCGAGGGCCACGTGGACGACCCGCGCATGACGACCGCGCTCGATGCGATGCGCGAACGCGCCCGCGTGCTCAAGGTGCTGGGCTGCTACCCCATCCGCACCAAGGGCTATGAGGGCGTCGAGCCCGAGGTCGAGCTCGGCGCGCCGCCCGACGCCGCGCCCGTGTGCGAGACGCCCGCGCCGAAACCCGGCAAGCCCAAGCCCTATCGCCTCGCCGCGCGCGACGCGGGCCGCCGCGACACGCAGATCAAAATCGGCAACGCCCTCATCGGCGGCGGCGTGTTCGCGCTCATCGCCGGGCCGTGCGCGGTCGAGAGCCGCGAGCAGATCTTCGAGTCGGCGCGCATCGTGCGCGAGGCCGGCGCGGTCATGCTGCGCGGCGGGGTCTTCAAACCGCGCTCGTCGCCCTATTCGTTTCAGGGTATGGGGTGGGAAGGGCTCGACCTGCTCGTCGAGGCCGGGCGCAAGTTCGGCCTGCCGATCGTGACCGAGGTGCTCACGCCGCAGGACGTGCAGCGCGTCGCCCAGCAGGCCGACATGCTGCAGATCGGCGCGCGCAACATGCAAAACTTCGCGCTGCTCGCCGAGGCGGGTCGCTGCGCGAGACCCATTCTGCTCAAGCGCGGGATGATGTCGTCGATCGAGGAGCTGCTGCTCGCCGCGGAATACATCCTCGCCGGCGGCAACACGCAGGTCGTGCTGTGCGAGCGCGGCATCCGCACGTTCGAAAACGCCACGCGCAACACGCTGGATCTTCAGGCCGTGCCGGTGCTCAAGCGTCTCACGCACCTGCCGGTCATCGTCGATCCCAGCCACGCGGCGGGCGAGCGCGACATCATCGTGCCCATGGCGCTGGCGGCGCGCGCGGCAGGGGCCGACGGGCTCATCGTCGAGTCGCACCCGGATCCCGACAAGGCGCTGTGCGACGGCCCGCAGGCGCTGACCACGCCGATGCTGAACGAACTGGCGGCGAAACTCGCCGCGATGGAGCGGGCGGTCGGCGCGGTGTAACGCGAATCAGGGCGCGTCGCCGTTCTTCGCGCCCGGGTGCAACTCAAAGACCTCGCGCAGGTCGCGGGCGCACTCGCGCAATTCCTTGCAATCCTTTGCCTCGCGAGCGCACGCCGCGAATTCGGTGGGCCACAAACCTTCGGTACACGGATCCAGGCACAGCGCCTTGCACCGACCGATGTGCGAAAACGGCCCGACGAGACACTCGGCCGCGCGGGGGCACCAGTCTTCGCAATACGCGCGGCACGCGGCGGCGTCCGCGCGCCACGTCGGCACGTCCTTCACCGCATCGCGCCAACGGGCCTCGACGGGCGAGCCCTGGAACTCGAAGGGCATCCGGTTCGCGTCGTCCTCGTCGGTGCGTTCGCGCGGCGGCGCGGCGTCGTCCGGGCGGCGCGGATCGGCGATGGGCGTGTCGGACCCGCACGACGCGAGTGCGACGCACACGGCCAGCAAGGTCGCCGCCACCGCCAGTTGTCGTAATCGCATTTTTGAACCACCGCAGAGGAGCGCGTGTATTGCGCCCAATGGGGCGCGGCATGTCAAGCGCGTCGCCGCAAATCAAGCAAAACGAAGCCCCGGCCGGGTGGCCGGGGCGGGTCTATGGCGACGAGCCGGGCGGCGAACCGACCCGGCCCGAGTACGGCCGATCAGCTCGGTCAGTGAACCTCGACCTCGATCTGCTTCGGCTTGCTGATGTCCTTCTTGCCGAGCGTGACGGTCAGGATGCCCTTGTCCATCTTGGCCGCGATCTTCTCGACATCGACCTGATCGCCCAGGTTGAAGCTGCGCTCGAAGCGGCCGTAGCGGCGCTCGACGAGGTGGAAGGTCTCCTTCTTCTCGTCGCGCTCGAACTTGTTCTCGCCCGAGATCGTGAGCCGGCCGTTCTCGACGTGGATCTTCACGTCCTCCTTGGCGAGGCCCGGCAGCTCCAGCGCGAGGAAGATGTTGTCGGCGTCTTCCCACACGTTGACGCGCGGGGCGAAGGCGACGTTGGTGCGCTCGGGCGCGACGCGCTCGAACCAGTTGTCGAAAAGACGATCGAAAGCGGTGGTGGGGAAGGTTTCGTTCCAGCGGATGAGGGTCATGGCGTGCCTCCTGCGTTGCGGTTTGGTGCTTGGTCCTTCGGTTTATGTCCCGGCCCCAACTCCTTGGGACCCTGTGCTCCGTCCGAGGAAAACCTAACCACCGCCCACGGGCTGTCAACCGCGAAAAATGATTTTTTCCCTAACAGAATCAGCAAGTTAAGGGGTCTTGACATCGCTGGGAGGCATGATTACTGGGCGCGGATTTTCGTGCGTCAAGGGGCGGGAGCGGTCGGGGATTGGGGGGCTCGAATCGGCAGCGCGCGGTCGCGGCACTCATCGTTGGGGTTCGGCGCGGTCCGCGCTATAATGCGTGATACGGTATTTGAACGAAGGGACTGGACATGGCGCGTTCGAGGGTAACGGTCGCCATCAGCGAGGATGCGGCGGCGCAGGCGAAAAGACTCGCCCAAAGCGCGGGCATCCCCGTGTCCCGTTGGGTGGCGAAAATGGTTGAATCGGGAATTCGCGACCAAGCCCAGCGGGAGAAAGACCGTCGAGACGCATCGTTTCGGCGAATTCGAGCGCGGCTGAAAAAAGGCTACAACCTCGGAACGGGTGGCCGCGCATCGTGGACGCGCGACGAACTGCACGAGCGATAGCGTGGAGTTCGTCGACGCCAATATTCTCGTATATGCCCACGACGCGAGCGCCGGAACGAAGAGAGTGATCGCGGGTCGGTTACTCGACCGACTGATGACCGAAGATCGGGGTGCACTCAGCACGCAGGTTTTGGCTGAGTTTTTCGTCGTTTCCACGCGCAAGATCGCTTCGCCGCTGACATCGCGAGTGGCGTCCGAAATCGTCCGCGACTTCACCGATTGGCATCTTCACCGCCCGACCGGCGACGACTTGCTCGGCGCGATCGAGATCGCCTCGCATCACCGCATCCACTTCTGGGACGCGATGATCGTGCGTTCCGCGCAGGCCATGGGCGCGACGGTGCTGTGGACCGAGGACCTGTCCGACGGCGCGAAGTTCGGCGACGTTCGCGTCCGCAATCCGTTCGCGGCTCGCTGACCGCGCGCCGCCGATCCGCTACTTCCTGCCGTTCTTCTTCAGGTACGACTCGGCCTGCTTGCGTTCCTTGGGCGGGTTGAGATCGTGCAGATCCTTGTGGACGAAGACGCCGTTTTTCTGAATCGTCTTGCCGTCGAAGAGGATCTCGCCGTCGCCGACCAGGATCTTCACCAGATCCCAGTGCACCGCCGAGCGGTTGCCGTTGTCGCACTCGTCGTAGGCGCGGCCCGGCGTCAGGTGGATCGAGCCGAAGATCTTCTCGTCGAACAGGATGTTGCGCATGGGCTTGCGGATGTTGGGGTTGGTGCCGATCGACCACTCGCCGATATAGCGGGCGCCCTCGTCGGTGTCGAGCACCTCGTTGAGCGCCTTCGTCATCGGCCCGCACTCCGCTTTGACGATCTGGCCGGCCTTGAATTCGAAGTACACGCCGTCGAACTCCTTGCCCTGATAGATCGACGGGGCGTTGTATTTGATGTGCCCGTTCACCGAGTCGCGCACCGGGGCGGTGAAGACCTCGCCGTCGGGGATGTTGCGGTCGCCGAAGCACGAAATCGCCGGCATGCCCGCGATCGAAAACGTCAGGTCGGTGTCGCTCGCCAGAATGCGCACCTCGCGCGTGCGTTCCATGAGCCGCGCGAGCTTCGCCTGCCGACGCTTGAGCGCCGCGTAGTCGTAAATCGTCGCGCCGAAGTAGAAGTCCTCGAACTCCTCGCGGCTCATCTTCGCTTCCTGCGCCGTGGCGTGCGTGGGATAGATGGTCACCACCCAGCGGGTGTGGTTGACGCGCTGGTCGAGGATCGGGTGCATCACCTTGGACCGCTCGCCGATGCTGCGCTGGTCGGCGTTGGCGAAGACCATCGAGTTGTCCGATCCGCGCACGGCGATGTAGCACGTCACCTTCTTCATGAAGTCGAGCTTGTGCTGCGGGAACCACGCGATCTGCCGTTTGTCGGCGAGGTTGTAGAAATCGCGCGTGATCTCCTGGTCGATGAACTCGTAATCCACGCAGTCCGCGCCGCGCAGCAGCGCCAGCTTGTGGATCTCCTTGACGAGCGGCAGCGTGTCGACGCCGATCGCGGTGATCATCACGACGTCGCCGCGTTTGACCTTGCAGGAGTAATCGACGAGCACCCGGGCGAGTTCGGAAAGGCGCGGATCCTTCATGGCAAAACCCTCTTCGGCGGGAAAAAACGGGAAGCGAAATCGGCGAGGCCGACGCGCGGCGCACTCCACCACATCCGCCGCGGGGCGTCAACGAAAAACGGGCGGCCCATCGGCCCGCGAGCCCCCCGCCGAGCTCCGCCGTCCGTGCGCAGATCCGACCGAACGCGCGAGGAATGATGTTTGCAGGGGGGGGTGCAAACCAAAAAAAGTGGTTCGCTGTGCGTCAATTTCGCGCGAATTCGCCCGTTGAACTCATTCCCGGAGAGCGGCGGGACGCGATCAACGTCCCGAAACCGGCGGCGTTCACCAAGTGCCCGTTGAACTCATTCCCGGAGAGCGGCGGGACACCAAATTCTGGAGATCGGACCGCCGCGAGCTGGTCGCCGTGCCCGTTGAACTCATTCCCGGAGAGCGGCGGGACGGTGACGCGGCTCCAAGAGCGCGAGATCGGACTGATGTGCCCGTTGAACTCATTCCCGGAGAGCGGCGGGACCATGCGCGTGGATTCGCGTGTTTGTAGGCATCAGGTGCCCGTTGAACTCATTCCCGGAGAGCGGCGGGACTCACTCCTTGGGCGGCATGATACCACCTGCGCCCGCGTGCCCGTTGAACTCATTCCCGGAGAGCGGCGGGACGTTCTCGTACTCTTTGCCGTTGTCGATG
>CAZPJD010000294.1:0-4611 GCA_964586775.1 uncultured bacterium | reverse complement strand
GACGACGCGACCGATGACGACACCGCGGACGACGATGACGCGTCGGACGACGACACGGACGATGACGCCGATGACGACACCGTGGACGACGATGTCGACGATGACGTGGAAGAGGCCCCGCTGCCGGTGACACCGGCCGTGCTGCTCGACGGGGAGTTCGACCAGACCGAGGGCATCGCGTTCCTCCCCGATGGCCGCCTGTTCGTGCAAGGCGACGAGGGCGTGCACGAGGTCTTCGCCGACGGTAGCTACGAAACGCGGGCGACCTTCGTCGCCCCACTGGGCCTCGCGCACGACGGCGACGGCAACATCCTCGTTGCCGAGTACGGCGAAACCTCGGGCTTCGATTTCGGCGACTACGAGGTGGACGGCACGATCGTCCGCATGACGCCGGACGGCGACAAAGAGACGATTGCAACCGGCATCGCCGACCCTAATTTCATCGCCGTGCGCGACGACGGCTCGTTCCTCGTCTCCGACGACTTCGTGACCGAAATGTTCGTCATCCCCGCCGGCGGCGGCGCGACGTCCGTTTTCACCGACGCGATCGAGGCGGCCAACGGGCTCGTCTTCTCCCTCGACCGCTCGGTGCTCTACGTCTGCCAGACCTTCATCAACGCGGGCGGCATCCTGCCCGACCGGCGCATCTGGACCGTCGCGCTGGACGAAAACGGCGACCCCGGCGACATCCCGCTGCTCGTCGAGCTGCCCGTCGGTTCGGCTCCGGATGGCGCGGCCCTCGACGAAAAAGGGCGTCTGTACGTCGCGGCCAACCTGATGGGCACGATCTGGCGGATTGACCCGGTGGGGCCGGTGGTCGAAAAAGTGGCCGACGGAATGCCCTTTGTCGCCAGCCTCGCATTTGGCCGGGGCGGCGAATTCCCCGAAACCACCCTCTACGCCACGCAGCTTGTCGGCGGCAAAGTCTGGTCGCTGGATCTGGGCGTGTCCGGAGCGCCGCTGCCATAGCGACCGGCAAGTCGTGTTCATTCGGCCGCGTGGGTTGCAATACCCCAATTGGGCCGCATCACACCTTGTCGATACTTTATTTCTTTTTCGACAGGGATTTTCTGATTATTTCGTCTTATCACTAACCTACGTTCGCGTGAGTCGGCACCGGACCGACGTTCGGGGCGGCGTAGCAGGCTGTTGAAAAACACCTGCGTTCCGAGCCATGGATGGCGAGGCGTTTTTCGCGCACGGGAAAATGCGCGAAAAACGGAGGAAATCGAAAACCGCGCGTTTCGATTTCCGGGTTGAAAAAGGCCAAGACGGCCTTTTTCAACACCCTGGTAGGGATTCACGTGCGCGCGATCGTGTGCGGCAGCAGGCTCTGCGCGCGAAAGACGTTCGCGACCTTTCCGCGAAGCCGGCGCACGTGTTCCAAGGCGCTCGGTGTTTCCGCGACGACTGGTCCGTCGCCTTGCCCGTCTTCAAGTGTCTTGATCCACGCCGCCATGCCGCCCCCGGATGCGAAAGAGGCGACATGATGACGCATCTTCGCATCACGCGGTATGGCGCGGATCAATCGCGAACGGATCGTTCGCGGATGGAATCCAGGGTCAGACGGCCTCGCCGAGCGGTTCGGCGTATTCGTCCTGAATGCGGCGGACGTCGTCGAGGTGATCCATGAAGACCTCGAGGATCATCGGATCGACGTGCGTGCCCGAGGATTCGCGCAGAATCTGAAGGCACTTGTCCATGGGGAACGCGCGTTTGTAGGGCCGCTCGGATTGCAGCGCGTCGTAGACGTCGGCGATGGCCACGATGCGTCCTTCGAGCGGGATCTCGTAGGCGCGCAGGCCGAAGGGGTAGCCGGTGCCGTCGAGCTTTTCGTGATGCGTGAGCGCGATCATGGCCGACGTGCGGATCAGGTGGTTTTCGTCGAGCAACTCCGACTTCGCTCCGAGCACCGACCGGACATCCGCGGGTGTCGCCGAACGCTCCGTCAGCATTTCGTACCCGATCAGGGTGTGCGTCTTCATGGTGTCCCACTCCTCGGCGGTGAGCTTGCCCGCCTTGAGCAGGATGCCGTCGCGGATGCCGATCTTGCCCAGATCGTGCATGGGGGCCGTGTGGGCGAGCATGTCCACCTGTTCCTGCGGCAGGCCCAGACCGCGCCCCATGAGCGCCGAATAAAGCCCCACGCGGATGACGTGGCGGCCGGTTTCGTTGTCCCGGTACTCGGCGGCCTTGGCGAGACGCTGGATCACCTCGAGCCGCGTGCGGACCAGGAGCTTTGTGCGGTTATGGACGAGGTCCTCGACGATGCGGTTTTCGTCCTGCAAAAAGTCCTGAAACGCCTTGACGCGCAGGACGTTTCGCAGACGCAGGGAGGTTTCGACCGCGTCATAGGGCTTGGGTAGGATCTCGACCACTCCGAGCGCCGACGCCTTGGCCCGCAGGCCGTTGTCCTTGGCGGACGAGAGGGCGACGAGCGGAATGCCCTTCAGATAAGGATCGCGGGAGATCTGATCGATCAGATCGATACCCCTCCCGCAAAACGCCGAAAGCGACACCATCAGCAGGTCGGGATTCTGCGATCGGATGCGGTCCATGGCGCGGGTGTAGTCGTCCACGAGGTTGACGTCGTTGTAACCGTCGGTTTCCAGCAGGGCGTCCAGCGCCCACAGATCCTCGACCACGTCGTCCACGGCGACGATCACCGGATTTGATTTCCAGTGTTTTTCCATGGTCTTGAGCCAGTTTTCTTCCGGAAACCAATCGCGAACGACCAGCATGACAAGCTCCCCATTCGTCATAGGGTCTTATCGGCTTAAACCGGCGGTTGTTAAAACGAAAATGCGGATTGATGACGAAAATCACGCGCGCGGCGCGCCAAAATTGCCGTTTTAGTCGCCGCGCGACACGATGGCGACCGGCGCGATCGTGATCGCCTCGCGCTCCCGCCGGGCGTAGAGCCCGGTCCCCACCGTGAATCCGGCCGATCGCTCGGATGTGAAGATCAGCCGTTCCAGATCGTCGGCGAGGTCCAAATCGACGCGATTCGACCCGATTTCCCACAGGAGCCGGTGCCAAAAGATTCGCCGGCGATCCGCGTCCACCGCGAGAAGCGGCACGACGCCGATGATCCATACACCGCCCTTAAAAACCGCACACGCGGCCAACGTCTCGCGAAATATGCGGTCCAGTACCGCGTCCTCGCGCCGCGCGATCTCGGCGGCGCGGGCGAGCACCTCGTCGCACCCGGGCCGGATCCCGCGCAGGGCGGGTAGCACCCCATGGCGAAGGGCATTTCGCGTCCGGTCGGTGTCGGCGTTCGTGGGGTCTTCCCGCCATTCCAGCCGCTGCGCCGCGGCGAAATCGGCAATGCGTTCGCGGTCGAGATCGAGGAATGGCCGGATCCATCGCCCTTTGACGGGCAGGATGCCTCGCAACCCCCGCGTCCCCGCGCCGCGGGTGAGGCGCTCGAGGATCGTCTCGGCCTGATCGTCGCGGTGGTGCGCCGTGGCGATCGAGTTTGCGCCCATGCGGTCGGCGATCGTCTCCAAGGCTTCATGACGCGCCTCGCGCGCGGCGGCTTCCAGACCGAGTGGGGAGTTTCGGATGGCGGCGCCGTCGAGCCTCGCCTGAAGGCACTCGATGCCCTCGCGCTTGCAGAATTTCGCCACCCACTTCGCATCCGCGGCGCTCCCGTGGCGCAGATGGTGATCGACGTGCCCCGCGACCACCTCGATGGCGCATAAGCGCTCGATCGACTTGAGTGTCCGCGCGAGCGCCACCGAATCGCGCCCGCCCGACAGGGCGACGAGCACCACGTCCCGCCCGCGCCACATGTCGTGGCGGCGCGCGGTCTTCAGCACCTGTTGGATGAATGGATCGACACGCACGTGCGTCAATGTCCCGACGGGGCGGATTCTCCGTGTTCGGCGGCGGGAGCGCCTTCGCCGGCGGGTGCGCCTTCCTCGGCGGGACCGGTCAGCACATTACCGCGCGCGCCCTCGCCCAGCGTCTCCATCACCGTGATTCGGCAGCCGCCATCTTCGCCGGAGGACTCGACGACCGCCATGAGCAGTCGCTGATCCTTGCGGAAGTAGAGCATCTTCCGCGTTTCCTTTTCGGGCACCGACGCAACCGCGATCCACCCGCGCTCGGGCCACCGCGTCTCGATGAAATTGAGCACGGACTCCATCGGGGAGTGCGTCGTGTAGACGAGGCGATAGCCGCCGGGACCAGCGTCGCGCGCGTCCATCACGGCGGGTTCGAAGATCGGCACGTCGGTCGCGGGGACTTCGGTGGGCACCGCGGGCGCGGCGGATTTCTCTTCGTCCGCTTTCTTCGAACATGCGGCGAATGCCAACACGACGCACAGCGCGCACGCGAGCGCGACGCCCGTCGTCCACTGATATCGGTGCTCGCTGAGTTCGCGGATCACGAAGGTAAATTAGACGCGCGGGGCCGCATCTGGCAAGGATGCCTCCGCGCGCCACGCACGATGAGGCTCAGCCACGCGTCGCGACGACGGGCAACGTGACCTCGTCCTCCGGCTCGCCCAGAACGCCGACGTCGAGGCGTTTTTCCTCGTTCAGCAGATCGAGCACCTTTCGCTGGCGGCGCGGTGCGACGTCGTCGTAGACCTGCGTGGTGACG
>CAZPJD010000293.1:0-10528 GCA_964586775.1 uncultured bacterium | reverse complement strand
TCGACGAGCTGCGGGACGGCCGCCGAAACATCGGCGCATCCATTCTGCCCACGAAGCCCGACCAACGGCTCGACATGTCGGATGTTCTGCGCGATCGAGCGTGCCGCCTGCCGTGGGAGGAGGCGTTGGTCCGTTACTCCGGCCTGGTGCTTCCATGTGTGAGCGATCTGCGGCAGGAATGGCCGATGGGCCGAGTCGGAACGAATGGAAGCGGGAGTCTTCGGGACGCATGGAACGGAGAGACGATTCGCGAGCTGCGCCGGAAAATCCGCGCCGATATCGACGCGATCCCGATGTGCTCCGGGTGCAGCGTGCGCAACAATCACAATGAGGACATCCATGACGCCTGACGGTCCGCTCGCGACCAGCGACATGGTCGATGGCCTGGGTCAGGCCGAGGTTGCGGACCTCTATCAGCGCTTCGTGAATCCGGGCATTCGGATGTTTCTCCGAATTCTCGGGCTCGACCTGATTCGCATCGTTCGCGCCCAGGGGATGGACCTTTTCACGGCGGACGGCCGCCGCATTCTGGACTTTTCCGGCGGCCTCAATGTTCTGAACCTTGGCCACAACCACCCGCGGATCATGGCCGTGCGGCGCCGATACAACGAGAACGAACGCCTGGAAATCTGGAAGGCGTTCATCTCGCCGCATCAGGCCGTGCTCGCGCAAAACCTCTCGACGCTGTTCCCGGGCGACCTTCGGTATTCCTTCTTTTGCAACAGCGGCGCCGAGGCCAACGAAGGCGCGATGAAGATCGCCCTTTTGTATCAGGGCGCCGGAAAAACGAAGATCCTGCACACCGACCTGGGGTATCACGGCAAGACCCTCGGCACACTGGCGGTTTCCGGATCTCGTAGCGGGTGCTACCGCGAACTCTTCCCCGTTTCCGACCACGGCGTCGAGGTGCCGTTCGGCGACATCGACGCGGTGCGCGACGCGATCGCGCGGCGGCGCGGTTCCGGCGGTCACGATATCGCGGCGATGATCATCGAGCCGATCAAGGGTGACCTCGTCCTCATGCCGCCGGATGGCTATCTCGACGCACTTGGCGAGCTGTGCCGGCGCGAAAAGATCGTCCTGATCGCGGACGAGGTCTTCACGGGCTTCGGACGAACGGGGCGGATGTTCGGATTCCAGCACTCGAACCTCGTCCCCGACATCGTCACGTTTTCCAAAACCCTCGGTGGCGGTAAGGCGTCGATCGCCGGCTATATCGTGCGTCGAGACATCTTCGAGACAACGTACGGTACGCTGCGCGGGTGCACGATCCACACGTCCACTTACGGAGGCATGGGCGAGGAGTGCGCGACGGCGATCGAGGCGCTCAACATTTTGATAGACGAGCAGCTCGTCGAGCGCTCGCGGGTCCAGGGGGAATATCTGGGTAATCGGCTCCAGGCGTTGCAGGTCCGTCATCCGCGCGTGATCCGTCAGGCGCGAAACATCGGCCTCATGGGAATTCTGGAACTTCGGTCGAGCGCGGAGCTGTTCGGCAGCCGGATTCTGTCGGCGTTGCCGGGAATGGACGGACTCTTTCTTGGGCTCGGTCCGGCGGTGATTGTGTCGGAACTTTTCAAGAATCACGACATCCTCATTTACACCGGGGGACGCGAGGACAATCTCTTCGTCAACCCCGCGCTCATTGTCACGCCTCAGGAGATCGACCGCTTCTGCAACGCGCTCGACGCGGTGCTCGGTCGCAACCTGTACGATTTGGCGATTCGACTTGCCGGAAACTTTCTGGCGGGGGAGCGCGACGCAGCCAGGTGAGGCGACGCCCATCGGCGCGTGCGACCTGTTGCGGGGCGGAAATTTCGCCCCTATTCTTCGGCGATGCCGACCAGCCGGACTGCCGAGGAGATGCGTCACCGGGCGCGAAACGTCGGGCTTCGGTACAAGCTGCTCATCAGCCTGACGACCTTGGTTCTGTTGGCTATCTGCGTGGAGTTGGTTCTTCGCGCCGCGAACGTGGTCATCAACCGGATCGTCTTCACCTCTCCCACCGCGATCCACGCGAACGAGGCATCCGCGGACGCCTCCGACCCCGTGACGATTCTCGCCGTCGGCGATTCCTTCACGTGGGGTGGGCGCGCACCCGGCGACGAGTCGTATCCGTCTCACCTCTTCCTGTTGCTGTCGGAGCAGTGCGCCGGGCGTTCGTACCGCGTGATCAACGGCGGTGCCTGCGAGTCCAATACCCTCGCCATCCGGCGCAACCTTCCCGCGATGCTGGACAAGCATCGGCCCGACATCGTTCTCTTACTGACCGGGTCGGCGAATCTGTACAGCCCTTGGGATTACCAGTATTGGGCTGAACCCGACGCCATCTCGGCCTCGAAACATTGGTTTGTTCATTTGCGCACCGTGAAGATGCTCCGCACACTGTGGATCAACGGGGCAGGGCATCGACTCGTCTCCACCGTCATGCCGCTCTATACGCGCTCGCGTGCGTGGGAACGGCAGATGGACGAACTGCGTGTCGGCAGCATCGATGGCAGCTCTCCGAATCCCACGGTGGAACGGATCTGGCGCGAGCATCTCGCTCATCGGTCGAACGCGGCCATCGACCTGGGTCTGGAAGCCTTGGCGCGCGCGCCCCAAGGCCGCGAGGCCGAAGCCGTGATGTGCTCGATGATCGAGATCTCCGGCGAACTCGACGCCTTCGAGGATGCCGCGACGTGGCTCGATCGGTCCGAGACGGCGTTTCCGGAATCCGATTACAGCAGGAACTGTCGTTCGTTTTATCAACTTGACCTATGCGAGAAGCTGATGACGACGCGGTTTCGTCGGACCGACCTCGCCGTCAACTTCTGTCTCGACGCGGTCCGATCGGACCCGTACGACTACTTCCACTATTATCTGCTCGCCAAGGCGTTCGGGCTGCAAAGCGAGTATCGAGCCGAGGACATTCTCCGGGAACTGGAACGGATCGGAGCGGACCATCCGGATGTGCGGGAACTGAAATTCTACCACGACTATCTGGACATCTTTCGGGATGGCGGCGAGTGGGAGCGCAAGGTGGCTCGCTGGATCGAGGACGATCTGGAGCGGATCGTCGAGATCTGTCGCGAGCGCGGCATTCAACTCGTGGTCGCGAATTATCCGATGGACTATCCGCTCGCGAACGGATTGCTCCGATCCGTCGCCGAGCGCCATGGACTCGAGTTTGTGGACCACTTGTCCGCATTCGATGGACTCACGCCGAAAGGCGATTACCTCTTCGACGACGATCACTGCACGGGCAAAGGGCACGCCGTGATGGCGCAAAACGTCTTTGCGGCGTTGAGTCGGGACCCGGACTTCTGCGTCGTGGAGCCCGCCCGGTCGGCTCCCTGACGCACACCCATCCGGACAGCGACGCTGGAACGGGGCAGGTTCGAGGACGCCGAACCTACTCTTCCCCCTCCTCCATGACCTGACGGGCGCGGCGAAGCAGTTGCGACGGCTCGAAGGGCTTGTGAAGGAAGCGCGACTCGGGGATTTCTTCGCCAACGAACCGGTTCACCCAGGCGTGGTCGTTTCCCGACACATAAAGCACACGCATGTCGGGTCTCTGCGGTCGAAGTGTCTTGACGAGTTCAACGCCGGACATGAGCGGCAACACCACGTCCATGATGGCGAGGTGGATGGTGCCGGGATACGACGTGCCGATGGCGATGGCTTCCGAGACCTGCGACGCGGAAAGCACATTGTAACCGCCGCGCTCCAGCATCCGCTGAATGAGTTGCAGGACTTCGCGGGCGTCCTCGACCAAAAGAACCGTCTCGTTGCCGCGCACGAAGTCCGTGGCGGTCGGCGTCTTTTCCAGATCGGGGGATTCGTCGGCCGCGGGAAAGTAGATGTGAAACGAAGCCCCGCGCAACGGCTCACTCTCGACGAAGATCTCGGCGCTGTGGTGACGCACGATGCCGTAGACCGTGGCGAGGCCGAGGCCGGTTCCGTCCTTCTTCGCCTTGGTCGTGAAAAACGGTTCAAAGATCCGCGCGCGCGTCTCCTCGTCCATACCGACGCCGTCGTCGCTCACCGTCAGGCGCACGTACCGACCTTCGGTGAACGGGCCGTGCGGGACGTCCTGCGCCTCGAAGCGCGCAGTGCGAATCGTCAGCCGTCCGCCTCGCGGCATGGCGTCGCGGGCATTGATCGCGAGGTTCAGAATCACCTGATCGAGCTGCGTGCGGTCGGCGAGGATCGTATCGATGTTCGGATCCAGGTGCGTGTCGAGAACGATGTGCTCTCCGATGAGGCGCTCCAGCATCTTGCGCATCTCGGTCACGACCGCGTTGAGATTCAGCCGCGACATGCGGGCGGCGTGGCTGCGCCCGAATGCCAGGAGCTGATTCGTGAGCGTCGATCCCCGCTTCGCCGACCGCTTGATACCTTCGACATCCTCCCGGGCGGCGGGGATCAGGGCGCCGTCGCGCAGCAGGAAATCCGCGTAACTGAGAATCGCCATCAGGACGCTGTTGAAGTCGTGCGCGACGCCGCCCGCCAGCAACCCCAGTGACTCCAGCCGGCGCGATTGGCGTAGGCGATCCTCGATCTCGCGCAGTGACTCCTCCACCCGCTTCTGGTCCGTGATGTCCTGCAAAATCGCGATCACGTGCGAGATGTCGCCGTGCGTGGCGCGGACCGGCGCGAAGGAGGCGAGCGCGACGCCGATGTGGACCAGACCTCGCCGATAGAGCACCTCGCCGCGATACGTGCCGCCTTCGTGGACCTTGGCCCAGATGCCGTCAAACTTGTCGCCGAGCCGTTCGCCTGTGAGCAGGTCGCGAAGCGAAACGCCGGGCAACGTCGAGGCGGTCTGGGCGAAAAGCCGCCCCATCGCGGGGTTCGCCCACTCGATCACCCCGTCGGCGTCGGCGATGACCACCGCATTGACCGCGGCGTCGAGCGCGGCGTGCATCAGCTTCCGCTGCTGTTCGGTCTGGCGCGCAGTGGTCTGGTCGTCGGCGATGACGACGTAGTGCCCGACGTGGCCGTTGGTGGAGACGGCGAAGGCGTGGATGCCGAAGCACATGCGCCGCATTCGCCCGTCGTCGTCGGTTCGTTTGATCCAGCATTCGGAGAGGCTGACGGTATTTCCATTGCGGAGCGGATCGAGACGTAGCGGCGGGCTCGCGCCTTCAAGGAGCGCGTCGTCGAACAGATGGACGCCGCCCTCTCCGAGCCCGGGCGAAATCTTCAAGAAGGCGTCGTTTCCCCTCAGGAACTCGCCCTCGGGGTTGAAGATGGCCACGGGACCGGGGCTGAACTGGATCAGGTCGTTCAGGGTCGTGTCGACGCTTTGCAGAACCTGCTCGGCCTTGCGGTGAGCCGTCCGGTCGCGAACGACGATGAACTCGGCCGGCTTGCCGCCGTATTCGATGACGCTCGAGTTGATGTTGAGCGTCAGCACCTCGCCGGACTTGTGCCGGATCCGAAACTCCAGAACGCCCAGGTCGCGCTCGCCGCCGATGTGTCGCCCATAGGCGTTGACGAGCAGGGGGATGTCTTCCTCGACGATGAAATCCGTGAAGTGCATGCCGAGCATTTCCTCGGCGTTGTACCCCATGATCTCCTGCAGGCGGCGGTTGGCGGACTGGATGCGGAAGTCCTGGACGATCAGGATGCCGTCGTACCCGAGGTCGTCGAGGTGTGACAGGCGTTCCTTTTCCTTTTGCAGATCGCGGACGACCTCGCGCAGCCGCAGGTTCTCGGCCTCGAGCCGCTCCATCTGCTCGGATTTCAGTTCCTCGAAGACTTCGACAGAAGGCGACATGCGTTCACCGCCGGGGATGGACCGGAAAACCGGAGACCGGATCGAGCCGACTTTCGTTCGTGGCGCTGTTTTTTATATCACAGCTATCGGCTTCGGCAATCACGCCATCGCGCGCGGAAATCTCGGGCGCCGCGACCGCGAACGTCGCGCTCGTCCGGGCGAATCGCAAAAAATCGAGCCGATCGGCCAAATTTCCCTCAATATTCACAAAAACCTGCCGATGCCTAAAAATGATGGAATTGTCATCGGGATGTGGTTTGCGCGAAATCGCATGGGGATGTGGCGTGCGCGGATTCGGCTGGGTGTCGTTTTGCCTTTTCGTCGGGATTTCCCTCTCCACGATGACCGTTTCGCGGTCGTACGCGTCTCCGGAAGTCTGGAAAGACCTCGACGGCCTCGTCCATTGCCAGAACGTCGGCGTCGCGCCGGAACAGATCTACCCGCAGCTCGCCGGGGACGAGGTCCAAGAGACCGGCGTGATGGCGATTCCCCTCGAAACCCTGCGCAAGGCGTATTGGGTCGAGCACCCCAATGCGACGCAGGTCACTGTTCACGAACTGCTCGCCGACTTCGGCGTCACGTGGGTGCCGGTCTATTTTCGTCCGGCGCGTTGGTCGACCGACGAGGAAACCGTCATCGCGACGGGCATTCTCTCCGAGACCCAGGTCGCCATGGTCGCCGACCGGGTGAATCAGCTCAGCCTGAAATCCTCCTCGTCCGAGGCGCTCGGCACGGTCGTGCTCTTTCGCGATCTGGTGCCCGATCATCTGCGCACGCGCGAGGTGCTGATAAGGCTGACCGATGGCGAGGTGCTGGGGTGGCCGCATCTGGCGGTCTCCGGCGATCTCAATATCCCGGCCTTTACGTGGCGTCTCACACTGGAGAGTGGACCAAACCGCCCTCTGCTCGCGGAGTGGCCAGTGGTGGTGGGCAAAACGACGACCAAGACTCCGCGCACGGTGGGCCTGGTCTATTGCACGATGCTGCACCACTACCCGCCGTGGACGGACCCCGAGACGAAGAAGTACGTCGGTCCGGGGAAGCACAATCCGCTCGGCATCTGGAAGCTCATGCCGACCGAACCCAAGAAGGTGATCTGGTACTACCACGGTACCAACCAGCCGAAGCTGCTGAACCGCACCTATCGGGCCTTTTCGCACGGGTGCATCCGCAACCGGAACGAGAACATCGCCCACCTCGCGCTGTTCATGCTGACACGCAATTCGGGCGTGCAACTTCCGACGGGGCAGCTCGCCGGAAACCTCGATGTGTACGGCGAAACCCGGACGCGCCTCGTGCCTCTGTTCGCGTCGGTGCCCGCGGCGAATCGATATCATTGTTTGGACGTCGTTCAGAATACCGTCACCGGAGAGGCGGAACTGGCCGCCTACCCCGACGTATACTGGTTCCGCTCCGACGACGGGAAAACGCATCGCACCGTCAATTCGGACTATTTGAGCGAAAAGCTGACGGCGCTCGGATTCGACACGGCGAAACTCGCGCCGACGGACGTCGCCGTCTTCGCGAAGCAATTGTCCGCGATCAAGCAGGCGGTCCGGTACCCCGTGTCCCAGCTCAAACTGATTCTGACCGGTGGCAAGGACACCGGGAGTGCCCCGCTGGCCGAAACCGCGAAGGTCAAATCCGTGAACTAGCGCGCGCACCCAGCCGCGCCGTGAACGAGGCGTCATGAACGTGCGCGGCCCCATGGAATGCGCGGCTCGGAAGATCGCACTGGCGATGTCCTTGCCGGTGTTCGCGTGCGACGCCCGGGGAAAACTGCTCGAATTCAACCCCGCTTTCGCCGAACTTTTCGAAAACGCGGCAACGCCCGCTGCGGGAACGGTGATCGATGCCCTGTTCGGCGCGCGGATTGCCGCTTTGGTGTGCGAGCACGCCCGAGCCGCCATTTCCGATCCCGAAGGCCCGCCGCGCACGATTCGCGTGCCCGAATTCGACACGCGCTCCGAAGCGGAAAACCCGCTGGCCCCCCTGACCGAACTCACGTTCATCGGCGAAGGCGACGCGTGCGTCGTATTGGTGCAGTCGTCCGCGCCGCCGCTGATGGTGGACGGGCCGTTCCGCAAGCGCCTGCCGTTTTTCGCCCTGGCCGAGAACATGCGCGACATCGTGTTCATGACCGATGCGAACGGCATCGTGAACTACGCCAGCGCCCCGCTTCGCGAGGTGACGGGCGCGTCACCCGACGCCATCGCCGGGCAGGAGATGGTTTCGTTCTTCCACCGCGATGACCGGGACGCGATCCACTCGCTGTTCGACGAAGCCCGCGAGGGACGAACGGGCTATCGCGACGGCGTGCGCATCTTTCACGAAGACGGCCACATCCTGCGCCTGACGATCAGCCTGTCGCCGATGTGGTCGCGCGACGATTCGTTCGCCGGGACGATCGGCGTCGCCCGCGACACCACCCGCGAGCACAAGCTGGAACAACGTGTCGAGCGAACGCGCAATCTGGAGATGATGCGCAATCTCGCCGAAGGCATCGCCGGCGATTTCAACAACATCCTCACGGGCATCATGGGAAACATGAGCCTGCTGCGCGCCATGGTTCCCAAGGGCGATCTGCTGTGGGGGCCGCTCGGGCGCGTCGAGCAGTCCACCGAGCGTGCCGTGCGTCTGACGCAGCAGCTCATCGCCTGCGCGCGTGGCGGACGCGGCGCGCCGCAGGCGCTCAACGTCAACGACGCCGTCCGTCGGTGCGTCGAGCAGCACGAAATCCGCCAAGACCCCGAGATCGTGATTCGCCTGAGTCTCGCCGAGCCCGCGGGCGTGATCTACGCCGACCCGGCCTACATTCGCCAGGTGATCGACAACCTGCTTCAGAACGCGTGGGAGGCCACGCCCGGCGGCGGCACCGTGTATCTGCGAACGGACCGCGCGATTGTCATGCCCGGCGCGGATTCGGAGCTCGGCCCCGGCGAATACGTGCGGATAGTCGTCGAGGATACGGGAGTCGGCATCGACGAGGAGAATATCGGGCGGATCTTCGAGCCGTTCTTCACGACAAAGTCGATGCGGCGCGGCTTGGGGTTGACCGCCGTCCACGGTATCGTCACGAATCTCGACGGCGGCGTCGAGGCCGAAAACACGCCCGAGGGCGGCGCAGTCCTCACCGTGCACATCCCGGTGGTCGGCGGACGCACCTTCCCCCGCGAGGCGGATCGGCCGCGCCCCCTCGACATTTCGGTTCTCGTGATCGACGACGAGCGCGTGGTGCGCGAATTCTGCGAGGTCGCATTGGCGGGCAGCGGCGCGCGGGTCACGGTCGCCGAGACCGGCGAAGAGGGGATACAGGCATTCACCGACGTCCCCGACGCCTTCGACGCGGTCATCCTCGATCTGGTGCTCGGCGACATGCCCGGCGAGCGCGTCTTTGCCGAGCTCCGACGCATCCGACCCGACATCCGCGTGATCCTGTCGTCCGGTTTTCCGCAGGCAATCGACGAAGCGCGCGAGCCCGACCGCTTTCCGGGAGCGGCGGGGCTGCTGGTCAAACCCTTCGAGATCAACCGGCTCATCGAAATCCTGCTGAGCGAGCCCAGCATCGATATTCATTGAACTTTTCTCAAATCGCGAATGCCTGCCCGACAGGGCATTTTCCGGCAAACCCGGTACCGACATGATCTCCAGGTACACGCGCTCCCGCCGCGCCGTGGACACGCGGTGGCCCGGGAAATTCAGCGCGCCTCGCGAGACGCGGGCTGTCGGCGTCGGTCGGGCGCGCGTTCAGGTGGACTTGATTCGGCAGGAGGCCGCAGCACCGGTTTTCAACTCTGCGGCGTGCATTGCTCCGCAATTCGCCGAAGGTCGTCCTCATCGTCGGACTCGCGGATGAAAGTGCGCCGGCGGCGATCGCCGCGCTGCGTGACGCAGTGGGCAACGCCGGGGACGACGATGTGGGCGATGCGGGCCGTTGTGCGGGCTTCGCCCATTGGGCGGTCAGAGGGAAGAATTCGGTAATGTGTCCCCGGGACTCTCCCGGGACTCTTGGTCAGAGGGAAGAATTCGGTAATGTGTCCCCGGGACTCCAGAATTCGGTAATGTGTCCCCGGGACTCCCGGGACTTATGTGTCCCCGGGACTCTCCCCCGGGACTCTACTCGAAACTCTCCGGAACTCCCCCCTTCTCGACAGTGGTCCGGGCGCTCGGGTCGCTCCCCGACGGAGCCCTATCCTCCCGTACGACGAGGCGACCGGCGGAAAAGCCGTGCGAAACCACAAGCGGAAAATTCATTTGCAACGAAAACCGGAAAACTCCACGTGCCATGGACACAGGCCGGTTGTCTTCGTTGACGCCCCTCGGGAATTCCCCTAGGTTTTTCGCACTCCATCGCCGCCCGTGCGGGGCGGTTCGGGGGTTGCGATGCGGTCGTTCCAGATGCGAATTTTCATGAGCCTGTTGGGGATTCTCGCGCTGGTTTCCGTCGCGGCGGCGGCGGGGGGCAAGGCCCCGGCGTTTTCGCTCAAGGATGCGTCGGGCAAGAGCTACGCGCTGGCCGACTACGCGGGCAAGAAGGCCGTGCTCATGACGTTTTGGGCGAGCTGGTGCAAGCCGTGCCTACTCGAGATGCCCATGATGGAAAAAATCTACCAGCAGTACAAAGGCCAGGGCCTCGAGATCCTGTCGATCAACACCGACACCGCGTCGGGCGTCGCCAAAGCGAAGCAAATCGTCGAGCGAAAGGCCGTCACGTATCCCGTCCTCTACGACACCGACTCGAACGTGACCGGCATCTACAACGCC
>CAZPJD010000292.1:0-3630 GCA_964586775.1 uncultured bacterium | reverse complement strand
GCAACATGTTCCCGAAAAAGACCAAAAAGAAAAAGGTGTTCGTGCCCGAGGCCCTCGACATCCTCGAAGACGAGGAGGTCGACAAGCTGATCGACATGGAGGACGTGGTGGACATCGCCCTCGACCGCGTCGAGCAGGCGGGCATCGTCTTCCTCGACGAGATCGACAAGATCGGCGCGGGCGACAAGGGCCACGGCCCCGACGTCTCGCGCGAGGGCGTGCAGCGCGACCTGCTGCCCATCGTCGAGGGCTCCAACGTCTCGACCAAGTACGGCATGGTGCGCACCGACCACATCCTGTTCATCGCGGCGGGCGCGTTCAACGTCAGCAAGCCGTCCGATCTCATCCCCGAATTGCAGGGGCGTTTCCCCATCCGCGTCGAGCTGCAAAGCCTGACCCGCGAGGACTTCGTGCGCATCCTGACCGAGCCGCGCAACGCGCTGGTCAAACAGTATCAGGCGATGATGGAGACCGAGGGACTCGAACTCGTCTTCCCCGCCGGCGGCATCGACGAGATCGCGCGCATCGCCTTCGACGTGAACGGCAAGATGGAGAACATCGGCGCGCGCCGCCTGCACACGATCATGGAGCGCGTGCTGGAGGAAATCTCCTTCGACGCCCCCGACCTCAAGGCGAAGCGCATCGTCATCGACCCGGCTTTCGTCAAGCAGCGCCTCGAGGACATCGTCAAGGATCAGGATCTGTCGAAGTACATCCTGTAGGGGGGGAGCCGTCGGGAGCCGGGTGGTCGCGATTGCGGCCCGGGTTTGTGGTGACCGCTCGCCGCTTGAATCCAGGCGGGAAACGTCATACGCTTTTCGTGGGCGTTCGATCCCGTGTCCCGAACGGCCGGCGGAAACAGGCCCGGAGGAGGTCCCATGACGCAGCATGAAAAAGACGAGCTGGAGCGCCTGATTCTCGATCTCGTTCGCGACGACGTACGCTCGACGGGACGGATCGTCGCCGAATTGCGGCGGCGCCAATCGCCCATTGCCGAGTCGGTCACGCGACAGCGCGTGTGGAGCCTGATCGACCGTGGCTCACTGACCTTGACCGAGGACCGACAGCTCGCTCTCGCGACTTGATCTGAGTTCGCGGTTCAATGCCGACGCAGTCACCGAGGGTCGAGCGCTATTATGGCGGTTTACTTTCCGACCAGCGAAGCGAAGCACAGCGCGATCGTGACCGCATCCCATATTCCGCCGCGTTCCTTCGCCTGACCGGCGTTACGCAGGTCGTTTCACCCGCGGAGAATCGTGTCTGCCACAACCGGCTGATCCATTCCATCAAGGTGGGCCAAGTCGCTCGTCGTCTTGCTGAGCAGCTCATCCGAAGCAACGCGGTGGAAGCGCTCGATTCCGTCGGCGGACTCGATCCCGACGTCGCCGAAGCCGCCAGTCTCGCGCACGATCTGGGTCATCCACCATTTGGTCACGCTGCGGAAACCGAATTGCAGGCGTGCATGCGACAAAAAGTGGGCGACTCGGAGACCTTCGAAGGAAACGCCCAGTCTTTTAGAGTCGTGACGAAACTCGCGGTGCGATCGGCGGATTTTGGCGGTTTGGATCTGACTCGCGCGACGCCAAACGCCCTGCTGAAATACCCTTGGACGTGGGAAGGGCGGAAGAAACCGGACAAATGGGGAGCGTACGCCGACGAAGAGTCCGAATTCGAGTGGGCGCGTCGAACACTTCCAGACGATGAGCGCGACTCGAGAACCCTCGAAGCCGAAATCATGGACACCGCCGACGACATATCGTACGCGGTTCACGATCTCGAGGACTTCTATCGCGTGGGGATGGTTCCGCTCGATCGGCTGATCGGTCCGGACGCGGAGTTGACGGAGGCCGGAGAAGAGTTCACATCCGGCGTGTTTTTTCGGAAGCGAAGTTCGCTTCCCGCTTCCCCGGATGATCTCCGATCGGCGTTCGTCAGCTTGTTGGACCATCGTCCCGTCGCAAAGCCGTATCGGGGATTGCGAGAGGAGCGTGCGGCGTTGCGCGCATTCACGTCGATGTTGATCGGGCGATACGTGAAGTCGGCGGTGATTCGTCGGAACGAAACACCCGGAATGCGTCTTCGACTCCCCGAGCAACACCGCAACGAAATATTCATGCTTCAGCAATTGACATGGCACTACATGATCCTCAACCCCGCCTTGGAAACCCAGCGCGTCGGCCAGCGCAGGATGATTCGCGAACTGTTCGAGTTCTATTTTGAAGCCATCAAGGCCGACCGGCTGTCCCTGATCCCCCCGCGCGGCCGGGAGATGGTCGAGGCGGCGCCAAGAATGCGAGCGGACGCGCTTTGTGCTCGGCTTGCTGCGGATCTGATCGCGGGCATGACCGAGCCCGAAGTGCGCATCGTCGCCCACCGCATTTTGGGGATCGATTCGGGCAGCGCGTTCGAATCGTTCGCGTGACGAACGGATTGTGTCGGCAGGCGTTCAGGGAGTTCGATCTCCCCACGCTTTGAACGGCTTCGGTCCTTCCAGTTCGAGGATTTTACCCTTCACGATCACGTCGTCGAATCGGGCGAGAACGGCCCGGACTTTCCTTGTGGCATCTTCCGGAACTTCAATGGGAATCGACCATTTCAGAATGGACATTCAGTAGCCGACCTTACGACGAGGGACATTGGCGCCCAGATCGCCGTCGACGAGAACCTTCTGAATGTTGTCGAGCAGTTGGCTCACCCGGTCAGCATCGTTGCCCTTGCCGTTTGGCCCCGCGTTCTCCAACTTCAGGACGAAATCGCTGTCGTTGAATTCAAAGTAGAGCCAAGCTCGCAGGCTCGGATCCGGATCCATTACCTTCCACCAAAGGTCGCGGTTCATCACAACATTGTGGCTGACTTGGCAGATGGGCCAGCCGACCATCGATTCTTCGACCGGGCTCGCTGAAGTCCGGACGATGGCTCGCCTCACGTTGTCGAGAACGTAAGATTGCAATACGCGCATATCGCGGAAGCCATATCGATGGATGACAGATTCGTCTCGATTGCTCACGTGCTCTCGGTATGCTTCGACGGCCAATCCTCGCCGGGCCTGTTCCGCCTCGATCGCCGATCGCCAATGCCCGACAAACGAGTGCTCGTCCGCAAGATGCTCTATTTTCGTCACCTGTAAGAGCGCGTCGTTTTCGAATCGATGGAACGGGTCCGTGTCGCGGAAGTCGAAGACCCGTGCGGAGCCGAGCAACAAGACCAAGCGAAACGCGACGGGGCATACGCGAACCGTTTCGGAGTCCATCTTCTAAAATTGTTTCGCACCGCTGGGTCCGCTCGTACGGGCCGTCAGCTCGATCGGCGACATCTGCGTGCATCGCCGACGCATCCCCGTCAGCCAAGCGGTCGCCGGCTGGAACGCGGGTCTCAAACCGCTCGACGGACACAGGTACGCCATTTACTTCGCGAACCTGTGCTTGGGAAGCATCGATCTCGAAACCGAATCGTTCCAATGCGTCGGTGTCGGAAGCGAACGATGATCGCGCCAGCCGTTCTTCACGCGGCCCCGCACGAGGGCGCGTGATGTCGGCGTCGCCGCGAGGGGCGATGAGCGGACACGGCTCAAGATGGTTCTCCCGTGCGAATAGTGTTACCCATGTCCTGAACCTAATTCGTTACCTATGT
>CAZPJD010000291.1:0-36829 GCA_964586775.1 uncultured bacterium | reverse complement strand
CTCGAGCTGTTGATAGGTCCACGTCGCACCGCCGTCGGTGGTGCGGAAGATCGCGCCGAAATTTCCCACCGCGAGTCCGACGCGCTCGTTCGCGAAGGCCAGGTCGAAGATGTGCTCTTCTTTATCGGACTTCTGCTTCGCCCAGGTCTTTCCGGCATCGGTCGTCTTGAAGACGAGGCCCTTGCGTCCGCCGATCCAGCCGACTTGATCGTTTAGGAAATACACCGCGAAAAGAGGCTCGGTGGTGTCGATCGCCACCGGAGCCCAGGTCTTGCCGGCGTCTTCGGTCCGAAACACCTTGCCGGGATACCCGATGACAACGGCAACGGACTCCGACGCGAATGCGACATCGAACAATCGATCGCGAAAAGCAAACGGCGCGGGCGGACCAAACGACTTGGCCGCGGCGGGCAAGGCCGTCGCGACCAGCAACGTCATGAGTCCAAAGAGCGCGAGAGCCTTCGCGACGTTCCCGTGGGCACACGTCGCGTTCGGCATGGTCAGTTCTCGATCTTGCGCAGGCGGGCGAGCGTGAACTCCTCGGGCTTCATCCCGGTGTTCGCGCGCGACTTGTGCCAACCGAACGCCGTGGCGTGTTCAGACTGAAGATCCACGACGAGCGAGGTGCCGATGGCGGCGGGAGAGGACTTCGGATTCGGCGACGCGTTCCACGCGTTCACGAGGACCTTCCAGAGCTGGCCCTTCTTGTCGAAGGCGTCCTTGACGGAGATGAACGAGCTCTCGGCGTCCACGTAGAACACCATTTTGCTATAGGGATAGTCCGGGAACTTGGCCTTGACCTCGAGGACGTAGACCGGGCGCGGCTCCCACTTCGCCTTGAAATTCCAGTGCGGCGCGTTGTCGAAGTCGTAGACCTGCTTCACGGCGTCCTTGCCGTGGGGCACCTGCGAATTCATCGGCAGGAGCATGGTCTTCTTCTCTTTGAGCGTCCAATTCATCCACTCGGGATAGCCGAGGTAGCCGCGCACGTCTTCGTAAAGCAGGTCCGTGTTGTTCCACGCGTCGCCGCGCGTGCCGAACGCGAATCGCGTCGACTTGCGCTGCGCGGGAACGTAGATGTAGCCCTGCTGATCCTGCGGCTCGATCATGCGGGTGTAAAGCGCCGAGAAGCCCTTCTTGTCGGGCGGCGTCAGCGCCGTCGTCAGCGAGTAGTACTGCACGCCTTCCTTCTTCGATTCCTCGAATCCCGGCATCGGCGCGATGTCCGTGCGGTTCACGGCGCGGTTGATGTACGTCCAGATCCAGTCCTCGGTGCGCTCCACGCCGCCCTTGGCGCTGATCCAATAAACGGCGAAGTAGTTCTCCGAATCGTCGCCGCCGTACGCGTACGTGTAGTTCCACGCGATCTCGAGCCCGTTCTTGGGCTGCGGGAACGGCAGGCCGGCCTGATAACCCTCGAGGCCGAGCTTGCGGTACTGCGTGCCGGTGTCGATGACCTTGGCCGTGCCGCGGTACTTGTTCGTCGCCTCGATGTAGGTGTCCGCCGGAACGATCGGCTGGTAGTCTTTCGTGTAGATTTTGAGGCCGTACTTGGTCATCAGGACCTGAACGCCATCGGGAATCCACGCCTTCCACTTCGCCAGATCGCCCGAGGTGATCGTCTGCCCCGCGGGCGGCGCGCCGTTCAGATCGGGGGCGAATCCCACCTCGCTGATCCAGTTTTCACGCGTGAGCTTGCTCTGCCCGATCGCCGTCGCCGCCAGCGCGAACGACAACGCGAATATGGCCACCACGATCCAAACGTTCCTCGATTTCATGACGTCCTCTCCTGCCCCGAGGCTTGCCCGAGGGGGCCGCGGGAATTCCCGCGGCAAGTGGAATCAGAATTGATAGCGGATCTTTCCGTACACCTCGTCACGGTCGCGGAACAGACCGACGTCGTTGTACGGATCGTCGCCGAAGAGGTAGTTGTAGCCGGTCTCCAGCCGCCAGTGGTTGCCCGGGGCGAACTTGAACGACGCGCTCACGAATCCCGAGCCCTTCTCGAACGCCTCGGAGTCGAACAGGTCGTCGGTGCCCTCGATCACCTCGGCGTAGCGCGGCACATAGACGGCCGTGACGCCCGGCGTGAACAGTCCGTGCCAGTAGGTGGTGAACGCGGCGAAGACCAGCGTGGTCATCATCGGCGTCGGCACGGTCGTGTCGTAGCCCGGCGCGTAGACGATGTGCCACTTCTCGTTCACCTTCTCGCTGCCGTCGGCGAAGATCTCTCGCACGTACGGGTCGCCGAGCTTGAACTCGTCGTTGTTGATGTCGTCGGGATTGAAATAAAAGCTCTGCATCACGCGGAAAACCGTCACCGTGGACGAGGTCCGGTTCAGGAAACGCCACTGGTTCGCGCGGAAGAGTTCGAGCGCGTAATCGAGCGAGTGACGCTCCTCGGAGTGCAGCTTGGCCACCTGCGGCGATTCGCCGGCGGCCACGTCGTGGTCCGTCTGGCGCCAAACGCCACCGGCCGCCATCACGCGGTTGTCGGGCGAATAGCCCGCCGAGAGCAGCGAATTGACCGCGTAGTTCACGCGCGGCGTGACCGCGGCCTCGAGCTTGAGCACCGCGCCGATGGGCGACTCGAAAGCGTAGTCGAGCGAGAATCCGTAGGTGTCGATGCGCGGAATCCGCAGATAGACCTTGGCCCGCGTGAATCCATCGTCATCGGCGATCGGGTTCTTGATGACGTGATCGGGAATCGGCGGCGAGAGCTGGTGGCCGTGGTAGGCGACCAGCGTGTAGGTCATCTTGCCGAGCACGCCCTTCCACCGCGCGCCGACGCGCATGTCGGACAGGTCGTTCCTGGGATACATGACGACCTTGTCCTCGATCTTCAGATCGGAGACGTAGTCGTTCTTGGGGGCGAGCGGAAGACCCCAGGCGCCGACGAAGGTGAGCGGCGTGTTGATCGTATCTTCGGGCTCGTCGACCAGCGGGATAAACACGCCCTCGAGCGAACCCGACAGTGCCGGAACATCCACGAGCGCCTTGACCATGTAGAGCGGCTTGCGAATGTCCTCGAAGCTCTCGAAAGGCGCGAGGTGCCAGGACGAATCGACCGGGTTGATGACGTCGAGCAGGCGGATGTTGCCCATATCGCCCCAGCTCACCTGCTGGCGACCGATACGGAAATTCAGCCAGTCCGCGGCGTCGAGGTCGAGGTAGATCTCGCGGAACTCGTTCTCGGTGTAGTAGCGCTCATGGACCGCTTGGATCTTTTCGGCCTGCACATCGACATCGTCGTTGTATTTGGTGTCCGAGATCATGTCGGGGACCTGCGCGTAGCGGTCTTCCTTGAGCGCGCCCGAACGCACGCCGCGAAATGCCGCGTAAAATCGCGCGTAGTCGGTGGGCTTGTATTCGGCCTCGAGCATCAAGGTGTGACGCAGCATCGAGGGCGCGCCCGCGCGGTCGCCGTGCTCGATGGGGAAGCCCTGGGGGTCTTTCTTGTTGTGAAATTTGGTGTCGGTAAAAAGACCGTACTGAGCCTGAAAATAGCCGCTGAGTTCAAATTTCGGCGCGTCGCCGCCACCGCTGCCCCAGTCGTCACCGTCCTCGGCGCGAGCCAAGCCCGACAGGCAGATCAACAAAATCGTCGCGGTCATGACGGCTGCGAACGCGTGACGCATACCCTCTCCTCCCAAACGGACGGAAAAACCCGAACGAGCAATCCGTAAATCGAAGATCGGTCCGCGCGCCCACGAGTTGCGGACCGTCGAGCGGCGGCCGAAGCCGCCGCCCGACAATGAACTCAAGGATCAGTTCGTGCAGAACGCCGCGTTCGGATCCGAGTCGTACACGACGGTCGTGATGGCGACGCAGTCCGCGCACAGATAGGGAATCGTGTCGGTGGCTTCGACGCCGTCGATATTGGCGGTGACGGTGTAGGAGCCCGGATCGGCGTTGACGCCGACGAAGTAGCTCATCGGGCCGCCGTCGCCGTCGAGCACGCCGTTGGTGCCCTTGCCGTTTTCGTCGCCGATGCCGTTGCCGTCGGTGTCGCGATCAGCCGTCGGGAGCACCCCCAACAAGGGATTCTCGGCAAAGTAGTGGACTTCGCTCACGCCCGGATCGAACGTCACTTCGGCGCAACCGACCGGATACTCTTCCGTGCCGTCCGACCAGTAAACCGCGCCCGACGCGAAGCCCTTGGTCGGGTCGGCGGAGATACCGAGCAGACCGGAAACGAGCGTCACGACGGTGTTCGACACCGCGAGGAAGGTCTCGTTCGACGTGCCCGTCTCGAAGTGGAACTGATAGGTGTCCTTGTAGCCGTTGTAGGTCACCTTGATGGCCACGGCGCCCTTGGCGTCGTCGGGAATGCCCGTCAGCGTCACGAAGCCGTCCCCGTCGGCGGTGCCGACGATCGGCGGATCGAACGAGGACCCGTCCTCGTCGTTGACCGCTTCGACGGTGGCGTTCGGCAACGGGGTGCGCTCCTTGAAGTCGGTCGCCGTTCCGCTGATGGAGCCCCCATCCACCGTGTCGTCGTCGCCGGTGTCGTCGTCGGCATCGTCGTCGGCGTCGTCATCGGTGTCGTCGTCGGTGTCGTCGTCGGTCGTGTCGTCGTCGCTGGTCGACGAATCGTCATCATCGTCGTCGTCGCCGCCGCACGCGGCCACAAACGCGAGCGAGCCGATGGTCAGCGCCGCGACCAGCGCGACCAGCATGCGCCAGAAAGATTCCTTCGCTTTCATCTCAAATTCCTCCCAGAGAGTCATCTCTCGTTACGAAACCCTTGGCAGGCGTCGCCACCCGGCGGCGCCGTCAAACGCAAGTCCCGATCAAACCGTGCCTCGACCGGGCAAATCTCGCGACCGGGACCCGGCCGCGCCCCAAATTACTGCGTACACCACGACGGAGTCGGGTCCTCCGTGAAGTCGCCCTTGGAAAAATAGACGTTCTGGATCGTCGCCGTCCCCGGATAGACGCGCGGCATCACGTTTGCCGAGCCTTGCGACGCGTCGAGCGTGCCGCTGCCCTCGGCCTCGAAGGTGCGGCCCGTGATGAGCAGGGGATACTCGATTTCCTTGTTGAGCGACACGTAGTAGCTGATCGCCTGGCCTTTGCCGTCGCGGCCGGGGTTGGTGCCCTGTCCGTTGGCCGGCGTGTCGCCCGTCACGTTCCGCGCCGCGTTCGGCAGCGCGTCGTTCCCGAAATAAAAGACGCCCTGGCCATCGTCGGGTTGGAACGAAATGACGCCGCAGCCGATGGGGTTTTCGTCGATGGGATCGCCCCAGTACATGCCGCCCGCCGTCACGGCTTTGGTCAGATCGAGGCACGGCGTATCGTCGGTCACCGCGGCGCAGTCCGGCTGCAAGCCGAGACCGAGGGCCACGAGGTCGCGTGTCGCGTTGCTGATGAGCAGGAACTCCTCGCCCTCGAGACCTTCGGCGAAGTCGAACTGCACCGTATCCGTTGCGCCGTCTTTCTTGACAAGCACGCCGACCTTGGTGATGCCCTCGGGCAACTCGAACGAAACCTCGCCGCTGGCGGGCGACGTGGCCGTGACCGGAGGATCGAAAGGCTCGCCCGTGACGTTGTTCACGAGTTCGACCAGCGCATCCTGGACCTCGGTCTTCGTCTGGAAGTCGCGGACGAATCCGTTGAGCGTACCCGCCTCGCCGGTCGCCGACGCCCCGGAGCCGCTCACCTCGACGACGTACTCCCCGCCCTCGCATGCGACGAACAGCGATACGAGCGAGAGAACGCAGACCACACCCATGCCCACCACAAAATGAAGCCGTTTCATACCTGGACTTCTCCTTCGAGCGCTCGAAGCGGCAAAATCCCTGCCCATGCATACAGTACGTCAAGGTTCTAGCAGAACTCGGCTTTTACCGTCAAGCGTAAAGCGGCAAGTCCGCGAAACCCCAAGTGTTCACCGGGGGTTGGTCGCGGCGAGGCGGCGAGAGACGAACAAGTCTATATAATTATAGAGATAATGTAAATTTCAGTTCAGGCGGGGATCGCGTGCACGAATCTCTGGAAGATTCGCGTGTGTTCCTCGCTGGGGGCCGCAAGATCGATCCCGAAGTGCAGCGTCACAACGCCCGGATGGATATGCCAAGGCCACACAGCGGCGTAGAGGCGCACCCCGCTGGAAAACTGGCGGATGTAGACCGTTTGCTCCAGATAAGCGCCGCCGAGTCGGCGGATAATGGTGTCTCCCGACAGGCGCGGCGACAGGTGACGGCCCGGCGCTTTGGCCGGAGGCCCGAAAAAGTCGGCGAATTTGTCGAGGTGGTGATCCTCGAACCCGTTCAGGCACTCGATTTCGAGCGGGCTTCGCGTTCCGTTCATGTTGCGTACGATCGTTCCGGCGTGGTCGGAGAAGTACCGAATGAGCCGGCAAAACTCCGGAAGCGCCTCACGGGCGTCTGCGCTGAATTCGTCCCACAGCGTGCCGCCGTCGTCGCTCAGGTCCGCGAGCCACTCCTTGCCCCGGCGAATTTCCTCAATGGGAACCACCGACATTGCCCCGCCTCCTTCGATTGCCGCACAAACGTAACCAAGTCGATTTCAAGGGACCATTGCGGTCCAATGTATTGGATCGGCGGAACGCCGGTGCGACTTGAGAAAATTCGCCTGATATTTCGAGCGGTTGAACGACCTGGGGCAAGCCTTCGAACACCACCGGCGGTGGCCTGTTCCTTCTTGACAACCAGATGTTGTGGGGATAGAAGCAGGATCGTTCCCGGACACCAACCAACCGGAATGCCATGAATTTTCAGCAGGTCGTTCTGAAGCTGCAAAATTATTGGGCCGAGCGCGGCTGCCTCGTCATCCAGCCCTACGATCTGGAGGTCGGCGCCGGCACGTTCAATCCCAGCACCTTCCTTCGCGCTTTGGGGCCCGAACCGTGGAACTGTGCGTACGTCGAGCCGTCCCGTCGGCCGACCGATGGCCGGTACGGCGAAAACCCCAACCGACTTCAGCACTACTACCAGTTTCAGGTGCTCATGAAGCCCAGCCCGAAGAATATCCAGGAGCTGTATCTGGGTAGCCTGAGGGAACTGGGGATCGATCCTCTCGCCCACGACATCCGCTTCGTTGAGGACGACTGGGAGAGCCCCACGCTCGGCGCGTGGGGTCTCGGGTGGGAGGTCTGGCTCGACGGCATGGAGATCACGCAGTTCACGTACTTCCAGCAGTGCGGCGGGTTCGATCTCGACCCCATCTCCGTCGAGATCACCTACGGGCTCGAGCGCATCGCCATGTACCTGCAGGGCGTGGGCCGCGTTTACGACGTCGAATGGGTGAACGGCGTGACCTACGGCCATGTCTACCACCGCAACGAGGTCGAATTCTCGACCTACAACTTCGAGCTCGCCGACACCGCGCGAATCTTCGAGTGGTTCAACGACTACGAGCGCGAGGCGCTGCGCGTGCTGGATGCCGGGTTCTCGCTTCCCGCGTACGACTACTGCCTCAAATGCTCGCACGCCTTCAATCTGCTCGACGCGCGCGGCGCGATCAGCGTCACCGAGCGCGTGGCCTATATTGGCCGCGTGCGGAATCTCGCCCGCCGGTGCGCCGAGGCGTACCTCAAGACGCGCGAGTCACTGGGCTTTCCGTTATGCGCCGCGGGGCCCCGATCATGAAAAACGAGCTGTTTTTCGAGATCGGCACCGAGGAGATCCCGTCGCGATTCCTGAAACCCGCAATCGCGGACATCGAGCGTCTGCTCACCGAGCGATTGGCCGAACTGCGGATCGAGCACGGCGAGATCGTCGCCACCGCCACGCCCAGGCGACTCGTCGGGTGCGTGCGTGGCATGGCCGCGCGCCAGAGCGATCTGACCATCGAAAAAGCCGGCCCGCCCTGGGCAAACGCGTTCGACGAATCGGGCAAACCGACCAAAGTGGCCGAGGGTTTTGCCAAGAGCATGGATGTCGCCACGTCCGAACTCCTGCGCGTCTCCACCGACAAGGGCGAGCGCGTGGGCGTCGTCAAGACGGTTCTCGGCCAGCCGACGGCGAGTGTCCTTCCCGACATGCTGCGCGCCGTGTTCGCGGCGATCCCGTGGCCAAAATCCATGCGCTGGGGCTCGGAGCCTCAGCGCTTCGTGCGCCCGGTGCAATGGATCGCGGCGCTGTACGACGGCAAGCCCCTGTCCCTCGAATTTGCCGGGGTCGCGTCGTCCGACGTCACGTACGGCCATCGCTTCCACAGCCCGCGCGCGGTCAAGATCAAGGGCTTCGACGATTACGTGGCGAAGCTGCGCGATCGACGGGTGCTCGCGCTGGTCGACGAGCGTCGCGCGTCGATCCTTGATCAACTCAAATCCGCGGCGAAGTCCGCCAAGGGTCGGATGATCGACGACGCGAAGCTGCTGGAGGAAGTGGCGGGGCTCGTGGAGTGGCCGGTGGTCACGGTCGGCCACGTTCCGGATGAATACATGGAACTGCCGCGCGAGGTGCTGCTCACACCCATGCGCGAGCACCAGCGCTATTTTGGCTTCGAGAAAAAAGACGGCTCGCTGCTTGGCCGTTTCGCGGCCGTCGGCAACGTCGAGGTGAAGGATCCCGCGGTGGTCAAGAAGGGTTACGAGCGTGTCCTCAACGCCAGGCTCGCCGATGCCCGCTTCTTCTATCAAACGGATCTGAAGCATCCGATGGACGATCTCGCGCAAAAGCTCGATCAAGTCGTCTTTCACCGCAAGCTCGGCACTTACAAAGAAAAGGTCCTCCGCGCGCAGGCGATCTGCCGCCACCTCGCCGATCGCGTGGCGCCCGCGTCGCGCGACGTCGCGCTTCACGCGTTGTGGCTCGCCAAGGCCGACCTGCTCTCGAAGATGGTCTTCGAGTTTCCCGAATTGCAGGGCGTGATGGGCCGCGTTTACGCGACGCATCAGGGGCAGACGCCCGAGGTGAGCGAGGCGATCTTCGAACACTACCTGCCGCGCTTCGCCGGCGACGTCCTGCCCGCGTCCGAGATCGGCGCGCTGTGCTCCGTGTCCGACAAGCTGGACTCGGTGGTGGCGTGCCTGGGCGTCGGGCTCGCGCCGACCGGCGCGGGCGACCCCTACGCGCTGCGTCGGCAAGCGCAGGGTGTCGTGCAGATCGTCCTCGATCGCAAGTGGTCCGTGTCGCTGCCGGACCTCATCCGCGCGGCGGCGGTCGCGTGCCGCGAAAAGACCGGAGCGGAAGAGGCGACGCTGATCGACCAGACGTTGGAATTTTTCCGCGCGCGCCTTTCGGTTTGGCTCAAGCAGGCCGGAATGCCCGCGGATGTGGTGGAAGCGGTCGCGGCGGTGCGTTTCGTGGATTTGGCGGAGGTCGCCTCGCGATGCGCGGCGGTCGCCGAGTTCTCGCGCTCGACCGAATACGCCGCGTTTACCACGGCGTTCAAACGCGTGGCGAATATCGTTGGCGATCATTCGGATACGCGCGTAGACCCCGTCGCCTTCGATGTGGACGCCGAGCGGAGGCTTTACGGCGCGGTGATCGAAGTCGAAAAAACCGTCTCCGACGCGATGCGGCAAAGCGACACGCCGGCGGCGCTCAAGGCGCTCGCGGGGATCCGCGCGGTGGTCGATACGTTCTTCGAATCGGTCATGGTGATGGACGAAAACGCCGACCGCCGCCGCAACCGACTGTCGCTGCTCGCCATGACGGCGCGGCTTTTTGGAGGAATCGCGGACTTTCGGCGGCTGTAGGCGAGTATAACTGTCAGATAATTCACGGATCGGTGGTCTGACGACATGACCAACGGTCAGGGCGAAAGAAAAAAAGCGAACGGCTCGGGGTTGGAGACCGGATTTTGCTTGCGCCGGGCGGTCGAAATGGGATATTGACATTCGACCTCTTTTCCGAAGGCCGGATTCAGCGTTTTTTCTGCGCGAAGGGATTGGTGTGGAGTCCCAAAACTGCCTGATTACGATGGCGCTTGTTGTCGTGGTCACCATCGTGGTGGTCGCGCTTCTGATTCTCCTCCGGGACATCGTGCGCTTCTTCCTGAAGAAGACGCAGGTTCGCGCCTCGTCGCAGCGCCCCCTCCCACGCCCTGACGTCAAGGACGGTGTCCGATGAAAGCGAACAACGACAACGCGAAGTCGTCCGAGATCCTGGACCTCGTCGTCCTCGGCGCGCTCGGCGTGGCGTTCGGCTTCCTGTTCATCTACTACTTCAAGATCCGCCAGTACGAGGCGCTCACGGTGGTCGTTACGATGCCGGTGGCGTTTCTGGCGATCACCCGCGGCCTGAAGTTCGGCGCGATGGGGTCGATCTTCGGCGCGGCGGTCTACGGCAGCCTCGTGCTGTTCAAGATCGTCCAGGGAACCGCGCAGGCGGGCTTCATCCGCGAGAGCATCGTCAACATCGGGATCATCGTGGTGATCGGCTTCGTGCTCGGCACGATCTCGGAGACCATGAATTTTCGCCGGGCCGGCGTCTTTCGCGAGGTCACGACGGTCGAGACCTTCGTACCCGACGAGGAAACGGGGCTCTACAATTTCAAGAGCTTCCGCTGGATGCTCTCCGGCGAAATGAAGCGCGTGAAGCGCTACAACACCCCGCTCTCGCTCGTATTTGTGCGCATCAACAACCTGGGCGAATTCCAGAAGCGGTACGACTACGAGCAGGAGGTCGCCCTCTTCCGCGACATCGGACGATTCCTGCGTTCGATGCTGCGCGACGCCGACTACGTGGGCAAATACGCCGACGCCGAGCTCGGCGTGATCCTGCCCGAGACGAACGCGAACGGCGTCAACATCGTCGTCACTCGTTTTCTGGAGCGACGACAGACGCTGCTCGGACAGGTTTCAAAAACCTGGGACGAAGTGGTGCCCGAGCTGTCGCTCAGCTCCGCGAACTTCCCGAAGGACGCCACGAATCTAGAAGAATTGATCGACGTGATCGACAGCCGGTATCAACCCTTCTAAGGAGACGCGGCACACGCACCCACGCCCATGCGGACGGCCCTGATCGCCATATTCGCACTCGGACTCATCATCGGCGTTCTTTTCGTCACGATGAATCAGTTCGAGGAAAAAACGCCGGATTTCGGTCCCGGCGGCGATCTCGTGCTCGTCATCCATGACGTGGTGTCGCCGGGCGCGCCTGCGGCTGAGCAGCTCGTCAGCGCGCATTCGATCGTGCAACTCCTCGGCCATTTCCATGTCAGCACGCGCCTCGTGTCCACCGGCGACTACGAAAAGGGCATGCTCTCCGAGGCGGCCTACGGCATCTACGTCGGCACCAAGACCGAACAACCGCTTCCGACCTACCTGCTCGACGACATCTTCCAGTCGACCCGTCCGTTCCTATGGATCGGCGCGAATCTCGAGCGATTGCAGGCGCGGCACAACCTCGACAATTACGGCCTCAAGGCCGCCGAGGGCGACGACGCGTTCGCGACCAACGTCGTTTACTACAAGAATCAGCCGCTCGCGAAGATCGACCTGCGCACCTTCAAAGTCGAGGTCACGCGCGCGCAGGCCGCGCAGGTGCTGGCCGAGGCGAAGTACGTGGCCGATCCGCCCAAACCCGCGCAGGCCGGCCTCGATATCGAACCCGGCACTCCCGCGCGCCTGCCGTCGATGACCGCGGATGAGGTGCTTCCCGTCGGTCTGCCACCGCTGCCCGCCGACGCGGTTCCCGCGCTTGCGACACCGCGCCCGCCGAGCGCCGCACCCGATTCCGACATCGAATCGAAGTCCGTTCCCGGCGTGTCGCCGCCCGCGAGCGCGGCGGTGACGGGTGAGGGCTTGCCGGTCCCAGCCGCCGCGCCACCGCCAGCGGTTTCGTTGCCGTGGATCGTGCGCGCGCAGAACTTCTGGTACGTGGCGAGCGATCCCATCGCCTATCACATCGAAGGCGGCGCCTATCTCGCGTTTGCCGACGTCCTCTACGATTTCTTCGGTGAAAAGAGCGGCGACGAACACTTCGCGTTTGTGCGCATCGAGGACGTCCATCCCAAGCGTGAGCAGGACACGCTGCGCAAGGCGGCCGATCTGCTGGCCGAGCGCGACGTGCCCTTCGCGTTCACGCTGGTGCCGGTTTACAAGAACGGCGAGGACGGCACACCGATCTATCTGTCCGAAGCGCCCGAGTTTCTCAAGACGGTGCGCTACCTCATCAGCAAGGGCGGCGTGCCCATCCTTCACGGATTCACGCACCAACACACGGCGGAGTCGGCGGTCGATTTCGAGTTCTGGGAAGGCGAAACCGGTGGCCACCCGATCGCGCAGGACAAGACGTTCGCGTCGCAGCGGATCGAACAGGCGCTCAACGAGTGCTTCGTCAACGAGATCTACCCGCTCGCGTGGACGACGCCGCACTATGCGGCGGGCCAAGCCGACTACGACGCCTTCGCCGACTACTTCACGACGGTCGTCGAACGCCGCATGCCCGTCGAGGCGTACGGCTCTGATCAGTTCTTTCCTTACATGATCCTGTCCGATATGCACAAACAGATCATCATCCCCGAGTCGCTGGGCTACGTGAATCCGGCGGTCGGCCGCGACGCCGCCGCGATTCTGCGCGACGCCGACGCGATGAAGGTCGTGCGAGACGGCTGGGCGAGCTTCTTCTTCCACACCTTCCTCGACCTCAACCTGCTCACGCAGATCGTCGACGGGCTCAAGGAGCGGGACTTCCGATTCGTTTCGCTCACCGAGTTCAACAACAAGGTCACGACGCGCGACCGCGTGGTCGTCTCCGGTGTGAGCGAGGTGCAGCTCACCCTCGATTCTCAGTACCGCAACGAGCGAACCTACAACTCGCGCGGCGAACTGCTCGATGAAAACTTCTCGTTCGGCACGGTGAAGGGAAACGTGACGAGCCTCGTCACGCTGCGTCCCGATGAGTTCCAGGTGATCCAGGGCGTCTATCGGCGTCCGCCGGTCACGGCGACGACGCTCAACCTGTTCCGTCCGACGATCTCGGGCATCTCGAATCCCGTGGCGATCGTGCTGCTCTTCATCGGCATGATCACGCTCGTGATGTTTCTGGCGATATGGATTTATCTGGTCACGCGGCGAACGGTCGCCGGCGCAAAGCGCATGGCGGCGATCCGCCGTCAGCGGGAAGAGTTCTGATGCCGTACGCGAATGTCTACATCGACCTTTGCTTCCTGAGTGCGGCGATCGGCATCTGGCTGTTCCTGCTGTTCAACGTGCTGCTCACGTTCTTCGCGTTCCTCAACGGATTGTCGTCCGAGAAAGAGCGCGTGCGCCTATTTTCCGAGTCCTTCCCCTTCCCGTTCGTCTCGATCCTGATCCCTGCGCACAACGAGGAGATCGTCATCGAACGCACGGTGCAGGCGATGCTGGCGCTCAACTACCCCAAGGAGCGTCTGGAGATCATCGTCGTCAACGACGGTAGCAAGGATCGCACGGGCGAGGTGGTCTCCGAGATCGCCGCGCGCCACCGCGAGGTCAAGCTCGTCAACGTCCCCGAAGGCGAAGGCGGCAAGGGCAAGAGCCGTACCCTCAACGTCGGCCTCGAGCACGCCATGGGCGACGTCATCGCCGTCTACGACGCGGACAATCGCCCCGAGCCCGATTCGCTGCGCTACCTCGTCGCCAATCTCGTCGAGGACCCCAAGCTCGGCGCGGTGCTCGGCAAGGTGCGCACCATCAACCGCGACCGCAACTCGCTCACGCGGTTCATCAACCTCGAATTCATCTCGTTCCAGTGGCTCATGCAGGGCGGGCGCTACAAGCTGTTCAATCTCGCGACGCTGCCCGGCACGAACTACGTCATCTGGCGCAAGGTGCTCGACAAGGCGGGCCGTTTCGACGAAGAGGCCATCGCCGAAGACGCGGAGCTGTCGATCCGCCTGTACGAGATGGGCTATCGGATCAAGTTCATCCCCTACTCCGTAACGTGGGAGCAGGAGCCCGAGGACGTCAAGACCTTCGTCCGCCAGCGCACCCGCTGGGTCCAGGGGATGACCTACATCGTCCGCAAGTTCCTCAAGGTCGCGTTCCAGATGAAGAACCGGCGAATCATGTTCGACCTGTTCTACATGTTCAGCCTTTACTACGTCTTTTTCTTCGCGCTGATTCTGTCGGACGTGATCGCCGTCCTCGGCCTGCTCGGCTTCATCAAGCTCGGACTCGTCGGACCCTTCACCTTCATCTGGTTCCTCGCGATGATGCTGTTTTTCATGCAGTCGCTCATCGCCATGAGCCTGGAGGAGGAAGAGTCCTTCCTGAACATCCTGCTCTCGCTCATCATGTACGTCACCTATTGTCAGGTCTGGATCATCATCGTCTTCCGGGCCTTCTGGATCGACGTCATCCGGCGGCGGCGCGGGACGGTTTGGGAAAAGACGATCCGCTACAAGATGCGCGAGAAACAGGCGGACGGATGAACCACGGCGAGTCCGTGGGCGGAGCGACGGCGATGAAGATGTGGACCGCTTGCGCGATGGGAGCGGTCATGGCGATTGCGGCAGGGATTGCGGCGGGGTGCGTGTCGTCGAATGGACACGCCGAAACGCCCGGGGATGCGGGAGCGGCGGAGCGGGCCTGCAGGGCCTTTTTGGAATCGAGAATGATGACGGCGCCCGGCGGCATTTACACGTTCTCTCCGATCACGAAGGTGTCGTGGTTCGGGCGCGCGAGCGTGCGCGTCGAGGACCTGCGCGCGTCGGGACTGCTGTCCGAGAGCAACGGCATGCTCATGCGCTACGCGGTGGACGTGGACGACCGCGCGCTCTTCGATCGCCAGTTCCGCTTCGTGAAAAAGTGGATGACGGGACATCTGGGCCTCTTCTTCTGGAAGATCTCGCACGACGCCGAGCTCACCGCCGATTCGACCGCCGTCATCGACGACCTGCGGATCGTCGACGCCAGCCTCGCCGCGGGCGAGAAATGGTCGGTCGAAGAATACACGCGCTTCGGGTCGGAGATCGCGTACAACATCCTCGAACTCGAGTCGAAGGACGGCCTGTTGCGCGATTTCGTGAGTTGGCGCGACTGGGGCGAGAACACGCTTTCGCCGCAGATCCAGCTTTCGTATCTGCACCTCGACGCGATCCGGCGCATCGCCGCCGCGCGCGAGGACTGGAAGGATCTTTACGCGAAGAACGCCGAGGTCCTCGCGGATGGCCAACTCGAAAGCGGACTGTTTTACGAAAAATTCAATTTCCAGTCGCGCCGCTACGAGGGCACGCGCCAGAACACGATCAACCAGCTCTACTGCGCGCTCTTTCTCGCGGGACACGATCCGAAAAACCGCCGCGCCCTCGAATTTTTCGCGGCGAGATGGCGAGAGGACGGCGCGATTTACGCCGAGTACGAGGCGCAGAACGAATCGGCGACGAAGGACTACGAGTCGTCGAGCGTCTATGCGCTGCTGGTCAGATACGCGCTTCGCATGAACGACCCCGCGCTCGCGGCGGCGTGGCTCAAACGGCTCCTGGCGTTCCAGGTGGCCGACGAACACAGCGCCCTGCACGGGTCGTTCAGCGACGATGAGGTCTACAGTTTCGACAATCTGGAAGCGCTGCTGGCGCTTCGCGAGTATCGTGACGCGAACCGAGACGCGGTCGGGCGCGCCGTCCCGAGTGTTCATTGAGGGACGCGGCGAACGACGTCGCGGGAAGGACCGAGCGATGAAACGCATCACCGTATTCCTGGGGGCACTGGCGCTCGCCACTCTGTGGGCGACGTCGGCGTTCGCGGGTCTGTACGAGGATGGCCTGTCGTATTACGGCTCCGGCCAATACGGCAAGGCTGTCGCCGCATTCCAGGCGGCCCTCGAAGCGGACCCGCAAAACCTCGAGGCGAAGAAGAAGCTGGGCGACAGCTACTACGCGCTCGGGAAGAACGCCGAGGCGGCGAAGGTCTATGAAGAGGTCCTCGCGCAGGATCCCAACGACGGCGTGGTGCGCCTGCATCTCGCGCAGGTTCGTCAGTGGCAAAACGACGCCGCGCAGGCGATCGAAACCTACACCAAGCTTCTCGACAAGGAACCCGAAAATCTCACGGCGATGCGCGAACTCGCCGAGGTCTATTCCTGGAACAAGGAGACCTATCCGAAGGGCATCGAGATCTGCGATCGCATCCTCAAGATCGAACCGAAAGACCAGAAGGCGCTGCTCATCAAGGCGCGCCTCACGTCCTGGCAGGGCGAGCACGGCAAGGCCGCCGAGGTTTACGAGGAGCTTCTCAAGCTCGATCCCGAGAACGACACGGCACGGCTCGAATACGCGAACACGCTCTCGTACGCGAAGCGCTACGACGACGCGATCAACCAGTTCAACCTGCTCGTGCTCAAGCCGAAGATGCGCTCGCAGGCGCTCATCGGCCTCGCCGACGCCTACAACTACGGCCAGCGTTACGCCGACGCGGTGCTGACGTACCAGATGGTTCTCGAAAAGGACAAGAACAACGTCCAGGCCCTGCGCGGCCTGGGCAACGCCTACGCGGCGCAGAAGCGCACCCGCGAGGCCGTCGAGACCTACGAAAAGCTCGCGACGCTCGAACCCGAGAATCAGGAGAACGCGCTCGTTCTGGCCAACCTATATAGCTGGGACGAGTCGACCTATCCGCAGGCGATCAAGACGCTCGAGCAGCTCATCGCCAAGGACCCGAACAACGCCGACGCGCGCCGTTTGCTCTCGCGCATCTACACGTTCTCGAACAATCACACCGAGGCGCAGAACCAGTACAAGGCGCTGCTCGACGCCGATCCCGACAACGCGGATCTGCGTCTCGAATACGCCCGCGCCCTGCGCGAATCGGGCGACTTCGGCCCCGCGATCGAGCAGGTCGACGTGGTGCTCGCCAAAACGCCCGACGACGTGGACGCCAAGGTCGCCAAGGCGCAGCTTCTCGCCGACTCGGGCAAGCCCGACGAGGCGATCGCGATGTTCGAGGAAATCCTCGCCACCAAGGGCCAGGAGAAAAACCTCGAAGCGCAGGTCGGCATCGGCCTCGCGTATCACAAGAAGGCGCTCGTCGCGAAAAAGCGCATGGACGAGCTCGAGGCATCGATCCAGCAGCAGTGGCTGGGCGTCTTCGACCGCGTGCGCGCCGTCTTCGCGAAGTGGGATCACGACGCCGCCCGCACCGCGTCGCTGGACCGGCTCGAGCAGGCGGCGAAGGATCACCCCACGTCGTCCCTGCCCTACATCAAGCTCGCCGAGGTCCAGATGGACTACGGCGCGAACGAGGACGCCATTGCGGCGTACCAGAAGGCGTCGCAGGCCGACCCGCAGGATGTCGCGCCGTGGCTCGGCATGTCGGTCGTGTACGGAAAGATGGGCAACCCCGACAAAAGCCTCGACGCCATCCGCCGTGCGGCCATGATCGCGCCGGACAACATGGAGGTCGTCGGCGGACTGTCGGACGTCTACACCTATCAGCGCGATACGCAGAACGCGATCAAGACCCTCGAGCAGGCGCTCGCCTCGCACACGTCCGATCTCGACCTGCGCCGCAAGCTGGCGATCGTCTATTCGCAAAACAGCCTCTACTACGAAAAGGCGATCGAGCAGGCGAACTACGTTCTCCAGCAGGAGCCCGAGGATTTCCAGACCCGACTGCTGCTCGCGCGTCTGTATTCGTGGACCGAGAAGTGGAACGAGGCCGACCGCGAGTTCCAGGTCCTGCTCTCGAAGATGCCCGAGGAAGAGCCGGTGAAGGCCGAGGAAGGCGCCAACACGTTCCTCGCCGAGCGCAACAAGGAAAAGGCGCTGACCAAGGAAGACCTGTACCTCGAGATGATGCGCGTGCGTTGCTACGGCGGGCGCGCGCCCGAGGTCATCGTCGAGCTCACCGAGAAGGTGCAGCAGCAGCCCGACAAGGTCCCGTTCCGGCTCGCGCTGGCGCACGCCTACGAGATCAACAAGGAATACGAGAAGTCCGAAACCCTCTACACGCAGGTCAAGGACACCGATCCGCGCAACGCGAACGCCTACATCGGTCTCGGCACCGTCTATCGGGAGACCGCGCAGTACGACAAGGCGGTGCTCGCCTACCGCGACGCGCTCGCCATCGACAGCGAATCGACGGAGGCCTACTACGGCCTGGGCGTCATCGACCGCAAGAGCGGCAACTACGAGCGCGCCATCGCGATGCAGCGCAAGGTGCTCGAGTACGACCCGACGAACGTCAACGGTTTCACCGAGATGTCGTACAACCACTACCTGCTGTCGCGCCGCTACGTGGCGGTGACGGGCGAATACCAACGCGCGTGGTGGCTGCTGCAAAACTCGTGGGGCGATCTCTACGGCATCTACGGCGAATACCCGGCGAACATCGAACAGATGCGCCGCATCCTCGATGAGGACCCGTCGAACGTGCAGGTGCGTTACCTGCTCGCGCAGGAACTGGCCGCGCACAATCGTTACAAAGAAGCCGCCCGCGAGTACCAGAAGGTGCTCGAATACGACCCCGGCCACGTCGGGGCGCGTCTCGCGCTGGCCGAGATCTTCAGCTACGACCGCGACACCTACGGTTACGCCATCGCGCAGTGCATCGAGGTGTTGAAAAAAGACCCCGAGAATTTCGACGTGCGACTGCGTCTCGCGCGGCTGTATTCGTGGTCGGGCCAGTTCGAGGCGGCGAATCAGCAATACATCTGGCTGCTCAACCGCCGGCCCGGCAACCTGGATTTGCGCGAGGAATACGCGCAGAACCTGTCCTACGCCAAGCGCTACGACGACGCCATCGAGCAGTTCTCCATCGTGCTCTCGCAGGACCCCGGTCGCGAGGACGCGCGCATGGAGCTGGCCAAGCTCTTCGCCTACAACAACCGCATCGACGACGCGATGAAGGAATACGAGGTCATTCTCAAGCGCAGCCCGAACAACTACGAGGCGGGCTTCGCGCTGGCGAACCTCTACTCCTGGGATCGCCGCTACTACGGCCGCGCGATCGACCTGTATCGCCGCCTCTACAACACGTATCCCAAGAACACCGAGGCGCGCCTCGAAATGGGCCGCCTGATGCTGGAGCGAGGCGAGTTCGAGGACGCAGAGGCCGCGTACCGCGACGCCATCGCGCTCGAACCCGACAACGTGGACGCCCACATCGCGCTGGGCAAGGTCTACATCGGCATGAAAAAGAACGGCGACGCCGAGAACGAGTTCCAGACCGCGCTCAAGTACGAGCCGGAGAACGTCGAGGCGCACTTCTACATGGCGAGCGTGCTCTCGATGAACCCCGACCGTTACGAAGACGCGATCCCGCACGCCGAGTTCGTGGTGAACAAAGAGCCCGAAAACACCGACGTGCGCATCCTGCTCGCGCGGCTGTATTCCTACGAGACGCAGTACGCCAAGGCCGCCGAGCACTTGCAGTACGTGGTGGACAAGGGTGAGGACGACCGCGACGTGCTGCTCGAACTCGCGCGCGCCTACAACTACGGCGAGGACTATGACTCGGCGCTCAACGTCTACAAGACGATGGCCGAGAAGGACCCGAACGACAACACGGTGCGTCTGGAGATGGGTCTTTGCTTCCTCGCGGTGGGCCAGTATCAGGACGCGATCGTCAATCTGGAATACGTCGCCGAGCAGGATCCGTGGAACGTCGAGGGCCGCAAGGGCCTCGCCCGCTCGTACAAGCAGTCGGGCCAGGTGGATCAGGCGATCGATCAGTACAAGCGCATCATGATCATCAACCCCAAAGACGACGAAGCGGCGCAGTACCTGAAGCTGTACTCGATCGAGTACGTGGACGGCGCCTTCGTGGACAGCTACTTCATGCTGCCCGGGCCGGGAGGTCCCGGCGGAATCAAACCCGGCAAGGCCTCGCTCTACATGAGCGAGGCGGAGCAGAAGTATCGCGTTCAACTCGCGAACGAGCTGTACAACCGCCAGAACCTGAAACGGGCGCGCTACGAGTTCGAGAAACTCGTCAAGGCGAATCCGCAAAACGCCTATTACCATTTGGCGCTGGCGAACATCTATCGGCAATCGGGCATGTGGCGCTCCGCGATCCACGAATACAAGGTCGCGCAGGCGCTCGAACCCGACAATCAGGAAGTGAAGGAAGGACTCGCCCGAGTGGCCTACGAAAGCGCCCCCACGCTGGACGTTTTCGCAGGGTACTCGGAGGCGATCCGTTTCGCGGACCGCGTCGGCTACTTCGTCGGCGGCGCCGAATTCACCTATCGCTTCCTCGACAACTGGGCCGTGTGGGCGCGCTACGAGGCCGGCCGCTTCGACCAGCAGCGCCAGGACGTGATCTTCACGCAGTCGCCCGCCATCGGAATGCAGCTCGGGCTCGGCGGCGAGGTCGCGATCTCGGGCGAGTACATCTTCAACATCTACGATCAGAACATCGACCCGACGCACAACTGGAACGCGCGGGCGAGCTACGATCTGCTCGGCGTCGCCCTCTTCGATCTCGCCTATTCGCGCAAGGACAAGCGGGAGACCTTCACGTCAGTCGCCGAGAACATCTACATGGATTCGATCGGCCTGACGCTGACCCTGCGCAACCTGATCGGCACCGATTGGGATCACTTCAGCGTGCTCGGCGATTACGCCTACCGCATCAACAGCGAATCGAAGGGCGACATCGTGGCGCTCGATTCGCAGACGTCCAATCAGGCGCGCGGCGGTCTCGGCTACACCTTCTTCGATCCCTTCCAGATCACCGACACTTCGATCCTGCTCTCGTACCTATTCACGTACATCGACAACGAGACGCGCGATCCTTACAACGCCGAGGTCTATTGGTCGCCGCTCGACTTCTACAGCCACTCGCTGCCGATCGGGTGGAATCAGGCGATCAACGAAGACCTGTTCTACAGCCTGGGCGTCTCGCCCACGTATTCGTTCGAAGAGGGCGAGGACGGCTGGGGCGTGGGGCTCTTCGGCGGCGTCGATTGGCGCATCAACTACAACCACGCCCTCTCGCTCGATGCCGATTGGTCCTACGGCGGCGTGCAGGACGCGTCGTTCTACGCGTGGAGCGTCTTCCTCAACTGGCGCATCTCGTTCGGCGATCACTCCGCGCTGGAAAAATAACGCCGCTTCGTCAGGGTTTGCGCTGCTCGGGAACGTCGGGCTCGACGTGCACCAGCAGGTTCACCGGCGCGTCCACGTGCGTCTCGACCATCTTCTCCAGATCCGTCGCCACCTGGTGCCCGTCGAGCACGCTCATGTCTGCGTCCACGAGAATGTGAACGTCGACGAAGATCTCCCGCCCCACATGCCGCGTGCGCAGTTCGTGGTGCGCGCGCACCTCGGAGTGCGAGGCAATCAGCCGCGCCACCTGATCGCGCACCTGTGGCTCGACCGCGCCGTCGGTCAGTTGACCCAGGCACTCCATGCCCACGCGCGCGCCGACGATCGCGATCATGACCGCCACGACGAGCCCCGCGAAGGCGTCGCCGTGGTCCCAGCCGAGCATTCCCCCGATCGTGCCGAAGATGACCACGACGGATGAAAACGCGTCGGATCGGTGGTGCCATGCGTTGGCGAGCACGGCCGGGCTATTGGCCTTTTTCGCAACGGCCCGCGTAATCCAATACAGCCACTCCTTCGAGACGACGGAAACGCCCGCGAGCACCAGAACCCACGTTCCCCGCGGGCTCGCCGCCACATCGTCGATCAGCAGGTGCAGCGCGGTCCACGCCATCCAGCCGCCCACGGCAATCAGCACCAGCGCGACAAAGATGGCCGCGATCGTCTCGAACTTGCCGTGGCCATAAGGGTGCGTGTCGTCCACAGGTCGCTCGGCGGCCTTGGCGCCGGCGAGTACGGCGACGTCGGTGAGCAGGTCGGACATCGAGTGCAGTCCGTCGGCCACGAGCGCGATCGAACCGACGAGCTTGCCGACGACGATCTTGCCGATCATGAGCGCAATGTTGATCGCCGCGCCCGTCAGGGTGACGTTTCGGATCGCGCGGGAATCGCCGCTCGCTTCGCTCACCGTCCCCGCTCCTCGCGCATCACAGGTGCGCCGTGGGCAGATACTCGCCGCCCGTGCGCTGGCCGGGGATGTCCGGCTCGATGTGCACGAGCAGGTTGACGGTCTTTTTCACGCGCACGCTCACGAGGTCCTTGAGTTCCCTGGTCACCTGATGACTTTCGTACACATTCATCGTCGGGTCCACCAGCACGTGAACGTCCACGAAAATCTCCCGGCCCACCCGGCGCGAGCGCAGTTTGTGATGGGCGCGCACCGACGGGTGCGAGTAGATGATCCGCTGCAGCTGATCGCGAATCTCCGGCTCGGCCGCGGCGTCGGTGAGCTCCGTCAATGCGTCCACGGCAACGCGAGCACCGGCCATGAAGATCATCGCCGCGACGAAAATGCCGGCCACCGCGTCGGCGTAGCCCCACCCCGCCAGCACCCCCGCGCCGCCCAGCAGCACCACGAGCGCCGAGAGCGCGTCGGAGCGGTGGTTCCACGCGTTCGCCATCAGCGTCGCGCTGTGAACGCGGCGCGACACGCCGCGCGTGAGGCGGTAGAGCCACTCTTTCGAGACGAGCGTGAAGACCGCGACGGCGATGACGGGCATGCCGGGAACCGGACCGGGGCCGAGGCGGAACACGCGATACGATCGCCACGCAAAGCCGATACCGACGCCCATGATGACGAGCGCGATCGCGATCGCCGCGAGGGTTTCGTACTTGCCGTGGCCATACGCGTGGTCGTGATCGACGGGGCGGCGGCTGATGCGCGCCGCGACGAGAATCGACGCGTCGATACCGATGTCTGTGATGGAGTTCGCGGCGTCTGCGAGCAGCGCCACCGACCCCGTCCACACACCCGTCGTCAGCTTCACGATGGACAGGATGATGTTCGTCGCGAGCGCCGTCAGCGTGACGTTGCGCAGATCGCGGTCGCCGTCGCCCGTATTGACCCAGTGAAACGCCATGTCGCCCGGTAAGCCGCCTGTGCGCGGACATCGCATGAAAAACGAGACGCCGCCGTCACTCCTGCGGACGCACGATCACCTTGATCGAATCCTCGCCCCGCACGACCAGGCCGAACGCCTCCTGCGTGCGCGTGAGCGGAAGCCGGTGCGTCACCATGTCGCCGACCGGCACGCGCCGCGCGCGAATCATGTCGAGCGCGGTAAAGTGATCGGCGGGACTGCCCGCGTAAGTGGTCGTGATCGTCACGTCGTTTTTCCAGAACAGGTCGTTGATCAAGAGCGGGATCGTCACGCCCTGATCGGTGGGCGCGAACAGCAGGATCGTGCCGCCGCGCTCGACCGACGCAAACGCCTGTTGCAGGGCCGGGATCGCGCCGGTCGTCGTGATGACGACATCCGCGAGCCAGCCGCCGGTCGCGGCGCGAAACGCCTCGGGCGTGTATTCGCGCGGGTGAAGCGCGAGCGACGCGCCGAAGCGCTTCGCCGATTCCAGGCGAAACGCCTGCACGTCGGTGGCGACGATGACGCCCGCGCCGAGCGCGGAGGCGGTGGCGATGTGCAGCAGGCCCGAAATCCCCGAACCGATGACGAGCACGTTCTTGCCCGGCCCGACGCCCGCGATCCGCTGGCCGCGCAACACGCACGCGAGCGGTTCGGTGAAACTCGCCTCGTCGTCGGTGACGCCATCAGGGATCGCGTAGATGCCGCTTCGCACGTTGATCGCCGGCAGGCGCACGTATTCGCAGAAGCCGCCGGGGTCGAAGTTCGTCTTGCGCAGCGTGTCGCAGACCGTTTCGTGCCCCGACCGGCAGTACCGGCACGTCATGCAAGGGACGTGGTGCGAGACGACCACCCGGTCGCCGGGCTTCACGTTCGAGACGCCCTCGTCCACCTCGACGATCTCGCCCGCCACTTCGTGCCCGAGAATCAGCGGTGCTTTGTGGATGCGGTACCACTCCATGACGTCGGAGCCGCACACGCCGCTCGCGCGGATCCGCATGAGCGCCTCGCCCGGCCCGATCGCCGGGATCGGCACGTCCTCTACGCGGATATCCGAATTGCGGTAGTAAACGGCGGCGCGCATCGTGGAGGCGTTCGCGCTCATCGCCGGATCGCTACGCCGACTTCCGGGTCTTGGCCGGTTTGGGTTTGGCCAAGCCGAGTTTTTCTTTCTGATAGATCTTGTACCCGGCCTCGACCGACGCGCCCTCGTGAACGATCGCGCGGACGGCTTTGATCATCCCGACGGGGCAGTCCGACTGGAAGATGTTGCGCCCCATGTCCACGCCCTTCGCCCCGGCGGCGATCGCGTTTTTCGTCATCACCAGCGCGTCGCGTTCGGCGAGCTTCTTGCCGCCCGCGATCACCGTGGGCACCGGTACGCACCCCGACACCGTATCGAAACCGTCGCAGTAGTACGTCTTCACGATTGCCGCGCCGAGCTCCGCGCTGATGCGCGACGCGAGGCCGAGGTAGCGCGAATCGCGGGCCATCTCTTTGCCCACCGCCGTCACGGCGAGGACGGGAATGCCGTAGCGCTGCGCCTCGTTGACGAGGTTGGACAGCGACACGAGCGTCTGCCGCTCGTTCGGCGCGCCGACAAACACCGACAGCGCGACCGCCGCGACATTGAGCCGCACGGCCTCCTCGATGCTGACGGTGATCTCCTCGTCGGAGAGGTCTTCCTTGAGCACACTCGTGCCGCCCGACACGCGCAGGATGATCGGCACGCCGGCATCGACCGGAACCTGCGTGCGCAGGATGCCGCGGGTGAGCATGAGCGCATCGGCGTAAGGCAGCAGCGGGCGAATCGTCTCGCCGGGGTTCTTCAGCCCGGTGGTGGGTCCCTGAAAGTATCCGTGATCGACCGCGAGCATCACCGTGCGCCCGGTTTCGGGCCGGAAGATCCTCGCCATGCGGTTCGCCATTCCCCAGTCCATCGCCGTCCTCCCGCGAAAAAAAGTGGCGCGCGAGCGCCGCGACCCGGATGGTCGCGTACCACGATTTGACGGTGCCTTCAACCGGGGCTGCCCGTCGCGTGACGGGGCGGCGATCACGCCGGGATCGGCGACTCCTGCGGCGCGGTGATGAGGTCGGCGAGCTCCTGAATGGCCCGCGCGAGGCGCTGCGGGGCCTCGTGAATCGCATCCGCCGTCTGCTGCTGCAATTCGGCGAGCGCTTCGCGGATCTCGCCGATCTTCCGAAGCAGCGCTTCGACGGTCTCCGCCGCCATTTGGGGGACGCGAGCCATCGCCTCGGACACACGGCGCTGCAGCTCCGCGAGCTTTTCCGACGCATCCGTCGCGAAATGCGGCATGTGCGACATCGCCTCGGACGTGTGAGCGTGCAGATCCTTGAGCGAAGCGAGCAGCTCGGCCCAGCGTGCCGCCAGCGGGCTCGGCTCGCCGAAGGTCGCCACGGTGGCGAGGGAATCGACCTCGGCCCGCTGGACACCACGCCACGTCGCGAGCTGATCCATGATGCGATTGCGCACGGTGTCCCGAAGCGCCGATGCGTCTTCGACCGTCATGCCCGCGGTCGGCACCGGCTCCAGAACGGCGAGTCGGATATTGCTGACGTTGCGGAAGATCCACGAGTGCTTGGGCAGGCAGTCGCGAGATCCATCCACCGCGAGGGGCAGCACGGGCACCTGCGCCTGTATGGCGAGCTTGAACGCGCCATCGTGGAAGGCGAGGACCTTGTCGTCCTTGGCACGGGTTCCTTCGGCGAAGAACATGACCGAGCAGCGCCGCTTCAGGTAGCTCTCGGCGAGGCCGTAGACCTTGCCCCGGCTGTCTTTGTCGCCGCGATCCACGGGGATGTCGCCGGCGAGTTTCATCATCGTTTTCACGACGGGAACCCTGAACAGCGACGCCTTGGCGACCCACTTCATGTCCCACGGAAGACGGGAGATGATCGGGATATCCGCCATGGACTGATGGTTGCTGACCACCACGTAGGGGTTGCGGGGATTCGAAACGCGCTCGAGGCCCTCGATCCGCACTTTCCACATCGGGTTCACCTTGGTCATCGCCACGCCGCACCGCCGGAACCAGCGTCCCGTGCGGTAATGGGCCGGGTCGCGGTCGAAGAGGCGAACGATCGCCAAGAGCGGCCAAAAGGCGAGGATGATGAGGACGACGGCCGTCCAGATGAAGGCGGAACGCAAGGCGGCGAGCACGAACACACCTCCGAGTACGCCCGTTTGGGACCGGGAGCGATTGCGCTCATTATCGCATATCCGGCGGCTTGTCCAACACGCCTCCGAACGATGGACGAACAATCGGCGTGCCCGGTCCCGAGGGGGTCGTTCCGTATCGTCCCGAAATCTCGACCGATTCCTCGCCGCGGCCCCTTGCGACGGCGCGGCGGGCGGATATCATGGGGGCCATCCGGATCGGCCGTGGCGCCCGTCCGCCCCGTCATCATGGAATCGGCATGCAACCATTCGAACCGCTGACCTACGACGAACTGAGCCCGCGGCTGCGTCAGATCCTGCCGCTGGACGCCCCGACCGCCGTCAAGATGGCCGCGGCCAACGGTTTCGTTCCCCTCGGCACGCAGGACCTGCTCACCTGCTTCTACTACCTCGCGAACGACGAGGACGCGAACATCAAGCGTACGGCGCGCAACAGCCTGCGCGACCTGCCGCCCGACATCATCCGCACCGCCCTGCAAAGCGGTATTCACGAAAAAATTCTGCACTGGTTCGCGCATCGACGATTCGAGGACGCGACCTTTCACGACTTCATCCTGCTCAACCGCAACACGGCCGACGAAACCTTCGCATACCTCGCGGAGCTGGCGACGAACGAGCGCACGATCACGCTGATCGCCCAGAACGAAGACCGTTTCGTGCGCATGCCGGAGATCCTCGAAGCGCTCGAGCTCAACTCGCACACGCCGATCTCGGTTCTCAATCGCGCGCGCGACTTTTTCCTGCTGCAAATCGGCCTGCCCTACACCGAAGTGCTGGCGCAAAAACGCCGCGCGCAGATGGAGCAGGATACCGACGCCGAGTCCGGCGCGGCCGGAGTCATCGACGACGTCACGCAGCGCGCGGAATCCCCATCCGCCGCGGAGTACGCCGCCGAGGGCTTCGACTCGCCGATCCCCGCCGATTGGCGCGACGAGCTGCCGCCCGACTTCAGCCTCGCGCAGCTTCAGAGAGAGGTCTTCAGCCGCGACGACGATTTCGCCGCGGACCTGCTGGTCGATCCCGAGGACGACATCGCGCCGCAGGTGCGCGAATCGTTGCAGATGAAGGTCAATCGACTGCCGGTTCTCGACAAGCTGCGTCTCGCGATGAAGGGAAACATCGAGGCTCGCAACATCCTCATCAAGAGCCCCATCCGGCTCGTGCAGGAGTGCGTGCTGCGAAATCCCAAAATCACGGTCGAGGAAATCGTGAAGCTCGCGAAGGACAAGACGCAGTCCGAGGAACTCATCCGTGTCATCGCGGCAAATCGGGATTGGACGCGAAACTACGCGGTGGTCCACGCGCTGTGCTGGAATCCGAAGACGCCGATCAACATGTCGGGCAAGATGCTCGGCAAGCTCACCGTCAAGGATCTGGGGCAGATCGGAAAATCCAAACAGGTTCCCGGCATCCTGACCGTGCAGGCGCGCAAGCTCGCCGTCGAGAAGCAAAGGTTCCAGTGATGGACCCGGCGACGCCCGTCACGCCGACCCCGCCCGCGCCCGATCGCGCGGCGCAACTGGCCGAGGAAGAACGCCTCTGGGCGCTCGTTCTGGCGAGTCCCGAGGCGGAGAACGCGCACCGCGACTACTTCAATCACGTCACGCGAAACGGCTTGCTGCGCGAAGGGCTGCGGCGTTACAGCCCGCTGGTCGAGGCCAAGGACGATTTCAGCGTCGAGTCGCGGCGCCAGTTTCGGCGCTATCAGCAGACGCTCATGAATCTCATGTTCATGACGGGTCCCCGGCCCGCGGCGGACTCGGGGCGCAACAACCTCGAATACCTCGGCCTCTACATCGCGGCGTTCGTGGCGATCGCGGGCCTCGTGATCCCGGGCCCGATCCCGAAAATCCTCGTGCCCATCGGCCTCGGATTCGTCGGCTTCAGCCTCTATCGGCGCTATCGACGGGTCGCCGAGAAGCCCCCGATCACGCCCGGCGTGGATTTTTCCGACGCCGAAAAGCCGCGCGATTCGTGAGCGACAAACCCGGACGCCTCTGGCTCGTGGCGACGCCGATCGGCAATCGGGGCGATCTCTCGCCGCGCGCCGTCGAGGTGCTCGGGCGCTGCGATCTGATCGCCGCAGAGGACACGCGGCACAGCGGGCGTTTTCTCGCGTCGTTCGGCGTCAACAAGCCGATGATCTCGTACTTCGAAGGAAACGAAAAAGACCGCGCCGAGACGCTGATCGCGCGGTGTCTTGGCGGCGAGACGATCGGCCTCGTCACCAGCGCGGGGCACCCGGCCATCTCCGATCCCGGGTACCGCATCGTCGATGCCGCGCACCGGGCCGGCGTCGAGGTGGGCGTCGTCCCCGGCGCGTGCGCGGCGGTCAGCGCGCTGGCGGTCTCGGGCTTGCCCAGCGACGAATTCACGTTTCTCGGGTTCATCCCGCGCGACGGTTCGAAACGCGACGCCGTTTGGCGACGGATGGCGCTCGGCGGGACCTTCGTGATCTACGAATCCGCGAACCGACTCGTCAAAACGCTTGGGGATCTGCGCGACCACCTCGGCGATCCGGTGACGTGCGTCGCACGGGAGCTGACGAAGATGCACGAAGAGGTTCGGCGCGCCCGCGCGTCCGACCTCGAGACGGAATATGCGTCACGCGAGGTCCCCGGGGAAATCGTGCTGACGGTGCGCGTGGAGCCGCCCAAACGCGAACGCGAGTCGGACGTGGAGCTGGCGCGCAAGATCCGCGCGCTGCGCGAACGGACGCGCCTGTCCGACCGCGATTTGGCCGACGCCGTGGCGACGCTCTGCGAGGCGCCGCGTAAGGATGCGTATCGCGTCGTGATGGAATCCCGAGCAGACGAGAATGAATCGAAATCCTGAGACGCGTCTCGGATTTTCACCGCTTCCGCGACGAATCGAACCCTTGGCAGCCCGCGGATGGAACGAATTCTCTCGAAATGTCGTCGGCTGACGCGAAATCGGGAATCGGCACGCGCCTTGCTTGATCTGCATACGAGAGATGGCGAAATACGTCGTCGACTCGGCGAATGGCCCCAAGGGACGCGAAACGTGACAATGGTTGCCTCCCGTTGAACTCACGCGCTCCTTGGGGCCATTTGTCGGACGATGCACCCCGCCCGCCCCACTTGCACGGCGCCATGAAGCCCTCTTAAAGTCCGACGAAGCAATTCCAGGGACGACCATGTCGGCAAGTTTTCTCGTATTGGCAATTCCCGCGAGTGTCGCGTTCGTGTGCATCGTGCTGCATTGCGCGAAGATGCGCGGTTGGCGTATGGCCATCTCGTTCTTCGCGTCGCTCATCGGGTTCGGGCTTCTGCGCGGCAACCTCGTTTACTGGATCACAAACGGCAAACCGCCGTACCGATTCGAGATGTCGGTGATGACCGTGGGACGCACCGGGCTTGTCGAGGCCATGGGCTGGTGCATCGCGGTTTATATCTCGTGGAGCATCGCCGAGCGCCTGCTCGCCGGGCGCAAGCCGCACGAAGACAACCTGCTCGTCCAGCTCCTGTTTTCGTGTTCGATGATGATGGGTTTCGCGCTGCTGATGGAGACCGCCGCCGGTCGCATGGACTGGTGGCACTGGTCGCCACCGCGCGGCATGAAAGCGTCGCCCGCGCTGCGCGACGTGGAGCGCGGCATCACCGAGTGGTTCTCGGTGGGATTCGATTTTCTAACGCCGTGGCTGCTTTTCACGTCTGCGCGGCTCAAGAACCGCGCGTGGGCTCTGCTCGGCCTGATCCCGTTTCCGATGCATTTCGGATTTCACGAGATCCGCCGCATTGTGCTCGACCACGGCGGGATTCACTTTTCGCAGAAAGCGCTTGAGGGGCAGCATCTCATCAAACTGAATCGCGTGTCGCACTTCGTCATGCTGGCGGTCGCGGTGATCCTGCCCTATTTCATCGCCGTGGCGCGAAATCCCTCGCCCGACTATCGCGCGCCGCGTTCGTCCACGAGCGAGAGCTGGTTCGCGCGGCTCGATGTGATCGCGCTTGGCATCGTGTTTCTCACGGTCGCAACGGGTTTGTTCGGCGTCGCGGGCGAGGGCGAACTTGTGATCTTCGCCCTGCCCGTCCTCGCGGCGGGTCTTTACGCGTGGTGGTGGTCGGAGCGTCGCGCGATCGCCTGAGCCGTTCTTAGAACGCGCTGCATCCGCCCGAGATGTCGCCGCCGTCCGTGTCCTCTTCCGTCGTGTTTCTCGAAACGTCGATGTCGCACTCGTCCTCGAGGCACTCGAAGAGCCCATCGCACTCGCTGTTGTTCGCGCGGCAGGTCACCGCGCAATCCCACGGCTCGGTCTCTTCGTCGCAGGCGTTTTCGGCGTCGAAGCGCGTCTCGTACTCGGTCAGGTAGGCGTCGCACACGTCGTAGAGCATCGACATGAGCGAACGGCAGTCGAACGGCGAGTCGTCGTCGCTCCCGCCGTCGTCGTCGTCCGGCATCCAGTCATCGTCGTCGTCCGCGTCATCATCATCCGCGTCATCGTCGGAATCGTCGTCATCAACGTCGTCATCAACGTCGTCATCCGCGTCGTCGTCCGTCTCGTCGACCACCTCGATCGTCACCGAATCGGGCGCGGACGTCGTGTCGTAGTCCGCGACGACGAGCCGGATCGTGATCGTGCCGACCTGATCGGCATCGAAGGTCGGACGCTCGCTCGTGCCCGTGACGAGCGTGACGCCGGGGCCCGAGAGCTGCGTCCACTGATACGTGAGCGGGTCGCCATCGGGATCGTAGCTGCCGCTGCCGTCGAGCGGCACGTTTGTGCCCACGGGTACCGTCTGGTCCGGCCCGGCATCGGCGATCGGCGCGAAGTCGCCGGGCTCGTAAAAGCCGACGACGGACTTGCGCGACCCGACCGCGAATCCGACGCGCTCATTGGCCATGTGGATCGAGAACAGTTGCCCCGCTCCGCGCAGGGGATCGGCTTGCCACGTCACGCCACCGTTCGTGGTCCGCAGAATCACGAGATCGCCGTCGTAATCGCTTCCGCCGACCGCCCAGCCGTTGTCGGCGTCGAGCATCTGGAACGACCCGATGATGTATCCGCTGCCCGGCGCGCCGATGCCCGAGATCGTCGGCAGCACGCCGTTGTTCCAGGTGGTGGCACCATTGGTGGTGTAGCGGATCTGCGTGACCTCGGCGTCTTCGTTCGACACGAGCAGCCAGCCGCGCGACGCGTCGATGAATTGGACCTGATGGAAGCCCAGATTCGCGTCGCTCAGGATGCTCTGCCACGATGTGCCGCCGTTGGTACTGCGCAGCAGTTCGCCCTGGATGCCGTTCACATCGCCGTCGAAGTCCTCTTCAAACTCCGTGTCGTCGTCCGTGATTTCGTCGATGAACATCTCCGACGTGACGTAGACGAGATCCTCGTCCACGACATCGACATCCTGCAACGGCGCCTCGTTGCCCCACACCGACGGCACGTTGTTCGAGATCGTCCAGGTGTCGCCGCCGTTGGTGGTCTTCCAGACGTTCATGGCGTCGCCGACCGCGAATCCGACGCCGCTGTCGTGGATGTCGAGCGCGTTGAGCTGATGGTCTTCGTAAATCGGTGTGGGCGTGAATTCCGTCCACGCCGCGCCCGCGTTCGTCGTCTTCGCGATCCAGTTCGACTCGTAGATGAGCAGGCAGTTCGACGCGTTGTTGTGCCACGCGCCGACGACCGTGCCCTCATAGAGGTCGTCGAAGTGCAGGTCGAACGCCGCGTAGAACGAGTTGCACAGGCCGCCGCTGAACGGGTTGATGTTCTTGGTGAACAGCGGCTCCAGCGTGTCGCCGCCGTCCGTGCTGCGCTGGATGAGATGCTCGTTGAAGACGTCGAACAGGCCGTCGAATCCCATGCCCACGACGTACAGGTGGTTGCGGTCGATCGCCCACACCTTGTAAAGCAGGCTCGGTTCCGTGATGCCGCCCACCTGTTTGAGTTCCCAGTCGGCGAAAACACCTGTGGCGACCGCAAGAATCGCAACCAACCCAAAAACCATGACGAGGGCGCGTTTCATCGAAATACCCGAGTTGGCGATGAATGTTGGATAACTATGTTCGGAAATTCCGGGTGCGGTCAAGACGCCCCGGCGGATTTTCGACGCCGCGAATACGCCCACCATGGCTCGGCGGGTCGGCCCTCGGCGAAGTCCACGGCGGCGCTAAACACATCGAGGCAGCAGATGTCGTGTTGAATCCCGTCGAGGCGGCACAGCTTTTCATACAGCCCGGCGGGATCTTTCCCCCGCAGGTCCGCGGAACTTCGGATCCCGAGCCGGATGAGATCTTCCGCCGTCTTCGGACCCACGTTCGGAATCGTCATCAGCGCGGCCACCGCATCGGACTTTGATGCGCGCTTTCCCATCGCTCACTCCCCCGACTGACGTTCGAGCCCGTAGTCCTTCATCTTGATCTGAAGCCCTTTTCGCGACAGGCCGAGCAGCTTCGCGGCCTGCGTGACGTTTCCGCCGGTCCGTTTGAGCGCCGCGCCGATCATTTCGATCTCCACCCGCGCCGCCGCGTCGCGCGACGCATCCTTGAGATCCAGCGAGTCGGACGAGTGCGGAACGGGCATCGCCGCGACCGCCCCCCGCGACAACTCCTCGGGCAAATCGCCGAGGCGAACGATGTCGCCCTCCGCCAGCAACACCGCCCGCTCGATGGTGTTTTCGAGTTCGCGGATATTCCCGTGCCATGCGTGCGCGCGAAGCCGCGCCCACACATCCGCGTCGATCCCGCGAACCTGTCGTCCAAGCCGCTGGTTGAATCGCGCGACGAAGCGATCGACGAGGGCGTCGAGGTCCTCCATGCGCTCCCGTAGCGGCGGGAGACGCAGGTGCACCACGTTCAGCCGGTAGTAGAGATCCTCGCGAAACCGCCCGGCGGCAACCTCTTCCCGCAAATCGACGTTTGTGGCCGCGATCAGGCGCACGTCCACACGCAGCGTCCGCACTCCGCCGACGCGCTCGAATTCCTGCTCTTGAATCGCCCGCAGAAGTTTGACCTGCGTTTCGAGCGGAATCGATCCGATCTCGTCGAGAAAAAGCGTGCCCTTGTCCGCGAGCTCGAAGCGGCCCGGTTTGCCCGCCACCGCGCCCGTGAACGCGCCTTTTTCGTGACCGAACAGCTCGCTCTCCACCAGCGTCGCCGGAATCGCGGCGCAATTGACGCGGATGTACGGCGCGGCCGCGCGGTCGCTGCGCTCCACGAGCCGCCTCGCGATGACCTCTTTGCCCGTTCCCGATTCGCCGGTAATGAGCACAGTGGTCGGGCTCTTTGCGATGCGCTCCACCAGCGCGTAGAGGGCCTTCATTTGCGCGTTGCGCGACGGCGATTCGCCGTCGGGCGACGCGGAGTCGGCAACCTGGGTGGCGACGGGCTCCCGCCGATCCAATGCGCGCGACCGAACGGCCTTTTGCACGATCGCGACGAGTTCCGATTTGTCGAAGGGTTTGGTGAGATAGTCGAACGCGCCGACCTTCATGGCCTCGACCGCCGTCTGCACCGTGCCGTGCGCCGTGAGCATCACGACCGGCGTCCCGTAGTGCGTCGATGCGATCCGCCGCAGAAGCTCCATGCCGTCCATGCCGGGCATCTTCAGATCCGTCAGCACGCAGTCCGGCGCCTCGTCGGCCAGCACCTCGATCGCGCGTTCGCCGCTTTCGGCCTCGAGGCAATCCAAGCCCTCGCGTTCCAGATGCGCGGCGATCACCCGGCGCATGTTCTTTTCGTCGTCCACGATCAGGACCAGTGGCATGAGCACTCCATCATCGCGTCGCTACCCAAGGTTTTCCCGCAATTCCGCCGACGCGGCCGATTCGCCGGAGCGCGGAAGTTCGACGCAAAACACGTTTCCGCCGCCCTCGCGCTCGCGAATCGACAAGCGACCGCCGTGAGCCTGTACGATTCGCTGGCTGATGGGAAGTCCCAGACCCGAGCCGGTTTCCTTGGTGGTGAAAAACGGGGTGAACATCTGCGCGCGCACCGACGGACCGATGGTCGCGGCGCGATCCGCGATTTCGATCACGAGAATGTCGCTCGCCCGCCGCGTCGCGATCGCCACTTCGCCGCCGCCCGGCTGCGCCTCCCAGGCGTTCTTGAGCAGATTGATGAGAACCTGCCTGATCTGCTCCAAATCGAACTCCCACGGCGACGCGTCCGGATCGAACCGGGTCTCCAGACGCAGTTCGCGCGGCATCTCGCCTTCGCGAAGCAGCGCAATGGTCTGCCGAACGATTTCGTTGATGTCGCCGGGGCGTTTCTTGAGCGCGAATGGTCTTGCGTAATCGAGAAATCGCGAGAGCACGCGGTTGAGCCGGTCGGCCTCGGACACGATGATCTCCACGAACTCGCGCGCCGCGTCGCTCAGGGGCTCATCGACGAGATACTGCGCCGCGCCCTTCATCGAGCCGAGGGGATTGCGGATCTCGTGCGCCAACGAGGCGGCGAGCTCGCCGAGCGTCGCCATGCGATCCTGCGCGCGAAGCTTCTGATAGATGCGCGCGTTGACGATGCGCACCGCCGCCTGATCGGCGATCGCTTCGAGCCGCGCGCCCGATTCCGGTCCGTGCTCGGTGAGCGACGCCCCCGCCGGCAGGTACACGCCCACCAGTTCGTCGCGGCTGCGCATGGGAATCAGCCAGTCGGCCCCGCAGTCTTCCATCAGGGCGTGCAGACGCACGAATCGATCGCGCTCGGGGCCGGGGTAGCTCTCCGACACGCGCCGCGTCATGTGGCCACGCGACTCGGCCTCCCGCAGCGTGGCGAGATCCTCCGCGAGCGCACCACCCAGCAGATCGGGTCCGTGCAGCGCCCCGGCCCACCGAGTCAAGCCGCCCTCTTCGCGCGAGAGATAGACGACGGCGCCGGTCAAGCCCAGCTCCGACGGCACGCGCCGCGCGAGAAATTCGCCGATGTCGTCGAGCGCGAATTTTTCGGCCAGTTCGGCGACGAGCACATCGATGCGCCGCACCACGTCGCCGCGCCCGCGCTGGATCCATTCGCGCGCGCGGCCCGCGAGCGTGAAGAAGAGCGGGTCGTAGATCACCATCATCATGAAGGCGACGACGAGCGTGTGAAAAACGAAGAGCACCGGCGAAGGCCGCACAAGATAAAAGAACAGGCCATACACGATCATGAGGAAGATCGTGGACGTGACGAGCATGATGGTGCGTCCCGCGAACGTGCCGAGGCTGAACGACTGGTAACGCACCACGGATTGAAACAGATAGTACTGGTAGGACATCAGGGCGACAGGGGCGACCGGGCCGCCGCCGCCCGCGGCCTCGGCGAACGCGCAAAGGCCGATCGTCGCGGCCGAAGCACCGATGAGACCGCGATAGCGCCGACGCAAAACCATCTCGCGCTCGCGCAGATAGCGGATGACGAGCAGAATCAACGCCGGAGCGCCGATGGCCAGAATCGCGAGCGCGACGCGCCCCGATCGCGCGCCGGGCGGAAACCACGCAACCAGCCGGATGGCGGTGTCGAACTGCGGGATGAACGCGGACACGGAAAATACGGCCGCCGCACCGAACAGCGCCACGAGGATGGCGTCGAGCCATCTCACCGGAGTCATCGCGTAGCTGTAGACGAGATAGAAATAGCTCGGGACGACGAACGCCGCGGCCGAAATCATCGAACGCAGGAAATTGTGATCGCCCGAGATCTTGAAGCCGACGTACGACGACGCGAACGCGACGATCACCCCGTTGAATATCGAGAACGGCAGCGTGGTGCGGCTGCGTTCCTTGCGCGTCCACACGACGATCGCCAGCATCGCCGCGATGAGCGCGGTGAGCAGCAGGGCCTGCGTTCGGACGTTGAGTGCGCCAAGCATCAGCGGATCTGAAACGCGGCGTGGCGTTCGGGTTCCACCCACGCGACATCGACGCGGTCGACGCGCGCGTGGGGCGGGCCCTCGCGGCACCACTCGATAAAACGATCCACCGCGTCACGCTCCCCCTCGGCGAATGCCTCGACGTCGCCGTTCGGCAGGTTGCGAGCCCAACCGACGACGCCGACGCGCAACGCCACCTCGCGCGCACTCGCGCGATACCACACACCCTGAACGCGCCCGGAAATCGTCAGATGCGCGGCCGCCGTCACGTTCGATTCGCCTTTCGCGCTCACGACGCTCCGATCTCACGCAAGAAGCGCTCTTCGTCCCAGATTTCGATACCCAGTTCCCGTGCCTTGTCGAGCTTCGACCCCGCCGATTCGCCCGCGACAACGATACCCGTTTTCTTGCTCACGCTACCCGCCACGGTCGCACCGAGTTCTTCGAGCCGCCGCTTCGCGTCGCTCCGGTCCATCGACGCGAGTGTTCCCGTCAGAACGACGGTCGTCCCCGCGAAGCGGCCCATCGGTTCGACCTTCTCCCATCGCGGATTCACGCCGAGCGCGATCATATCCGCGACGAGCTTCCGGTTGCCTCCGTCCTCGAACCAGCCGTGGATCGACGCCGCGACGATGGGACCGATGTCCGGCACCGATGCGAGCTGCTCGGTCGTCGCCGAGGCGACCGCGTCGATCGAGCCGAACGCGTCCGCCAGCGCCTTGGCCGTCGCCTCGCCGACATGCCGGATGCCCAGCGCGAAGATGAAGCGGCGCAGCGTCGTCTCCTTGGTCGCCTCGATCGCGGCCGTCAGGTTCTCGGCGCTTTTCTCGGCCATGCGGTCGAGCGAGGCCCACTGTTCCCGCGTCAGACGGAAGATGTCCGCGGGGTTTCGCACAAGATCCTTTTCCACCACCTGCCGGATCAGCTTGTCGCCAAGCCCGTCGATGTTCATCGCGTTCTTCGACGCGAAGTGGCATAGGCTCTCGATGCGTTTCGCGGGGCACGCCGACCCCACGC
>CAZPJD010000290.1:0-7832 GCA_964586775.1 uncultured bacterium | reverse complement strand
CCGTCGAGGACGTGCAGGATACCTACATCAAGGGCTGGAAATGGATGCTCAAGGGCGTCGCGCTCTATCGCGACGGCTCCAAGCTCTCGCAGCCCCTCGCCAGCATGGGCGCCGAAACCGAGATCGAGCAGTCGAACGTCGAGGCCGTGGCCGAGCGCATCACCGAGCGCATCGTGTTCCGATACCTCAGCCAGCGCCGTCGCCTGCCCGAACGCCGCCGCGGTTACACGCAAAAAGCCGCCATCGGAGGGCACAAGATCTACCTGCGCACCGGTGAATACCAGGACGGAGCACTGGGCGAGATCTTCCTCGACATGCACAAAGAGGGCGCGGCGTTTCGAAGCCTGATGAACTGCTTCGCGATCGCGGTAAGCCTCGGCCTGCAGCACGGCGTGCCGCTGGACGAGTTCGTCGACGCCTTCGTGTTCACGCGCTTCGAGCCCAACGGCATCGTCGCCGGCCACAAGCGCATCAAGATGGCCACGTCCATTGTGGATTACGTCTTCCGCGAGCTCGCCATCGCCTATCTCAACCGCACCGACCTCGCCCACAACGAGGACGCGGACATCATCGAGGACATTTACGAAGGCGATGTGGCGGACGAGGGTTGGGCCGAGCCCGCGCATCCGGCGGGCGACGAGGTCGTCGTGCGCGCGCTGCCGTCGAAGACGGCCGATCGCGTCGAGGCTCGGGGCAGCGGGTCCGTCGGCACCGCGACCGCGGCCGGTATGAAGGCGTCGCTGCGCAGCGTGCCCACCGGTGCCGCCGCGCCCGTCCGTAAGGGCGAGGTGAAGGTGGAAACCCCCGTCGTCGGCAATCTCGCCGCCGAGGTCGCGCCGCCGCAGTCCGAATCCTTCCGCCTCGTCCAACAGGCCAAGGCCAAGGGATTCACTGGCGACGCGTGCCACGCCTGCGGCCAGTTCACCATGGTGCGCAACGGCACGTGCCTCAAGTGCGTGACTTGCGGAGAGACGACCGGCTGTTCGTGATCGACCGTTTCGACCGGGCGGGGGGCGGCGGCGCTCGTCCCGTCTCCCGTCCGGTCTCGTGAGATTCGGGCCGACGGCACGGCCCGCGCCATACGCCGCACATCGTTATCGGGGAGTCCGTCATGTCTCGCGGGACCTGGCACGAATACTTCATGAGCGTCGCCGAAGTCGTGGCCTCTCGCGCCACGTGCGACCGGCTCAAGGTCGGCGCGGTCATCGTCAAGGATCACCGCATCCTCACGACCGGCTACAACGGGTCGTTGCACGGAACGCCGCACTGCGACGAGGTCGGCCATCTCGTCAAGGACGGCCACTGCGTGCGCACGATTCATTCGGAGCAAAACGCGGTATTGCAGGCGGCGCGTTTCGGCATCTCGCTCGACGGCGCGACCTGCTACTGCACCTTCAAGCCATGCCTGTCGTGCCTCAAGACGCTGCTCGGCGCGGGCGTCACGCGCATCATCTACGGCAAGATCTACGGCAACGAGAAATCGTACTTCGGCGAGGACGACATCCTGCGCGGGTTCGACCCATATCCGCTTCAGTCGCTCGAAGAGGCCATCGTCGCCGAGCGTGCCGCGCGCGACGCCGCCGTGGCATAATTCAGGCTACGCGATCCCATCGGATTCGCGCGGCGGGTTTCAGGGACAAGCCTCGAAAACACCGTCGGCGGTGTGCCCAAAGCACCAGTCGTTCACCTCGGTCAATGTCCAACCGCTTCCGTCGTAATCGAGGTCCACGACCATCCAGACCGTGCCGGGCGTTTCCCCATCGGGCCGATAGACGGTATTCCCCGACGGCCCGAACACGATGACCTGAAGCCCCTCCGAGAGCGACATCGCGCTCGAAATCCCCGAGCCGAGATTCGTATAGTCGTGGACGGCGAAGCGGTACGTTCCCGGCGTCGCCGTGAGGACCGTCATCACTTCGGGGCCATAGCTGGTGGTGTCGTCCACATCGAGGTTGAAATATTGCGACCACTGCCGCGCGGCGAAATACAGGTGATAGGTGTTCGAATCGCCGCACGCACCGGGAGTGGAATCGGGGCATGGCGCGAGGAGGTGAGAGTCGAGATCCGCCGGCGTGAAACCCCATTGCAGCGCGATCCGAACCTGGTTGTCGTCCATGTTTTCGTTCATCAGCATTGTGGAGAACGGCGGCGTCGGATCGTCGGCCAGAGCCTCGACGTCATACTCCGCGACCGCGAGATCCAATCCATCCGGAGGCGTAATGACCACGTGATACTCGCCAGGGGGCAGCGACAACGAATAATCGCCGGAGACCGATGTCGTGGTGGTGGCCACCGGCGTCGCGTCGCGACGCGAAGGGGCGTAGAAGTCGAGGCGCGCTCCCTCAACCGGCTGGGGAACCACCGCAAGGATGACGCGGCCGATGAAGGAGTCATCCTCGCCGGTGTCGTCGTCCGCATCGTCGTCTATGTCATCGTCGTCTATGTCATCGTCGGCGTCGTCATCATCGGCGTCGTCGTCGTTCCACCACGGGTCCTCGCCGTTGACGCACACCGATTCGACGCAGTCCGCCCAAGCGGTGCAGTCGGAGGTGTGCTCGAAACACTCGACCCAGCATTCGGCGTCCGCCGTTTCGCAGACGTCGTCCGCGGTGAGGCCCTCGAAGCAGGCGTCGACTTCGCCCTCAAGAGCTTCCTCGCAGGCCGAAGGCGCGTCGCCATCATCGTCGCCGCCGTCCGCGTCGTCGTCCAAGTCGTCGTCCGCGTCGTCGTTGCCGACATCGTCGTCCCCGGTGTCGTCAACGATATCGTCGTCCGGCGGGCTCCCCGATTCATCGCCGTGACTTTCACCGCCGGCGCAGCCGGCCAGCGACAACAAGGCGACCACGACAAAACACAAGAAAGTTCGCACTGCCGCGAGAATCGAATCCATCATGATTTCGCCTCCCTCATTCCACAGCATCGAAAACACGCCAAAATCGTCGGCCAACGATTGATGGCTGGATTGTCTCACACGGTGTCGAAGAAGGCAAAAGAAAAGTGTAAAGCGTGTTTCGATCGAGTTTTCCGGTAAGCAACGAACCCTGCATTGACGACCGAAGCACTGGACTGGACATCCGGGGCGACCGACAGATGACCGGACCCGTTCGCAGCCCCGTTTTTTTCACAACGACGGGATCGCGACCGACCAGGCGATTTACCTTCGCCGCGGAACATGAGAAAGGACGCGTCGTCGGTGGACGCGGCGGAGGGTTACGCGCATGATCGAGGATGTGGTCGTGAAAAAAAACGCGGTCGTCCTGCTGAGCGGCGGACTCGATTCGACCACCGCGCTCGCCGTGGCGAGGCGTGAAGGCTTCGCGCTCCACGCGCTGACCTTCCGCTACGGCCAGCGGCACGCGATCGAAATCGACGCCGCGCGACGCGTGGCCGAGGCGTTCGGGGTGGCGCGTCACGTGATCGCCGACATCGACCTGCGCGTCTTCGGCGGCTCGGCGCTCACCGGCGATCTGCCCGTGCCCAAAGGACGCGCCGCCGACGAGATGGCGAAGGGAATCCCCGTCACCTACGTTCCGGCGCGCAACACGATCTTTCTGTCCTTCGCGCTCGCCTTCGCCGAGGTGACCCAAGCGGCCGACATCTTCATCGGCGTCAACGCCCTCGACTACAGCGGCTACCCCGACTGCCGTCCCGAATACATCCGGGCTTACGAGCGAATGGCGAACCTCGCGACGCGCGCGGGAGTCGACGGACGCACCCGCATGACGATCCACACGCCGCTGATCGATTTGACGAAGGCCCAAATCATCGAGCTCGGCGCCGGGCTCGGGGTCGATTTCGCGCTGACGACGAGCTGCTACGATCCCGACGCGGACGGTCGCGCCTGCGGCGAGTGCGACGCCTGCCGCCTGCGTCTCAAGGGATTCGCCGAGGCGGGGCGCGCCGACCCCGCGAAATATCGCTAACGCGCCGCCCTTGCGCGGCAAGCCGCGCTTCCCGATACTCGCGCCATGAATTGCCTCACCTTCATTCTGGTCATTCTCGCCCTCGGCTGGACGTTGCTGCGTTTCGCGGCCGGGCGCTACGCCCCCAAACCGCGTCCCGACGAGACGCACTACACCGTTACGTCCGACGGCTGGCGCATCGCCATCCACCGTTGGCGCGCGCGCGGCGCAAATCCCCACGGCGAACCCGTGCTTCTGCATCATGGCTATTCCGCCAATCACAAGGGGTTCGATCTGGGCGTGGGCAAGCCGGAAGCGCCCGTGCCGTCGATCGCGCACGCGCTGGCCGATCGCGGCTACGACGTGTGGGCGTGCGACCTGCGCGGCCGGGCCGACAGCGACCGCCCGGTGCCCTTCGGCGAACGCAAGTGGGACTGGTCGGTGGACGACTACATCCATCGCGACGACCCGGCGATCGTGGAATACATCCTCTCGCGCTCGAACTACTCGCAACTGCACTGGATCGGCCACAGCATGGGCGGTCTCCTGCTCTTCTGCCATTGCGGGGTGCACGGCTCGTCGCGCGTCGCATCGGGCATCACGGTGGGATCGGGCATCGACTACTCCGACACCGGCTCGTACTACATCCCCTTGCTGCGTTTCCATCCGTTGATCCGATGGATGAAACGCAATCACCTCGGCCTCATCTCCAAGATCTCCTCGCCCATGGACGGCCGGGGGCACACGATCACCGAGGAGTTCAATTATTGGCCGTCGAATACGGCCCCCTCCGCCGGGCGCGCCATCCACGCGGGCGTCATCAACGACGTGTCGGGAAATGTGACACAGCAAATGACCACGCTGTTCGAGCCGGGAGGGTTTCGCTCGGTGGACGACCAGGTGCGTTACGGCGACAAGATGTCGTCCATCGAAACGCCGATCCTGCTGCTGGGCGGCGACCGCGACCGCCAGGCCCCGCCGAAGCTGATCGACCGGACGCTGGCGCAGCTCGGCCACGAACGACACGCCAAGGCGCTCTTCGGCCCGGACCACGGCCACCGCGACCATTACGGCCACTTCGATCTGCTGGTGGGGCTGCGCGCCGAGACCGAGGTGTTTCCGACCATCTTCGACTGGCTCGCGACGCATCCCGCCAAGAAGAGGGGGGAAACCGATTCCACCGAAAAGAAGCGCGAATCCGGGGCGCCGAAGAAAAAGGACCGGACGAACGCGCGCGGGACCGGGTGAGTTTTCGGTCCATCTCCCAGCGCGGTGACAAAGTCTCGGAGCATAGACATGCCGGTTTCGTGCGTTGTCAACGCGTCGGTCGAACGCTAAGATCCCGGCGTTTTCCACGAACCTCGGAGCCGCGTCATGAACTCCACGCTGCTGCGCCTGATGGTGATCGCCCAGGAACACATGGCGCCTTCGCCGACCCCCGGCGCGGACGCCGCCGCGACCCCCGTTCCGCCGCCGATGCCGACGCCGCACGCCGCGCCCGGCCTTCCCGCGCCGCCCGCGAGCCCCGCGCCGACGGGCACTCCGGGCGGACCCGAGTTGCAGGATCAGGCGGTCGGGTTCGTTGCCAAGATCGCCGCGTTTTTCAAATACGATTTCTTTCCCAACCTGTGGATGTATCTGACCTTCGTGTTCCTGTGCGTCATCGGCGTGCTGATTTTCATCGCGATCAACATCGGCGTTCGATTCGCGCTCGACCCGATCTTCCACAAGGTCTTTCGCTTCGAGGAGCACTCCAAGGTGCCGCCCATCATTGGCGGCATCGCGAGCATCATCGCGGCGATTTTCGTGTTTCAATGGTTCTATCATGCGTTTCCGGCGCTTTGGCCGCCGGTGCATTTCGTGATGCGGCATTTCCAGTGAAATGAATCGTTCCGAACCGGACGACGCGCTCGCGCCCCGGGTGCCCGTCCATCATGAAATCGAGCAACTCGCCCGCGTCCGGCGGGTGATCGGCGAAACCACCGCGGATCTCGCCGTCGCGGGATTGCGCGGCGCGGCCCTGCCGCTCGTGCTCGCCGAAGCCTTGGCCGCGCACGGCGGCCCCGCCCTCGTCGTCTGCGCCGACGGCGAGGCGGCCAAGCGACTCGTTGCCGAGACGCGCGCGTTCCTGCCCGACGACGGCTCGCGAGAACGCCTCATCGCATATCCGCCGTGGGACATCGCACCTTATGAGTCCGTCTCGCCGCATGCCGCCATCGTGGCTGCGCGCATGGCCGCGCTGTCGGCGCTGCTGGAAACGCGCTCGCGCGCCGTGGTCGTCGCGCCGGTCGGCGCGCTGCTCAAGCGGGTCGTCCCCCACGAAAAGGTGCTCGCGTCGTCGCTCTCGCTCTCCGTGGGTGAAGACGCCGACCGCGACCTGTGCGTGCTCGCGCTCGAAGAGTCGGGATACCACCGCGTTACGCTGGTCGAGGACGTCGGGGAATATGCCGTGCGCGGCGGCGTGGTCGATTTCTGGAGCCCGCTCGAACACGAACCTGTGCGCATCGAGTTCGACGGCGACGAGATCCGTTCGATTCGTGTCTTCTCGCCCGCGCGCCAAACGACGCGCAAACACGTCGAACGCACCCGCATCTTCGCCTGCCGCGAGCTGCTCATCGACGCCGCGTCGCGGGCCGCCTTCGCCGCCCGGGTCAAGGCGGTCGCCGACGATCAGGATATCGAGCGCCGCGTGCGCGAGCGGCTGGTGGAAGAGGTGGGCTCGCGCATCCACGCGCCGGGCATGGAGTTTCTTCTTCCGCTATTCTTCGACCACCTCGACACGGTGGCCGATTACCTGCCCGGCGACACCCTCGTCGTGGACGTGCAGCCCGACCTGATCGACGCGATGGGCGAGGTGGAACGCGACCTCATCCACAAGCGGCGCGCGCAGGCGCGCGAGGCCGGCAAGCTGTGCGTCGATGCGGATGCGCTTTATCAGGAGCCGGCGGCGCTCTTCGAGCGGCTCGACGCCTTCCGGTCGCTGACGCTCGGCGACGTCGCCCCTGCGCGGCGCGGGCGCGGCGAGCGCGTGCATCTGGAGTCCCAGACGCTGACGACCCTACGCGAGGAGATCCTCGCCCGCGCGCAGGACGAGCACATGCTCGAACCTCTCGTCACGCGGCTTCGCACGTGGTCGCGCGAGGAGCGTCGCGTCGCGCTGGTCGCGCGACAACCGTCGGGCGTCGATCGCCTGCGCCGGTTGCTCACGTCGTACGAATTTCGCGTGCGGACGTCGGCGGACGAGCCCGCGCTCGACCTTCGAAACATCGTGTCGAGTCCGCCGGGTCCGACGATTCCGGTGATCGAGGCCGATCTGGCGGGCGGCGTGGTGATCGACGAGCCGCGGATCGCCATCGTCACCGAGGAAGAGATCTTCGGGAAACGTCGCCACGGCGACCGGGTGGCGAGCCGCAAGGGCGAGGCCATCGCCGATTTCGGCGACATCGCGCCGGGCGACGCCATCGTGCACGCCCAGCACGGCATCGCGGTGTATCAGGGGCTGGCCAAGCTCGCGGTGCGCGGCTACGACGGCGAATTCCTCGCGCTCGAGTACGCCGGGGGCGACAAGCTCTACCTGCCGGTCGATCGACTCTCGCAGGTGCAGCGATACGTGGGCGCGGGCGGCGCGGCGTTGCTCGATCGGCTCGGCGGCACGAGTTGGGAAAAAGCCAAGGACAAGGCCCGCGCGTCGATTCAGGCCATGGCGCGCCAGCTTCTGTCGCTCTACGCGATGCGCGCCGAGCAGCAGGGCCACGCATTCGGCGACGGCGGCGAGACGTTTACCGAGTTCGAGGAGACCTTCCCCTTCGAGGAAACTCCCGATCAGCTGCAGGCCATTACGGACGTCGTCGCCGATCTGCGCAGCCCCAAACCGATGGACCGCCTGATTTGCGGCGACGTCGGCTTTGGCAAAACGGAAGTCGCCATCCG
>CAZPJD010000289.1:0-4184 GCA_964586775.1 uncultured bacterium | reverse complement strand
CGCACGGGCACGGGTCGTTGGGTCCGACCTTCACGCCCGTGCGCTTGACCGGCATGAGCCTGGCCTTGTCGGGCGACGCCTCGGGCCGCTGCACCTGCCGCAGCGCCTCTCGTCCGTAGTTGACGGGTTTTCGCGTCACGGGTTTGCGCTTGAACTGCATCTCGTCGTCGGTCGCCACCACGAATTTCATCACCTTGTCGAAGGCGTGCTCGCGGATGCGGCCCATCATCTCCTGAAACATGCCGAAGCTTTCGCGCTTATACGCCAGCAGCGGATTCTCCTGCGCGTATCCGCGAAGTCCGATGCCGTCGCGCAGGTGATCCATGTGGAACAGGTGTTCCTTCCAGTGCGCATCGATCGTGGTCAGCATGAAGTAGCGCTCGGCATCGCGCATGATGGCCTCGCCGACCATCTCTTCCTTGTTCGTGTAGTAGTCGATCAATCCGGCCTTGAGTTTTTCGCGCAGGTCCTCGACGCGCGCCTCCATGCGATCGTCGTCTTTTTGGTATTCGACAAAGGGATCGAGCCCCCAGCGCGCGCGCACGAGGTCGATGAGCTCCTGCCACGGCCAATTCTCGGGATAGGCTTTTTCGTCGCAGTGCTGCGCGATGATTTCGGCGGCGAGCTCCTCGGCGATCTCCAGATAGTCGTCTCGAAGCGCCTCGCCCTCCAGCACTCGCAGGCGCTCGGAATAGACCACCTCGCGCTGCTTGTTCATCACGTCGTCGTACTCCAGCAGTCGCTTACGGATGTCGAAGTTGTGTCCCTCGACCTTCTGCTGGGCGTTGGCGATCGCCTTCGTGATCCACGGGTGGAAGATCGGTTCGTCTTCACGCACGCCGAGCTTGGCGAGCATCGAGTCCATGCGCTCGGATCCGAAGATGCGCATCAGGTCGTCGTCGAGCGCGAGGTAGAAAATCGACGCGCCCGGATCGCCCTGGCGTCCCGACCGTCCGCGAAGCTGATTGTCGATGCGGCGAGACTCGTGGCGCTCCGTGCCGAGCACCATCAGGCCGCCGGCGGCCAGCACATCGGTCCGTTCCGATTCACATTGCGCACGAAACATCTCGTGCATCGTCGCGCACTCCGGTCGCTCCGGGTCGTAGGGCTCCTCGGGATTCTCGTATCGCCAGCGCGCCTTCGTCATCATCTCGGCGTTGCCGCCGAGGATGATGTCGGTGCCGCGCCCGGCCATGTTGGTCGCGAGCGTGACCTGCCCCTTGCGTCCCGCCTGCGCGATGATCTCGGCCTCGCGCTCGTGATTCTTGGCGTTGAGGATCTCGTGCGGGATGCCGCGCCGCTTGAGCAGCACCGACATCATCTCGTTCTTCTCGATGCTGATCGTGCCCACCAGCACCGGCTGGCCCTTTTCGTGGCACTCGGCGATCCGCTCGACCACCGCCTTGAATTTTTCCTTGGCGCTCCGATAGATGATGTCCGCGTGATCCTCGCGGATCATGTCGCGGTGCGTGGGAACGACGAGCACTTCGAGGTCGTAGATCTTCTTGAACTCCACCGCCTCGGTATCCGCGGTGCCGGTCATGCCCGCCAGCTTGTCGTACATGCGGAAGAAATTCTGGAACGTAATCGTGGCGAGGGTCTGGTTCTCGCTCTCGATCTTGACGCGCTCCTTGGCCTCGATCGCCTGATGTAGCCCGTCCGACCACCGCCGTCCCGGCATCAGGCGGCCCGTGAACTCGTCGACGATCACCACCTCGCCGTCCTTGACGATGTAGTCGCGGTCGACCTGATACAGTGTGTGCGCGCGCAAAGCCTGATTGACGTGGTGCAGCGTCTCGATGTGCTCGGGGTCGTACAGATTGTCGATGCCCATCGTCTTCTGAACGCGCTCGACGCCCGCCTCGGTCAGCATCACCGACCGCGCCTTCTCGTCGATCGTATAGTGCTCCTCCTTGTGCAGCCCCGGGATGACGCCGTTGACCTGGTAGTACATCTCGGTCGAGTCTTCCGTCGCGCCCGAGATGATGAGCGGCGTGCGCGCCTCGTCGATGAGAATCGAATCCACCTCGTCGACGATCGCGTAGAAATAGTCGCGCTGCACCATGCCCGCGCGATCGAGCTTCATGTTGTCGCGCAGGTAGTCGAATCCGAACTCGTTGTTGGTGCCGTAGGTAATGTCGCAGTGGTACGCTTCGCGGCGCTCGCGGTCGTTGAGCCCGTGGACGATGACGCCGACGGAAAGCCCGAGGAAGCGGTAGATCGTGCCCATCCACTCGCTGTCGCGCTTTGCGAGGTAGTCGTTGACCGTCACGACGTGCGCCCCGCGCCCGGCGAGCGCGTTCAGGTACAGCGGCAGCGTAGCCGTGAGCGTCTTTCCTTCGCCGGTGCGCATCTCGAAGATGCACCCCTCGTGCAGCGCGAGTCCGCCGATCACCTGCACGTCGAAGTGGCGCATCCCCAGCGACCGCAGCGACGCCTCGCGCACCACGGCGAAGGCTTCGGGGATCAGGTCGTCGAGGGTCTCGCCGTTCGCGAGCCGCTCGCGGAATTCGACGGTCTTGGCGCGCAGGGCGTCGTCGGAAAGAGGTTTGATGGTCTCTTCCCGCGCATTGACGAGTTCGGCGATCTTGCTGAGCCGCTTGATCTCGCGGTCGTTTTTGGTGCCGAAAATCTTCGCGAATAACGAAGGCATGGTCCTCACCTCGTGGCCGTATCCGTGATCCGAATCCGAGTCATCCCGTGCGCACGCCCCATCGCGGGGCGGCTCGGCTCACGGACCCTGCGCGAAGTCGGTCGGCTCCTCGGGGTCCTCGGGCAGGTAGGGCGCCGGATTGACGGGGATATCCATCATCCGGATTTCGTAGTGCAGGTGGGGACCGGTGGAGCGCCCCGTGTTGCCGACCAGCGCGATCGGCGCGCGCGCCGCGACGCGAATGCCCTCGGCCACCAGCGATGACGCCAGATGCCCGTAGTGCGTGGTGAGCCCGCCGCCGTGGTCGATCACGAGGTAATTGCCGTAGTTGTCGTGCGTGCCGACGTAAACGACCGTGCCGCCCGCCGGGGCGCGAACCACGGTGCCGATCGGCGCGGCGATGTCGAAGCCTTCGTGCATCGCCGTCTCGCCCGTGAACGGGCTCGTGCGCATGCCGAAGTTGCTCGTCACCCAGCCCTTGATCGGCCACAGGCCCGGTCGCTGGGCGACCTGCGCGCTCTGGTCGCGGAAATACCGCGAGAGCGTGGCGAGGCTCGTCTTGCGAATCCCCGCGCGCTCGATGAGTTCGCGGATCGCCGAGTGCATCCGTTCGATGTCGCGGTCGTCGAAACGATCGGCCAGCGGAACCTGCACCTCTGCGCCGCCGGCGGCGATGACGTGCTCGGCGGGGCTGGCGAGACCCTGCTCGCGACGCAGCGACTGATCGAGCTTCGATGACGCGTTCACCGCGCGCCGAAGCTGCAACACCTCGTCGCGCAGGGCCGAGAGCTGCGTCAGGCGCTCCTCGGCGTTTGCCCGCTCGTCGCGCACCTGCGTCAACAGGGTCTTCTCGCGGCGCTGGGCGACCATCACGTCCATCTTGGTCTGGACGTAATCGAAGACGCCGACGCCCAGACCGATTGCGGCGAACCCGGCGGCCAGCGCGGCCCGACGCACCGCCCGACGGCTCACGACAAAGCGGCGCGGCGTCGCGGGGTCCCGCGACAGGACGAGCACGGTCCAGTTGTCGTTCGTCGGTTTCATCGGTTCACGTCAAGGTTTCGCCCTTCGCGGGACGGGCCACCCCGAATCGCCGCGAAAACGCGCGAAAATGTAAGGCATCGGTGGGGATAACACAATCCGGGAACGCCGCGAACGATCAGACCGCGGCCTCGGCCGGCGGTTTCGGTCGGCGCGGACGCCGACGGCGACGCCGACGCGGCGGACCTTCGCCACCATTCTCCGGCCGTGCGTCGCCGCGGTCGGTCTCAACCGGAGCGCCCTCCCGGCGTCGCGTGAACCGCTGTTCCCACTTGCGGAACGCTTGGTGAAACGCCGGAGGCAGACGGTCGCCGCGCCCCTCGCACTCCACGCAGTAGAGCTTGTATCCGTCGCCGAAATAGACCTTACCGACGAGCGATCGCGGCAGCGGGCGGTCCTCGGCGGCTGCGGTCTCCATCAGCAGCATGCCGATCACCGTCTGGCAGATGTTCTCGGCGTGTGCCTTGGAAAACCCGAAGCTGCGCACGAT
>CAZPJD010000288.1:0-26116 GCA_964586775.1 uncultured bacterium | reverse complement strand
CGGCAACACCGAAGACGAGGGCATGATCCTCGACGCGCGTCTGGCGCACTCGCTGATCGCGTCGGTGTTCTTCGACTTCGAAAAGGCCGACCTCGGCGTCACCTACCGCATGGAGAACTACGGCAAGTTCGGCGACATCATCGTCGATGCCGACGCGACGGTGGGCGAATCCAGCCTCACGAAGCTCCCCATGGTTTTGTCGTTCCAGGACACCTACGTCCCCCAGAACGTGTCAATCGGCGCGTCGTTCGACCTGACCGAGAACGTGATGTGGACGTTGGACGGCACGTGGATCAACTGGGGCGCATTCGACACGCAGATCAAGGACGGCGACCTGCCGCGCAAGCGCGCGCAAGTCGACTTCGTCGACGTTTACCAGCCTCGGACGGGGCTCGAGTACTTCGTGGTCGAGAATCTGCCGCTGCGTCTGGGGTATCAGTATCAGCCGACGCCGATGCGCAAACCGGGGAGCGACGGCAACATCTTCCTCGACAACGACCGGCACGTCGGATCGATCGGCGTGGGGTATACCGTGGCCGAGCCGCCGGTGCTCGCGCTTCCGGTGTCGTTCGACCTGACCTATTTCCACCAGTATCTGGTGCCCGCGGAATACGAGGACGGCGACGGTGCGAAGTTCGAGAGCAAGGGCAACGTCAACGCGGCCTCCGGCTCGCTCACCCTCCGCTTCTAAGGGGCCGCTCATGATCGGACGCGGATGGATCATCGGGGTCCTGGTGGCGGTCGCGATGCTCGCGGCCTGCGCCCAGGATATGGAATACGAGAAAAAGGAATCGTCGGTCTTCGAGCTGCACGCGACGATTCCCGCGGATGGCACCGGCGGCGTGGCGCTGGCCACGCAGGTCGTCTTCCATTTCAATCGGATGATCGACTTGGCGTCGTTATCCGGCGCCGAGGCCGAGTTGTTTCGCGTGGAGCCCGGCGGCGAACGCATCGCCGTGCCCGCCAGGCTTGGCGCGACGGGATTCAATCTGCTCGTCATCCCGCTGGAGCGGCTGCTCCCCAACTCGTCGTACGAAGCGGTCGTTCACGACACCGTGCGCGACGCGAACGGCGCGGCGCCCGAGCTCGACGGCCGCTCCACGCACACGATCGCGTTTTCCACTCGCGGCGAACGCCCCCTCGCGGGAACGCCGATGAGCGTCACGTCGCTCGTCCCCGATCCGAGCGAGGACGTCTTCGACTGGAGCACATTCCACGTCTATTTCTCGGAACCCGTCGATCCCACGCTGCGTTACGGAACGAACATCGCCATCCGGCGCGTCGGCAGCGAAACGCCGATCCCGGCGGACCTGTTCGTCGCCGGCGGGCTGGTCGCCATCGACCCGAGTTCCGATCTGGAGCCGGGACGCACGTACGAGCTGTTTATCGGCGGCGATCTGCGCGATGCGGGCGGCGAGCCGATGGGCGAGGACGCGACCTACACCTTCGACATTCTCGACTCAACGCCGCGCGCCACGTTGATCGTCGAGCAGTGCCCCACCATGTCGGACGCGTCGAGCTGCGACCCGGTGACGGATATCGCCCAGCTCGACCCCAGCGGCTACACCGGCGAGCCCATCAACTCGATGGTGATCGGCTCCACGCTGCTCGGTCGCACGCAGGCATTTCTCGGCGGCCAACTCCGCGTCGAGATGGGAAACACGGCCGCCGATCCGACCTCGGTTCCGGTGGTGATCCGCCGCGGGCAGAAGCTCCACGCCAGCAGTCTGGAGGCGCTCTTCGGCGGGCGGATTTCGTCGGGCCTCGAAACCGGCGACATCACGCTGACGGTGCTCACGGACGCCTTCGGGTTCATGCAGAGCGCGGATCGCACCTACGGCATCCACGGAGGAAAGGTCGGCCTGAAGTTCACGCTCGACGCGGCCATCAACACCGACAACTCGACCGCCAACGCCCAGATGGGGCAGGCGCTTTTGGGACTTCGCCTCGTGGGTCACGCCGAGACCGTCGATGGCGGCCTTCTCTCGATGGAGGTCGCGACGTATGAGACGGTCGAGATCTTCGGCGAGTCGATGGACGTGACGGTTTCGCTGGGCCTGCGTCCGCCGCAGGGCGCTTACGAGAGCGAAGGTGACGCGGATGCGCCGGCCGTGGTCTCGTCCGCGCCCCGTCCTTACGCCGAAAACGTGCGGCTCGGCGATCCCATTCGGATCTACTTCAACGAGCCGATCAAGAGTTCGTCGTCGACGCCGATCACCGTGTGGAGCGCGGCGTCGCAGACCGGCGTGGCGGGACGGGTCACGATCAACGGACCGAAGCTCACGTTCGAGCCGAATTGGCCGCTGACGCCGCTGACGGAGTACGAGGTGCGCCTCGACACGTCGATCTCCGATCTCGCGGGGAACACCCATGTCGAGCCCATCCGCTACCGGTTTACAACGGGGGCGTCCGAGGCGACGCAGGTTCCGCCGCAGCTCGGCACGAGCGACCCGGGAGTCAACTCGCTCTTTGCGCACCCCGCGCACCTGCCGGTGCAGATCTGGTTCACGCAGATCATGGACCCCGCGTCCCTCGCGCTGGACGACACCGTCTTCGTGACGGATGTGACCGATTCGGCCCCGGTCGAGGGCACACTCGTCGCCAACTGGACGAGCATCGTCTTCACGCCGAACGAGCCCTTCGATCCCGATCACACGTATCAATGGCGGGTGACGGACGGGGCGACCAACATCGCGGGCATCGCGCTCGATGTGGACGGCGACGGGCTGCCGGGCGGTTCGATCGCCGACGCCAGCGTGGCGACCACGTTCCGCGCGGTGCGCGAAGACGACGTGGTCAAGCTCGTCTTCGAGCTCAACCCCGCCGCCGACTCGGACACGTCGGGTTATGTGGACGGCGCCGAAACGCCAACCGACGTCAACTACTTCGCCATCAACCTGTTCGGTCTGTTCGGAACGCCGAGCTACGCAACCGGGTACATGGTCGGTCACGTGCGTCCGCTCGATACGAATGACGACGACGCGGCGCTTCCCATCGCGCTCGTCGACGGCACGCGGATCTTTTCGACGAACACGGGCATCGATCTGGGCAAGGCGTTCGGACGCGCGGATTACGGCCCGCTCGACACGGGCCCGATTCGCATCGACGCGGCCACGCAGGGGTCGGCGGACGTATCGACCGGCGTGGACGGCCTGCCCGAAATGGCGGTCGATTTGCCGACCCAGTTCGCCGTCTCGAATCCGCTCTTCGCGGGGCTGATCGTGCCCGAGGTGGCCTTCAAGGCGACGGGCGCGGTGGGATTTTCGACCGACGGACGCATCATCGCCGACATCCGCGGGACCACGACGATCCGGCTCAACGTTCCGCTGACGAGTTGGGAGATTCCGCTGCCCGCGTCGATTAACCTGAAGGCGGTGAGTCCGGCCCCGTAAGCCCGATCAGCGGGCGTAGAGGTCGATCCAGTTCGAGTCGCCGCCGAAGTCGTTGCGCAGCAGCAACCGATACGGCGAGAGCGAATATTCGAGATCGGGAAGCGCGACCGCCAGGTGCGTTTCGTCCTCGGCGTCCGCGATGGTGTCGAGGCGGAAACCACCGCCATCAGGGTCCTCGATGATCGCGACAATGGCGTCGCCGGTTTGCTGGGCCCACGCCCCGTAAAGATGCAGTTCGCCCGGCGTCGCCGACGAAACCACCGCCCCCTGAATCGTGTGACGATAGGGTCGACTTTCGGGGTCGATCGCAATCAGGTCGACGAAAAGATCCTCGCCGCCGACCGCGCCGATCGATCGGGCGAGCCCCATCTCCTCTCCGTCGACGAGTCCCGTGATCTCGATCCAAGCGCCGTTCGCCGTTTCGTAAAAAAACTCGCCCTCATCGTCGGTGGTCACGGTGATCCGGTCCGTTCCGATCACCGCCCCCTCGACATTCGCGATGGGGTCGCCGGGGCCTTGCGTACCCGCGTCGTATTTGCGAAACGTTCCACGTATCTGGGACCAACCCTGGAGCGAAACGGCCACGCTCTGCGTTCCGGGGGAAAGGTCGATCTTCGTTCGCCCGTCGTATGCCCGTTCGCCCATCATGTCGGTCGCGTGTACGAGAAACTCCCGGTCGCGTCCCGACGGGATCGACAGGCGAATCCTGTACGGCGTGGCGGTGTCCTGGGATGACACCACAAAGCTCTTTCGGATGGTTCGCAGATCGTCGGCGCGCACCTCGACCAGCACGTTGTAGATACGGTCGGTGGATTCCGGCGCGGTCAGCCCCCAATGGAGTGAGACGAGCGTTTCTTCGCCGTCGTCGGCGTCGTTCGCGTACAGGCACCCCGCGAGCCACGTCGCGCAAAAGTAGAGAAGTACGACGAAGAGGGGTCGCGCTTTCACTTCTTCTCCAGCGGACGATTTTTCGCGATCAGGTCATTGAAGATGATGACGAGCGAAACATCGGACTCGCGGTCGATGTCGAGCCCCTCGGGAATGTCGGGCGAGTGGTTGTCGCTCGTGGGGAACGCCTCGAACTCGGCGGCGGACGAAGGCCCGATACCCGTCCCCGAAACCGAACCGGTCAATTTGGTCGGGATATCGCGCAGCGGATTGTCGCCCAGATTCCGCACCTGCCCGGGCAAGGAGTCCGGCTCGGGCGCGTAGCGGATCGCCGTGCGCGTTTTCATCGTGTCGATCAATTCCGGCGGCGCGAGTTGCGGAATCGCCGGACCCGCCGTTTCGTCCACGACACTCGATTGGTTCGGCAAAACCGTGAAACGCACCCGGTCGCTGTCCGCCCTGCTCACGTCCGCCGATCCCGACAGGACGACGATCCGCGTGCGTTCGCCGGCGCGTTCGTGACCGGCAACCAAATACCCGTCTCCAACGGCGATCTCCGCGGACTTCGTTCGTACGATCGCCCTACGGGCGGCTTCGTTCGGCCTTTTGAGGACGCGGACGTCACCCGAGAGCAACGCGACCGTTCCGATCGATTCCACCGTCGAAGCGCCCTCGAACAGAACCTGCGAAAAAGGCCCGACGGTGAACAAGGCTTCGTCGGACCACCGGATGAGCGCGCGCCCTTCGTCGTCGGACACCAGATGGTCGCCCGGTTCGATGACGATGCCCGGCGCGAGGGCGATGTCGCCGACGCCCGCGCGGACGATGGTGACGCGCCCCTGCGTCGCCAGTGCCACGGTCTCGGAATCCGCGTCTGCGGTGTGCGCAGACGCGAGCGCGAGCAGCGGGGCGAGGAGGAACGCGATCAGGCTACGGCGATGCATGCGAAACCCGTCAGCAGGTACGCGCCGAGGCTATCACAGCGCTTGGCTTGGAAAAAGCTCAGTCGGGTCCCGACATTCGCGTCGCCGTCAAGCGGGCGCAATCTTGATGAGGACGAACGAGAAGAACACGAACGAGAAAAGAAGGAAGGTGACAAGTCCGAGGGCGATGTGAAGGCGCTTTTCGGATGGCGTCGGGTCTTTTTTTCCGGACGCGAACCCGGTGTACGCGAGCGACATGAAACACAGCGCCATGGCCACGCGCTGAACCGGACCAGCGGGGGAAAATTGAAAGAGCAGGAAGTAGATGGCGAAAACGAAATTCGCGAAGGGCGAGCTCGCCGCATGAAGCTGACGCACGACCGCGTTGTCGGGAGAAAAAAGGCGAAAAACGCCCGTCACCGCGCCGGCGAGGACCGCGAGATAACTGATCGAAAGAAGGATCGCCTCCATGAACTCTCCTGAAAACGCGAAGGAATTTCTGGGTTTGCGGATGTGCGATTTCGGATGCGCATCATGGCGGGGCGCTCTTTATTTTGCAAGCGGTCCACGATAGAGTCCCGCGTCAACCGGGCTTGTGAAACGCCGAAATGAACGCCGCTTTCGTCATCGTCATCATTCTTTCCGTCGCCATGGCTTCCGTCGTGGTGATCGCCGCGCTGACGGGGTTCTGGCGACGGCGCGATCCCTTGCCCGCGGACATGCTGGACGGTGACCTGCCGGTTGGAGACGGGTTTCGAGGCGAGTACCTGGGAAGTCGGACGCGCGCGGACGACAAGCCCCAGACGGCGCAGGGGTTTCTCGCGCCCGGACCGGGTGTGTTTTTCATCGATCGCAAGGGCGTGAACTTTCTCGTCGATCATGCGCTGTCGCCAATTCACATTCCGCTCGCCCGGGTCAGGGATGTGGCGGTACGCACCCGCCAGTCGGGCGCGCATCGGGGCAAGCCGGCGCTCGAGGTGGATTGGGTGTTCGAACCGTCCGCGCTGCGATCCGTATTCGTCCTCGACGATCACGCGCGTTGCGAGCCGCTCGCACGTGCGATTCGGGAGGCGATCGGCGAGCCCCCCGACGGCTCGACAGGGCTATGACCCTGCGAAAGATTTCGGCGCGGATCGGCCTTTGCGCCGCCGGTTGCCTTACGCTCTCCATCTCACTCGGACTTGTATATCCATCCACCGCGTTCGGCGGAACGAATCAACTCTTCGAGGAGTTTGGCGTCGGCCCGCGCGACGGCGCGATGGGCAACGCGGGCGCGGCGCTCGGACAGGACTACTCGGCCGTCTACTACAATCCGGCGGGCCTCGCGTTTCAGAAGGGGCATCACGCGGTCTTCGGCTGGAAGGCGATCTATAAGGAGCTGTATCTCGAGATCGAAACCACGCCGGGTCACAACTACGCCGAGACCTATCCCGACGGCGGCGTCCTGCTGATCGCGCTCACGACGGATTTCAATTTCGAGGGGCGTTTCAGCAGCTTTCTGACGGAACGATTCGCCGTCGGCCTCGTCCTCGGGCTCGGCGATTATCTCAAGTCGTTCACGATCTACGCGGATCCGAACACCCCCTACATGTACCGCTACAACGATCGCAACGCGGCGCTGCTTCCGCTCTTTTTTTCCGCGTCGTTCAAGCTCTTCGACTGGATGTCGTTCGGCATGGGCGGCGTGACCGCCCCGTCGGACACGTACACCGACGTGACTGCGAAAACCGAAATCCAGGCGTCGGACCAGAGCTTCGAAACGAATCAGGGAATCCTCTCGCGGACATTCTCGAAGGTCGAACCCTCGCTGGGGCTGCTCGCCCGCGCGCCGGCCTTCGGCGATCCCACCGCCCTGCGTTTCGGCCTCGTCTGGCGCGACGAGGTCTCGACCGTGGACGGCTCGGGGCGCATCCGCACCGAGACGCGACTGGTGACGGACAGCGGAGGGACGGTGCTCGAACTGCCCTCGACCGACAATCCGCTGCGTTCGCTGACGGGATTTTCGCCGATGGCGGTAACGCTCGGCGCGGGGCTCGCGCTTCCCCGGGACAGCGTGCAGGTCGATGTGAACTGGCGGCGTTGGTCGGAGCTACGTCATCAGACCGAGGACTACCCCGATCCGCGCTTTCGCGACCGCGTCGACGCGCGATTCGGTTATGAGCACGTCTTCGATCCGAACGTCGATTGGGCGGAGTCGATCGCTCTGCGCGGCGGCTACTATTTTCAGCCGAGCCCCGCGCCCGATCAGAGCGGTCCGCTGAATATCCTCGACAACGACAAGCACGTCGTCACGGGCGGGTTCGGAATCGAGTATTATGATCCCACCGAGCTCGTGCTGCTGCCGATGAGTCTGGACGTGTCGTATCAGCTTCACGCGCTGGTCGAGCGGATCACCGAAAACGACCGCGATCCCGATTGGCATCGCATACGCACCGGCGGTCAGATCCATCAGTTCGCGTTTACGGTGTCGATCCAGTTCTAGGCGGCGGAGGTTTCATGTCGCGTCTCGCGTTCGCGTTGGTTCTCCTGGTTCTCGTTCTCGCGGGCTGCACCGAGGGTGAGAACTCCGAGACGATCGAGGTTCCGACCGCCGAGCCCAAGGACGTGGGGCAGGGTGAAGAGGACGCGTGCGCATCCGAAACCGCCGAAAAGCTGATGGAGATGGACTGGGACGGCGACGGCGAGTTCGACGTCTTCGACGAGGATTGGGACAACGACGGCGTGCCGAACGAAGCGGACAACTGCGCATGGTACGCGAACGCGGACCAGTCCGATGAAAACGAGGACGGTCGCGGCGACATCTGCGAAGGCGTGGAAGACCCGATCGACGAACTTGTTTATCCCGCGTCCATTTCGCCCGCGTTCGTCGTCGGCCTGCTCGTCGCCTTCGGATTTCGGTCGCGTCGGTCGAAAAGTCCCCAACGGGACACATCGTCACGGGATCGTTGAACCGTCCGGCGGCGTTTGATAACGTGTCTGTTCCGTTCGGGAGCGCGTGAAGACGGGGGGCGTCGCCCTTCGCTCCCGCTCCGGATCGAATTGCGGGGGACTCCCATGCGTTCGCTCGTCATCGTCTCGGTCCTGGGCCTCGTATTCATGGCGTGCGCATCGCCGGGCACGAATGACGCCGACACGTCGTCCTCCGTCCAATCGCTCGACCACGTCCCCGATTCGCCGGCTCGCGCGGGTGAGCCCGTTCCCAACGCGCAGGCTCTTTTGCGCCCGGGCGATCTGGGCGGCGGCGCGTATCTGCTCCCCAACGGGCGGCGCATCACGCCGGCGGGGACCTACGTCGAGACGGCGAGCTTTCCCATCGACGTGGCCGTCAGCCCGAATGGCGAAACCGCCATCGTGGTGACGGCGAAGACCTCGCGCGTGCACGTGATCGACCTCGACACCGCCTCGATCACGCAAACCATCAATCTTTCGAATGCCTACTCGGGCATCGCGTTCAACGCCGCCGGGGATCGCTTCTGGATCGCGGGTGGCGCTTCGCAATTGGTGATCGAGTACTCGCTGTCGGGCGGCGTGGCCACCGAGCAGGCGCGCATCCCGGTGAACAACATGCCCTCGGGCATGGCGCTCTCACCCGACGAATCGCGCCTGTACGTCGCGTGCTACCTCGGCAAGCGCGTCGCGGTGATCGACACCGCACTCGGCGAGGAGATCGACAGCTACGGCGCGCACCTGTTCACCTACGACGTGAAGATCTCGCCCGACGGCACGCGCGCCTACGCGTCGAATCACGGTTCCGGCACGGTGTCGGTGCTCGATCTGACGGATGACGGCGCGGAAATAGAAGAACTGGTGGTGGGGGCCAACCCGGAGATGATGGCGCTCTCTCCCGATGGAAGCCGTCTTTACGTGGCCAACTCCGATTCCGACGACGTGAGCGTGATCGACACGGCTTCGCTCGCCGTGATCGATACGTACGAGCTGAATGCGTCGCCGATGGAGCCCAAGGGCGCCTCGCCGACGGCCGTCGAGGTGTCTGCGGACGGAACGCGTCTCTACGTCACGTCCTCGACATACAACTCGGTGGACGTGCTCGACGCGGCGGACGGAACGATGCTCGGGCGGATACCCGCGGGTTGGTATCCGACCAACGCATTCCTCGACGAGGCGAATGGCCGGTTGCTCGTGACGAACGGCAAGGGACGCGGCTCCGCGGGGCTCGGCCTCTGGTCGGGCTGGCAGGGCGGTCTCTCGATCATCGACCTGCCCGACGACGGCGAACTCGCGACCTACACCGAGCAGGTCGAGGACAACATCGCTTGGGCGCTCGGCTTCTTCGACCTGACGGGAGTCTCGTCGCCGATTCCGACCGAGCGCGGCGTCGCGTCGGATCAGATCAAGCACGTGGTTTACGTGCTGCGCGAGAACAAGACCTTCGATCAGGTGCTCGCCGATTTCGACGGCGTCGAGGGCGACACGGGTCTGCAGAACTTCACCGAGGCCGAGATCCCCAACGCCTACAAACTCGGGCGTTCGTACGTGCTGCTCGACAACACCTACACCGAGGGCGATACCAGCGTGCTCGGGCACCTGTGGGCGACCTACAACAACGTCAACGACCACGCCGAAAAGGCGTACAACGCGGGCGGCATCTATCCGCTGCCCGACGTCGATCCCAACACGCGCCCGCGGGGCAAGACCATCTTCGAGGTGTTGCTCGACGCGGGGATTCCGTTCCGCAGTTACGGTCAGGTCGTCGGCCTCGCGCACGATCTGGAGCGGTTCGGCCCGTACATGGATTTCAAGTATGGCTTCTGGAACATGGGCGTCTCGGACGAGGTGAAGGTCGACGAGATCATCCGCGAGGTCGAGGCGGGCATCTTCGAACCGTTCACATATATTTCGCTGCCGAACGACCACACCTACGGCAGTTCGGAGGGCTCGCCCACCGCGCGCTACCTGATGGGCGACAACGACGCCGGGCTCGGCAAGCTCGTCGAATTCTACTCATCGCGTCCCGAGTGGGAGAGCACGATCATCTTCGTCATCGAGGACGATCCGCAATCGGGCACGGACCACATCGATCCGCATCGCACGCCCGCTTTCATCATCGGGCCCTACGCCAAGCGCGGCTATATCAGCAAGGTGATGTATTCGATGCCGAGCGTGTGGGCGACGATCGGGATGATCCTCGGCGTGCCGCCGATGAATCAGTACGACCTGTATGCGTCGCCGATGTACGACGCCTTCACCATGACCCCCGACACCTCGCCCTACGAGGCGCTGCCGAACCCGACCGAGCTCGAATTCAATGCGCCTGGGCTACCGATGCAGACGTATTGCGACAACGCGGATTTCCGGTCGCCCGACGCGGTCGAGCGGCTAGGCGAGGTCTTGTGGGCGCTGACGCGGCCGGGGGAACCCTGGCCGCATCACCACGCGCTGTCGCCCGATCTGCGAGAGGACGAGGAGGAAGAAGAGGCCGAGGTGGCGGAATACCACGCGCTCGTCGCACGGGCGACCGCTTGGGCCGCCGCGCGCGGGATCGCGGTGCCGCAGCCGCCGACGAATCGCGCCGAGTTCGTGCGGCCCACGCACTGAAAACGCCCGTGCGTTGTCATGGGACCGCGCGAGTCTGTTTCACGCGCGGTCGCGAATGAAATTGGGAATACCATGTCCGGCATCCTTTCGGTCCCGCCACCAGGCATTAGCACGCTCGAAAGTCGGTTGGGCGCGCTCGAAAAGCTCGCGGCGGAATTCGAGATTCCGTCGGTCGCGGCGCGCATCGAGTCCGTACGAGAACACATCGCGGGCGGCGGCATCGTCGATGTCGTGATCGTCGGGCAGTACAAGGCCGGCAAGAGTTCGCTGCTCAACGCCATTCTCGGTCGAGACCTTCTGCCCGTGGATGTTCTTCCGGCCACATCGGTCGTGACCCGCGTGATACCGGGACTCGCGGACGAGGTGGTGGTCCGATTCCTCGATGGCTCGTCTCGGAGCTATCCGACGGATCGGCTCGCCGATTTCGTCACCGAGGCGGCGAATCCCGACAATGCGAAGGGTGTCGAACGGGCGGACCTCGTTGTTTGCGAATCGAACGCCCCGGCGGGTTTTCGGTTCGTCGACACGCCGGGGTTGGGGAGCGTGTTCGCGCACAACTCCGAACGCGCGCGCGAGTGGTTGCCCCGCATCGGCGTGGCGCTCGTCGCGATCCGAGTCGATCAACCCGTCGGCGAGGCGGATCTCGATCTCATCCGCGACCTGGGCGAGCACACGCCGGATATCGCCATTCTCCTCACCAAGGCCGATCTAGCGACGAAGACGCAGATCGAACACGTGCAGGCGTTCACGCGGCAGACGCTGCAAGCGAGGCTCGGCGTCGAGGTTCCGCTGATTCCGGTATCCGTGAAGCGTGGCGCGGCGTCGTCGCTCGACGCGATTCGGCGGCATTTAACCGGCAGCAATGCGGGTGTTTCGGCCGAGCGCTCCCAGCGGATCGCGAGGCACAAACTCAATCAGCTTGCCCATCAATGCCGGGTGTATCTGGAGCGGGAACTCGCCGCCGCGAACGCGGGCGAGGCGGCGACGGCGCGGATTCGGGAGTTGGCGGCGAGCCAGCGGCGGACGCTGCCGCGCATGCGGGACGACCTGCATCGCGACATGGACCATCACAAGTCGGTGGCGATGGAGTCGTGCGTCGAGCACTTTCGGGCGCTGCGGGAATCCGCGACCGAACGCGTCGAGGAAAGTTTCGGCAAAGAGGTCGTGCGTTGGGACGGAAACCTCGCCGAGTTGACCGCGCGATACGCCGAATGGATGGATGTGGCGCTCACCCGTGAACTTGCTGCGCTGCTGGGAGAGGGCGAGCGCGTCGCGCGCGAATCGACGCGGGACGCACGCGAATCGACAGGGCGTGTGCTTCGACTTGTCGGCAACGAGCTCGCCGAAGCGATCGAGCGGGTGCTGGGCCGTCGCTTCGAAATCGAGCTGCCCGAGATTCCGCTGCACGCGATGACGAAGCCCGACGTCAGATTCGGGCGCGCGTTCGAGATCCCCGTCGATCTGCTGTGGCGTTTCATTCCCATGAAGCGGCTTCGGAAGCGGGTCGAGCGGGCGATGCGCGCCAACATCGCGTGGAGCGTCGAAAAAAATCTCCTTCGTTTCGGCGCTCAGTGGGGTGAGCGGGCGTGTGAGTCGATCGACGCAGCCGAGGGCGCGGCCATGCGAGCCATCGAGGCGGAACTCGCGTCCGTCGAGCGGCTGGCCGCGGCGTCGCCCGATCGCGCCGAATCGATCCGGCGGGGGCTCGCGGACTTGGACGGTCTTTCGAAAGATTACGGGGAGTGATCGCCCATCAGTGCCAGTAGTCTCGATCGAGGTAGTCGTCCAGGGCGTTCGGGTCGTACTTCGAGCGGCGTTTCCGCGCGCGGCGGGATCCCTCGCGGGCGTCGCGCAGATCGTCCAGCTCGTCTTCCAGCTCCATTCGACGCAGTTTCCGCCGCGACTTGAAGAACGCGACGATGGCGACAACGACGAAGATGATCGTGGCGAGTCCCCACGCGATGTCGGTGCTCGCGAGAATGTGCACCCACGTATAGTTGCGCTCCAAAAACTCCTGGAATTCCTTATCCAGATCCTCGAAGCGGATTCCTGTCGCATCCTCGATCGCCACGGCGACCGGAGCACCTTCGGCCAACCGATCGACGATCAGGGACACCGACCCGCGCCGATACAGGTAGTCGACGAACGCGTGGCTTTGCAGATACGCGAGCTTGGCCCGTTCCTCGCCGCGCGGCCACGACGACATCAGGCGGTGCAGAGGGATGGTACGTCCCGAGAGCGTCGCCACGGTCATTGTCCAGGTCTTGGCACTCGTCCACGGATCGCTCTGGAACTCGGCGATGCCTTCGTCGAGCCAGACGGGGGCGCGATCCTCGCCCAGCGCCTTGCCGAGGACGATGTGCGAGATTTCGTGGCGGAACGTGGAGAGCGGTTCGATGTCGCGATCCTCGCGTAGCGCGGCGCGCGGCGAGAGCAGTACGATCAGGTTTTCGCGCGCAAAGGCGACGCCGACCGACCACTCGGGGATGCGCGTGCGCGGCTGCGCGGTCGCATAGGCCTCGGCGTTCGGCGCAATGACGACCCGGGTCATGGCCTTGAAGTCGTGACCGATAAAAAACGTGACGTCCTTTCGGATCTGCTCGGCATGGGCGGCCAGATATTCGGCCATCTTGCGATCGTCGTTGGTGAACTCGAAGCGAAAGTGCTCCGTCTCGAGCGCCGAGAATTCGGGCGTTTGGGCTGCGGCGGTCAAACCCATTGCGAGCGACGCCATCAGGACCAGTGCCGCGATCAGGCGGAGGACGTTTCGGTTTGGCGCGATTTTCCAAGACATCAAAATGCCGCCGTGACAAAGAGGCTGGTGACGTTCTTCTCCCACGAATAGTCCCGGGACGAATTGTTGCGCGCGTGTCGATAGCACGCGGTGACCGAAAAGACATCGCCAAACCACCAGCGCAGCGCGACATCGGCGGTGAATCGTCGATCGATCCGATCGTCGGGGTGGAAGACGTAGGTCAGATAACGGCCCTGTGCGTCGGCGAGCCCCTCGAGCCGGGCGACGATCGGCGTGACGAAAGTCAGCGCTAGGCCGCCGCCGCGATAATCGTAGGAATCGCTGTCCGCCTCGTTGTGCTCGTAGGCGGCCTCGACGCTCGCGCGGCCCCGGTTGTCGGCGAAGTAGAAGAGCTGGCCGAGCGCGGGCGAAAGCCAGGTGGCATCGCGCCCGGTGAAGTCGGGAAACTGCTTCCACTGCGTCAATAGTCGCGCTCTCGTTGCCGTCAATGGAGACTCGGCGAGCGTCGCGCCAACGTCGGTCTCGTGCGTGTTCTGAAATGTCTCGCCGCCGAGCGTCGCGTTGGAAAACGTGTACCCGAATTGGCCGAAGAGCGCGGGTGGCGCGGCCCGAAACCGCGTCATCAGGTCCGCCGTGGCGGCGAAGCGCGTCAGATCGAACTCGCGCAGCCGGGCGTCATCGCGATTCGTGTGAACGCTCTGATAATACTCCGCGCCGATCCCCGCGTGGCCGGCGGGAGAACGAACGGGATAGACCGACGCGCCGAGATCGCCAAACACGAACGTCCCGTCGCGATCCGGCGAGACATCGACATCCGACTCGTACAGCACGTTCGTGTCCCAGGCCGCACCCGCGGATACGCGCGCGTCGTACCACTTCTCGGTCCGTTCGCGGCGGCGAGCCTCGCGCGCGAGATCGGCCGCCGCCCGGCCGAGCGGCGTGTCGGGCGAGGACTTCGCCACGGTCTCCAGGTGCTTCGAGGCGTCGTCGTACCGGCCGAGTTCGTATTCCGCGGCGCCCAGGTAGAACAGGCTCGACGGATAGGTCTTCGGCGCCGACTCGACGGCAACGTCGAGAAAGAAGCGGGCACGTTCGTAATCTCCGAGTCGGTAAAGACTCGCGCCCTGAAAGTAGGGCAAGGTCGGATATCGGCATCCCGCGCTCTGGGCGGAGCCGAAGGCGACGACAGCCTCGCGGTAGTGTCCGCGCCGGTAGTGGACGTAACCGAGATAGAACCAGGCATCGCCGTCGTCCGGCGAGATGTCGATGAGCGTCTTCAACGATTCGAGCGCCCGGTCGAACCGACCGAGTTCGATGGCCGCCTGCGCGTGAAGCAAGAGAACCTCGCCGTCGCGACCGGCCGCGAGCCGGGCTTGCTCGAAATGGGCGAAGGCCGACTCGAAATCGCCGGTCTCGAAGCTGGCGACGCCCGCCGCGAGATGAAAGTCCCGCGCGCTGTCAGCCGGGGGATCGCCCTGTGCAAAGGCGTATTGCGCCAGCGAAACGCACACGAAACACATGGCCAACGCGCGTTTCACCCAATCCCCCGCGAAAAACGAACGAGGGCGCCGCATCTTCGCGGCGCCCTCGAGGTTCACCCGGCCTAGAGGTGGGCCTGGACGAACTGTTCGAGCTGTGCCTTCGGGCGCGCTCCCACGACCTGATCGGCGGCCTTGCCGTTCTTGAACAGAATGATCGTGGGGATGCCGCGGACCTTGTATTCCATGGCGACGCGCTGGTTTTCGTCCACGTTCAGCTTGCCGACCTTGAGCTGGCCGGCGTACTGCGTCGCCAGTTCTTCGACGATCGGACCCACCATCTGACAGGGCCCGCACCACGGCGCCCAAAAATCGACCAGTACGGGGACATCGGACTTCAGCACTTCGGTGTCGAAGTTGGAATCCGTGAAGTGAATCAGATCGGCCATGCGGGAAACTCCTCGGGAAGGGAACGTGAATTCAGGGGACCAAATCTACCACCGTCGCCGCCTGTTGTCACGGCGAATCGGCTCGCCTCGAACCCAATGTAACACTGAAAGGGGCGAGGTCAAGCGCGAACGATACCGTTTGGTATGATCGAAGCATGATCCCCATGATTCCAATGGGTTAGGTCGATTTCTCGGTCTGCGATCAGCCGCGGGCCCTTTTCGGTATCCTCGTAAGTCCGAATCCTCGCCGCGTAAAGCTGCCCGGCGACGCATTCGCCCGGAAGGACGACGGGAACGTAGTTGGAAGCGAGGGCCTCGAAACGGTCGGGGCCGAGTGGCTTGATGGCCAGCACCACAAGACGCTCGCCGACGAATCCGCGAAGAAAAGATCGCCACTTGTCCCGCCCAAGCGCGCGAAGACGGCGGGATCGGTCGCGGATCCGCGCGGTTTCGCTCCTGTGCGGGAGCGTGGCGGCGTGCGTGCCGGGACGCTCGGAATAGGGGAACACGTGCAGATGGTGCACGGGCGTGCTCTCAATCAGGTCGAGCGTGTTTGCGAACGCCGCTTCGTCCTCGCCGGGAAAGCCCACGATCACGTCGGAGCCGATCAGAATGTTCGGCACGGCCCGGGCGATCCGCTCGATTTTTTCGCGGAACTGCCCCCGCGTGTATGGTCTACGCATCAGGCGGAGCACGTCGTCGTCGCCCGATTGAAGCGGGACGTGAATATGGGGGCAGATTCGCGGGTTCGCGGCCATCACCTCGATGAGGTCGTCGCGAATTTCCATCGGTTCGATCGAGGAAATCCGGATGCGCGGGATATCGGTATCCGCGAGCAGGGCTTCGAGCAGATCGGTGAGCCTTGCGCGCGGGGAAAAGTCCGCCCCGTAGCTGCCCAGATGCACGCCGGTGAGCACGAGTTCCCGGTAACCCCGCACCGCCACGGTGTTGGCATCTTCGACGATCTCCCGGATCGGTCGGCTGCGGCTTCGCCCGCGTACCGACGGAATCACGCAGTACGCGCAGTTGCGGTTGCAGCCGTCCTGCACCTTCACGAAGGCTCGCGCGCGTGACGAGGTATCCACCACCCCGCCGCCGAAGAATCCTTCATATCCCGATTTCCGCGCCAACTCGTCGCGCAGATTCAGGCGGGCGAGAACCTCATCGACGAGCCGGCCCTTGCCTTCGTTGCCGAGCACGATGTCGGCCCGGTCTTGCCCCGAAGCCTGGCCCGCGGAGAGGCAACCCGTCAGAACAACCAGAGCCCCGGCGTTGTCCTGGCGAGCACGGGCGATCAACCGCCGCGCGTCGCGATCCGCGCCCGACGTGACCGTGCACGAGTTCACGACGATCACGTCGGCATCGGCGTTGTCGGTCGTCGCGACGAATCCGCTATCGGCGAAGTCGCGAACGATCGCCGAGGTGTCCACCTGATTCACCTTGCAGCCGAGGGTGTGCGTCGCCACCCGATAGACGCGCCGGTCCGTCATGCGCGCTCCGCGAGGTAGCCCTCGTCGATGTATCCGCCGCCGAGCACGACGTCGCCGTCGTAGGCCACGGCGGCCTGCCCGGGCGACACGGCCCGCACCGGGTGGTCGAACTCGACGCGCACGCCGTCGCCCTGCGGGTGGACCGTCGCCTCCGCCCCCGCGTGCTGATGCCGGATCTTTACGATTACTCGCATGTGGGACTCGGACGGCGCACCGATCCAGTGGAAACGATCGCAACGCAGCGCATCGAAGAAAACCTCTTCGGCCTTCCCCACCACCACGCGTGCCGACGTCGGGTCGATCTTGAGCACGTAATGCGGCTCCAACCCGAGTGCCCCCAGCCCCTTGCGCTGGCCCACCGTGAATCGATGATATCCTTCGTGACGGCCGAGCACCCCGCCGGATCGATCGACGATCTCGCCGGACAGGTCGACGTCGTCACCCACCGCCTTCTCGACCACCGCGGCGTAGTCGCCGCCGGGGACGAAGCAGATCTCCTGACTGTCGGGCTTGTGCGTCACGGGCAAATCGAGGTCGCCGGCGAGCGCGCGCACCTCGGTCTTTTCCATGTCGCCGACGGGAAACTCGATGCGGCGCAATTGATCTTGGGTCAGGTTGAACAGGAAGTACGTCTGGTCCCGCGACGTATCACGCCCGCGCATCAGTCGCACGTCGTTTCCTTCGCGACGAACGCGCGCGTAATGGCCGGTGGCGAGGATGTCGCAGTCGAGCTCCGCCGCCCGCTGGAGCATCGCGCGGAACTTCATTCGGTCGTTGCACGCGATGCAGGGGATCGGGGTGCGTCCGCGCAGGTACTCATCGACAAAGGGGCGGATCACGGACTCCTCGAACCGATCTTCATAGTCGAGCGTGTAATGCGCGATCCCGAGCTTGTCCGCGACGCGCTTGGCGTCGTGGATGTCGTCGGGCGAGCAGCAGGTTCCGCACCGCGAGACGCCCGAGTAGTCGAACACGCGCATGGTCGCGCCGACGACGTCGTAGCCGCGCCGCAGCAGCACGGCCGCCGCGACGGAGGAATCGACGCCGCCGCTCATGGCGACGAGCGCTCTGGGCTTACGATGGCTCATGAATCTCTTCAGTCGTCCGCGCCGGTCGCCGCTTCCGGGGTTTCGGGCAGCACCATCAGGGTGTGCGGCGCGGGCTCGCTCACTTCGTCCCAGCGCGCGCCGGGAATGGTCAATGTCACGCGGGCGCCGCCCAATCGATCGGACCGGATTTGCAGGCCCCCGCCCGCGTTTTCCATGGCACAAAGGGCATCGCGGTACAAGTCCCAAGGGCGCCGCCCTCGCGCCACGAGATCGCCCGCGACGCGCCCGAGTTCGACGCCTTCATGAGGGATCTGCTCGCCCGTGTCCATGATCTGGATGACGTTCAGGCCCCCATTGGTTTCGGCGCGGATGTAGACGTCGCCCGAACGTGTCGACTCGACCGCCGCCAGAATCACGGCGGTCACCGCGGGGAGGACCCGGTCGTAGTTGTCCGCGACGCGGAAAAGCTCCGACTGACGCAGATGAAAAACGATGCGCCGTCCATAAACATCGCGAAGGAGCGCCACGAGGTCCTCGAGCCCCCCCGCGAGATCGACCAGTCCGTCACGTGTCGTGCGGCGAAACTCGAATCGTTCGAGCAAATCCAGCGTTTGACCGATCCGCGCCGTGCGCGCGTCGTGATCCGATTCGGTGTCGGTGCGAAACTGAGCGTGAATCCATCTTCTCGCGTCCCGCTCCAGACGGGCAAGGGCGAGATTGAGCGCGGCGCGCACGGCGTCGTCACGCAGTCGCCGGATCTCGCGTTCGATTGCCTCGGGATCGTGCTCCGAAGGGGTGTCGTCGTCGGACGGAGCCTCGGCCAGTACGAGTTGCACCACGCGATCGGCGCCATACTCGATCGCCGACGCCGAGACGTTGACGCGCCGCCATGCCTCGATGCCGGAACGCAGCCGCAAGCCCGTCGCCTCCGCAGTGCCGTAATGGATGGCCGCCTGAAGCAGGTCGATCGCCGCGCGGGCCGAATCTTTTTCAAACACGTCGAGCAGCGACGCCGCGCGAACCTGTCCCTCGTCGATGCCGACGACCTCGACGCCGCGACGATTGACCTCGATCAGGGACCCGTCTTCGGTGCGCACGATCAGGATGGGGCTGGGCGAATGTTCGAGCAGGGCGTGGAATTTCTCTTCGCTGCGACGCAGGGCGTCCTGAAGGGACTTTTGTTTCGTGACGTCCTGGGCGACCAGACGCATCCCGACGATCTGGCCCGTCTCGGTCAGCGGCGTGAGGAACGCGTGCAGAATCCGCGTCTGCTCGGCTGCGACCCGAACCCGCATCTCGAAGATGCGCGGTGTTCCGGCGAGGACGAGGCCGACCGATCGCGTGACGAGGGGCAGGTCGTCGTCGTGGACGAGGCCGGCAAGACCGCGCCCGAGCAACTCTTCCCGACTCTTCGCGAAAAGGGTGGTCACCAGATCGTTGACCCGCGCGATCCGCCCGCCGGTGTCGAGCATCATGAAGATCAGATCCGCGCCCTCGAAGAGCCGATCGACGAAGCGGTCGTTCTGGCGGAGCTTTTCGTCGAAGAATCCGCTCGCGGACAATACGAGGTCTTCGACCGTCTGCCGGATGCGATCCGTGTCGTCGGAGGTCGGGCGGGGTCCGGGGACGTCCTGCCACACGATCTGGAACGTGCGGTTGATGAGCAGGAACGACCTGACCAGACCGGGTACGCCAAGCGACGCGAGGTCCCCGGAATGGATGAGCGTCTTTTGGTACTCGAAAACGCGTGCGTCGTTCGGGTCGTTCAGGTATTCCGCCAAGAGTTGAAACAGGCCGATCGCCCACGACGCGATTTTGCGCAGTCGGGCCGTGCGATTGCGCTCGTCCTCGACCTCGTCGGGGAACGCCTCGGCGAACAGGCGCGCGTACGAACCCGCGAGTTCGGCTCGACGGTCGTCGGTGAAGCGCGCCAGCGCGGTCTTGGCCACGAATGCTCCGGTCTCACGGGAATCGGGCTCATTCTACCGTTTGCGCCCGTTCGCGCCAACGACGTGCCCGGCACCAATTCTTCGACCTACGGGATGGGTTGAATTCGTCCGGCCGCGCCTGACTGGCGTTGACACGCCGCGTCGCGCGTGGGGAGAATGCGCGCGTTTTCATGATCCGGTCGTCGCGCAAACGCGTCGACTTTGGGGGATGACGATGTCCGATGCGATGAATCCGGCGATGGTCGGCGATGCAACGGTGCCGAACAGCGAGTCGCCCAAAGTCTGCTGGCGTTCGCTGCTGACGAAGCGATCGGTCTTCATCGAAATCTGGGACAATCTGCCGATCTGGTTCTTCTACCTCGAAGCTATCGGTCTGCTTCATTTCCTCGTCGCCAACGTCCCGAAGGCCGAGTTCGATCGCATCGGCATTCCGGTCTGTTCGTTCGCTCTCACCACGGTGTTTCCGCTGTTCTGGGTTGTCGCGTATTACGTCGTTCGCGTCCGAAACTCCAAACGCCTCGCGCCCTTCGGCCCGCGTAAATACCTCGTTCCCGCCGCGCTCGCGGCGCTACCTCTGGTCATCTACGTCTGGTATGCCGCGCTTCCATTCCTCCGTTACGAACTGCGCATGGCCTCGCTGGTCCATCTCTTCGAGGCCATGCAACTCTTCTGGATCGGCGCATTCATCGTTCACGTCGGCGTAAAGAAACGCGCAGCCGGTCTCGTCACCTTTTTCGTCGTGTGTTGGGTCTACGGGACGATCCTCGAAAACGGCGGCATCATCATGGGGTACTTCCTCGAGCCGGGGTACAACTTTTACCTTGGCCGGCTCCCCGCGCCGTTCGCCACGATGATGGGCTGGTGCCTCGCATTCTATGCGTGCATCTGGATCGCCGAGTTCTGGCGCGAGCGATTCCCCTCGCTCAAGGCCAGCGTGATCGGCAGCGCGTTGCTCACCACGACGCTCGCCATTTCGCTCGATCTGCAGCTCGATCCGTTGGCGAGCCTTTCGGGCGTCTTTTGGCGATGGAACGAGCACCTGCCGCCGTGGTTCCTGTCGGTGCCGTTCGTGAACTATGTCGCGTGGTTCTGCGCGTTCCTGCCGTTCGCCTACGCGTATTTTCACGTGACAAGCCGCACGGACATCAACGCCTCGATGAAGAACTGGACGTTGCTGAAACTCGTGCCCAATGTGTGCGTGATCGCGGCCATCATGTTCTTCGGCATCATGGCTCTCGCCGAGGGCGGCTTTTCGGGGCCGACTTACGCGATTCTCGGCGAATTTTTCGAGAAGATTCTTCCCTACTGAGGCGCGCCCAATCGCGCTTGCGAACGCGCGTGCGCGTTCGTATGCTCCGTCACGACGCGATTCGGTGACACGCATGATGGAGACCCGCCCAAAATATCATTTCGCGATCGTCGGCTTGACGTGCTTGGCGTGCCTGGTGGCATCCACCTCGTGTTCCGGTCTCTACTTTCGCCACAACCTCGAAAGCGAGGGCTACGAGTTTCCCGTCGACGATTACCGAATCTTCACGCGGTACGACGTCATCTCCGATACCACCATCACCGGCTATGCGTCCCCAATGGACAGCTTTGGACTCAGGACGCTCTTTCTTTCGCACCGGGCCGGAAAGGGCGGAATCGCACCATCAACGCACACAGTGGTCATCGGATCGGACGAGAGCCTGGGACGCGGGAATACGTTTCTGGTCGCCGACGAGGGCGAATGCCTCAAGGGTCTGATCGCCACGGAGGCGGCGCGGTTCGGCCCGTGGACGGCGTTTCACAGCCGCACGGGAAAACTCGCGACCTCGCGCGGCGGCACCGGCGAAGCGGGCACGCGTCTGCTGGGATATGGAGTGGCCATGCTCTTTGAGGAGAGTTTCGCGTTCGATGTTCCAACGGCGGATCTGGCCGCCATTGCCATGAGCGTCACCGTCGCGGGACGCGTTTGCACCCTCGAATTCACCTGGGATGAGGAAACACTCGACGGCCTTCGCCGATATCTGGAGATCGCGAACGGCGCGCCGATGCGTATCCCGTCGCCGAAGTCGTAGTCCCTACCTTCGCGACTTTCGCGCGGTGACGATTTCGGTGTTCATGCCCGCCCAATGCAGGCTTCCGCCAAATCGGCCGTGTTCCATCTTCACGCACTTGTCCATCACGACGGCGAGCCCCGCGGCGAGTGCCCGATCGGCGGCCTCGAAATCGAGGATTTTTAGCTGCATCCACACCGCGCGGGCGCCAACCTCAATCGCCTGATCGACGATGCCGGCCACCTCGTCGGCGGGCCGAAAGATATCGACGATATCGATCTTCACAGGCACGGAACGCAGATCGGGATAGACGGTTTCGCCGAGGATCTCGCCGCCGCGCGGATTGACGGGAACGATCCGGTATCCCTCGGATTGAAGGTAGGACGCAACGAAAAAGCTCGCCTTCTGCCGGTCCGCCGACAGGCCGACGACGGCGATCGTGCGGGAGCGCTCGATGAGCGCACGGATCACGGCGGCGTCCTGATACCGGGCCCGCTGCGTCTCGTCGAGCGATGTGTTCAGCTCGAAGCGGCCGTCAGCGCCTGATCCAGATCCCATATCAGGTCCTCCACGGTTTCGAGCCCGATCGACAGGCGCACCGTCTTCGCGCCAACGCCGCATGCGCGCAGTTCTTCGTCCGAGAGTTGCTGGTGCGTCGTCGAGGCGGGATGGATGACGAGACTGCGAGCATCGCCGACATTGGCGAGATGCGAGAACAGATTGAGAGATTCGATGAATCGACGTCCCATTTCGCGCGCGCGGTCGTCGGGTCCCTTGAGATCGAAGGTGAAGACCGCGCCGGGCCCGCGCGGCAGGTACTTTTGCGCGAGCGCGTGATCGGGATGATCGGGCAAACCCGCGTAGTAAACCTGTTCGACGGCGTCGTGATCCGCGAGAAAACGCGCGATGGCCTGCGCGTTCGCCACGTGTCGCTCCATGCGCACCGACAAGGTTTCGAGCCCCTGCAACAGCAAAAACGAATTCATCGGCGATATGCACGCGCCGGTGTCGCGCACGGTCTCGGCGCGCACCTTCATCAGGAATGCGTAGTGGCCGAACGTGTCCCAGAAACGCAGCCCGTGGTACGAGGGCGACGGCTCGGTCAGCGTCGCGAAGGGGCCGTAATCGAAGCGTCCCGAGTCGAGCACCACGCCGCCGATGCTGCTGCCGTGCCCGCCGATGAACTTGGTCGCGGAATGCACCACGATCGTCGCGCCGAACTCCATCGGGCGGCACAGCCACGGCGTGGCGAAGGTGTTGTCGACGACGAGCGGGATATCGTGCGCGGTGGCGAGCGCCGCGAGTCGCTCGATGTCCAGGATGCTGCCGCGAGGATTGCCGATGGTTTCGCCGAAGAGCGCGCGCGTGCGCGGCGTGATCGCGCGCTCCCAGTTCTCGATCTTCGTTGGATCGACGAAATGCACGGCGACGGACAGCTTTTTAAAGGTGTGCGCGAACTGCGTGACCGTTCCGCCGTAGAGGTGCGCAGAAGCCACGATCTCGTCGCCCGGCGCGAGCAGCGTCATAAAGGTCGCGAACTGCGCCGCCATGCCGCTCGCCACCGCCACCGCGCCCGTGGCGTTTTCGAGCGAGGCCATCCGTTCCTCGAAAACCGCCGTCGTCGGGTTGCTGATGCGCGTGTAGATGTTGCCGTACTGCTTGAGTTCGAAGAGCTGCGCCGCGTGGTGCGTATTGTCAAAGACGTACGAGGTCGTTTGATAGATCGGCGTCGCGCGCGCGCCCACCACCGCGTCGGGGATGTGGCCCGCATGCACCATGCGTGTCTCGAATCCGAACGCGCGGCTCTTTTCGTCCGTCATGGGTTCGCCGTCCTCACGTGCGGATGAATTGGGCAACGCGCGGATCGCGACGCAGTGCGGCGAGGGCGTCGTCGTCGGGCAGTTGCGGTTTGTCTCGATCGACATGCACCACACACAGGAAGCCGAGCGGCGCACCCTCGGTCGCGCGGAATTGGTGCCAGGTCACGGCCGGAATGTGAATCACGTCATGGAGTCCGATGTCGAGGACGCGATCGCCCACGAGCACCCGGCCGAGCCCGCGAATGACCATGACGACGTGCAGATGTTCGTGGCGCTCCAGCGTCGAGTGGCCGCCATCGGCGATCTCGAAATAGCGCCACTGCACCGGCAGCGCCGGGTCGCCCGGATACAGGATCTGCCGGGTGATGTTGCGGAAGTGGTTGCCGGTTTCCTTGTAGGCCAGAACCGGAATCGACTCCCAACGAAAGTCGTCCCGGGCGCGCAGGAGAATTGGGTCGGACTCCCCCGCGCCGCTGTTTGCGCCGGACATCGTGAACCTCGCGGACGGATTGCGAGGTACCGCATTACCGGAAAACGCTTCGGATCGAAAGAGGGCGCGCCTCTACCAGTAGGTCGGTCCACGCCGTTTCGCGATGCGGCCGACGTTGGTGCCGACGATGAAGGCCGCGAGGCGGATGAAGAAGTCCTCCTTGAAGCGCTCGAGCTGGATCTGCGAAAAGCTGCGCAGCAGGTTGTTGCGCAGGCTGAAGAGCCGTTCGACGAGTTGGAAGTAACGTTCGTCCTGCTCCTCGGCCGAAAAATTCTTCGGCTGAAAGACCGTGCGAAAACCCGTGTAGCGCGTCCAGTTCGTGTGCAGCACGCGCCCCTCGGCGCTCATGCGGTCCCAGAGCGCCGTTCCGGGAATCGGCGTGAGGATGTAGACGAAGGGAAAGACCTTGTTGCGCACGATGAACTCGTAGGTCTCGTCGTAGATGTCGGGCGTGTCGTGGTCGAAGCCCATCATGATGTTCGCGCCGACCAGCACGCCGCGCTTCAGGAACGTCCCGAGCCGCCGCTCGAATTCCTCGACCTGATTGAACCGGCGATTGACCTCGGCGAGGTTTTCGACGCGCACCGACTCGACGCCGGTCCACGCGAAACGCAGTCCCGAACGAACGGCCTTGTCGAGTAAATCCTCGTCGTCGGCCATGGTCATCGTCGTCTGCGCCATCCAGCGAATGTTCAGTGGGATCAGCGCTTCGAAGAGCTCGCGCGAGTATTCCTTGTCGCCGATGATGTTGTCGTCGACGAACGCGATGTAGCGGCTCCCGGTCGCCTGGATGTTCCGGATGACCTCCGCGATCGAACGATGGCGGTATTTGCCGCTGTAGAACCGCGTGACCGCGCAGTATTCGCAGTTGTAGGGACAACCGCGCGACGATTCGACGGGAAAGACCTCGATCTTGTAGAGGTGACGCTTCGTCAGGTCGTAGCGCGGCGCCGGGTGGCCTTCGAGTTTGCAGTAGTCCGCGGCCTTGTAGATCGGCTTCAGCGTGTTGTGCCGCGCGTCGTCGATGAGTTCGGCCCACACCTCCTCGGCTTCGCCCACGACCACCGCGTCGCAGTGTTGCAGGGCCTCCTCGGGCATCGCCGAGATATGGAAACCGCCCATCACGACCTTGCGTCCGCGCGCGCGGAAGGCGTCGGCCAGTTCATACGCGCGCGGCGTCGTGCAGATGAGCCCCGAGAGCGCGACGAGATCGCACGGCGTGTCGGGATTCACCGGCTCGATGTAGTCGTAGATGATCTCCACGTCCACGTCGCGCGGCGTGAGCCCGGCCAGCAGGGGCAGGTTCAGGTTCAGGTTCACCGATGCCTGCTTCACGTGGCAGGCTTTGCCGCTGTCGTCGTACTGCGTGGGAAGAATGAACAGGATTTTCATCGGATCGACCTCCGTCCCGCGCCGTCCGCGTCGGCGCGAAATGACTCAGCACCCGCAGCCGTCGTCGTCTCCGCCGCCGTCGTCATCGCCGGGCGACGCGTCGTCATCCGCGCCGCCCGTGTCGTCGTCGCCGAAATCGTCGTTCCCCGTGTCGTCGTCCGCGTCGTCATCTGTCGTGTCGTCGTCGGCATCGTCGTCCGCGTCGTCGTCGGGGATCTCTTGAAACAGATCGGCGTAGTCGTACCATCGGTGTTCCGACGATGGATTCGTTTCCGGGCCATCCCAAAACACCGCGCCGAGCTTCATCTGGTCGGGGATGAAGATCATCGAGTGCAGCGTGACGGAGATGCCGTATCCGCCGCGCGCCTCCCACACGTAGTCCCACAGCTCGGACAGATCGAGATCGCCGCCGTACACGTCGTTGATGAGCCAGAGCGAGTGAATGT
>CAZPJD010000287.1:0-13647 GCA_964586775.1 uncultured bacterium | reverse complement strand
GCCCTCACCCCCGGCCCCTCTCCCGCGCGGCGGGAGAGGGGTGGCCCGAGCATCGGCGAGGGCCGGGGTGAGGGGCCGCTCGCGTAGCGCCGAGACGATGGCGTCCATTCCCGAAACCATGTGAAACCCGACAAGCCCCACGACCATCGCGTTGTCGCGGCCCATCACCAGCGAACGTAGATCGTTTTTATAGCCGATCACGACGCGTCCGCGCGCCCACGCCATTGCGGCTTCGGCTACCGCGCCCTCATCGGGAACGCGACCGTTGAGGTTGACGACCACCGCGTCGCATCCCTCGACCGCCTGATACGCGTCGAGGGCGAAAATCGCGCGGTCCCAAGCGGCTTGCGCGTCTTCGAGGTCGAGGCCCGCCATCAGCAGGTCGCCAAGGAGCGCGCGAAACTCCAGCCCGTCGCGGTGCGGCAGAAAGGTGTCGAAACACGCGGCTTCAAGCGCGGCGGCGATCTGCGCCATCTCGGCGCGTTCGGCTTCGTTGAACAGAGGCCCCGAGCAGTAAATTCGCGGGCGAGGGACGCTCATGTCGATTCCTTTCAACGCTGGTCGCGGCCCCTTCGTACGCCGCCACCCGCATTCCATCAACCTCTAATGGGGGACAGTCACCTATTTTTTATTGGGGACAGTCACCAGTTTTCGCTGTTAAAAATCCGGTGACTGTCCCTCATTTTCTCATTTACTTCGTCGCGGATTTTTGGCAGGATTTTGGCATGGCACGCATCGCACGCGTCGTGGTCCCCGAGGTCCCGCACCACATCACGCAGCGCGGGAACAACAGGCAGGACGTTTTTTTCACGGATGACGATCGAAGGCTCTACCTGCGTCTGTTGGCCGAGAAGTCGGAGCGCTTCGGCCTGCGTATTCTGGCGTACTGCCTGATGACCAACCACATCCATCTGGTCGCGATTCCAATGCGACCGGACTCTCTCGCCAAGGCCGTCGGGCGCACGCACTTCGACTACACGCAGGCCATCAATCGCCGCCGCGAACGCAGCGGTCACCTGTGGCAAAATCGATTCTTTTCCTGCGCGCTCGAGCGCGAACGGGTCGGCGCCGCGATTCGATACGTCGAGCGAAATCCACGCAGGGCGAAACTGGTGCGCGAACCGTGGCGTTATCCGTGGTCAAGCGCTCAGGCGCATGTGACCGGAGAGGACGAGACCGGGATGCTCGATCTGACCGAGTTTCGTCTGCTCGTCGGAGACGGCGACTGGCGCGACTGGCTGCGTATTCACGATCACGCAACCGAGGTCGATCGCCTTCGCACGCACACCCGATGCGGTCGCCCCATGGGAAGCGGCGAATTCGTGCAGGTCATCGAAGCCGCGCAGGGACGCCGCCTCACTGTCCAGCCGCCGGGCCGCCCGCGCTCTAATTAGGGACAGTCACCTGTTTTTCCCGAGGCACGAATGCGGATCGCGCGCATCGAGGGACTGGGGGCATGGGAAAAATAGGTGACTGTCCCTAATTAAATGTTGCGTCCATATGTGGGGGCGTGGTAGTTTCCGGGCCACTACTGCCTGTTTTCCCGGCTCGGAGGAACCATGAAAGTCGCTATCGGCTTCGACCACGCCGGGGTGGACCTGCGCGCGATCGTGATCGATCGCATCCGCGCCGCGGGCCATGAGATCCTCGACTTCGGGACCGATTCCACCGCCAGCGTCGATTATCCCGACCACGCGCACCTCGTCGCACGAGCCGTCGAGTCGGGCGAAGCCGCCTTGGGCGTGCTCGTGTGCGGCACGGGGCTCGGCATGAGCTACGCCGCGAACCGGCATGCGGGCGTGCGCGCCGCTCTTTGCACCGACTCGTATCTCGCCCGGATGTCGCGCCTGCACAACGACGCCAACGTGCTGTGTCTCGGCGCGCGGGTGATCGGCGCGGGTGTCGCCGCGGATATTCTGGATGCATTCTTCGCGACCGAATTCGAGGGCGGCCGCCACGCGCGGCGCGTCGAAAAGATCGAACGGACTTCGTAACCGGGGGGCATTTCGGGGATGCGCTGTCCATACTGCCAGAGTCTCGACAATCGGGTGATGGATTCGCGGTTCCGCGAGGGCAATAACGTGGTGCGCCGTCGGCGGCGCTGCTCCAAGTGCGGGCGGCGTTTCACGACCTACGAGCGCGTCGGCGACATGCACCCCGCCGTGGTGAAAAAAGACGGGCGGCGCGAGGAGTTCGACCGCGACAAGATCCTGGCCGGCGTGCGCCGCGCGTGCGAGAAGCTGCCGGTCAGCGTCGAGCAGGTCGAGGAGGTCGTGTACCGCGTCGAGCGCCGCGTGTGCGACATGGGCGAAAAAGAGGTCAGCACGCGGGTCATCGGCGATCAGGTGATGTCCGAACTGCGCGCGCTCAGCGACGTGGCTTACGTGCGTTTCGCGTCGGTATACATGGTCTTCAACGCGGCGGACGATTTCGAAAAGGTCATCCACCGCCTGCGCAAGGCCAAGGACGCCCCTGCCCCGCGCAAGGGGAAAAACGCGCCCGCCCCCGCCCCCGCGCCCGCGAAATCCAAGGCTCCCCCCGCCGCCAAGGGCCGCAAGAAGGCCGGATGACCGCCCCCGCGCCCGACGTCGAAGCCCTCATGCGCCGGGCGATCGCCCTCGCGCGTCTGGGCGAAGGCTTTGTGCACCCCAACCCGCTCGTGGGCGCGCTGGTGGTCAAGAACGGTGAGGTGATCGGCGAAGGCTACCACATGGAAGTGGGCCGGCCGCACGCCGAGATCAACGCCATCGCCGCCGCCCGGGGCGCGGGGCACGACGTCGCCGGCGCGACGATGATCGTCACCCTCGAACCCTGCGCGCACTTCGGACGCACCCCGCCGTGCGTCGAGGCGCTCGTGGTGGCGGGCATCGCGCACGTGGTCCTCGGCATGATCGATCCCAATCCGCGTGTTTCGGGGCGCGGCATCGGCTATCTGCGCGAAAACGGCGTGCAAGTCACCGAGCGCGTGCTCGAGCGCGAGTGCGCGGCGATCAACACCGCGTTCATCAAGTACATCACCACGCGCCGCCCCTTCGTCATCATCAAGGCGGCGATGACGCTCGACGGCAAGATCGCCACGCGCACGGGCGCGTCGCGCTGGATCAGCTCGGAGGAGTCGCTGCGTTACGCGCACGGTCTGCGGCGCATCTACCAGGCGATCCTCGTGGGCGCGGGCACGGTGCATCACGACGACCCGCAGCTCACCTGCCGGCTCGACGGCGCACGCGTGCGCCATCCCGTTCGCATCGTGGTCGACGGGCGGCTCTCGATCCGCGAAGACGCACGCGTGGTCGGGGGCGGCCTGCCCGGCGTGACGGTGATCGCGACGACGGACGCGTCGGACGAGGCCAAACGCCGACGGCTCGCCGACGCGGGCTGCGAGGTCTTGATGCTTCCCGGCGTGAATGGGAAGATCGATTTTTGCGACCTCATGAACGCGCTTGGCGAGATGAAGGTGGCGAGCCTGATGATCGAGGGCGGCGCGACGATGCTCGCGGCCGCGCTCGACGCCGACGTGGTGGACCGCATCCACCTCGTGATCGCGCCCAAGATCTTCGGGGGGCGCGACGCGCCGGGAATCGTCGGCGGGCTCGGTGTGGAGGCGGTAGCCGACGCGTGGCGGCTCGTCGACGTTCGCGTCTCGCGACTCGGCGACGACGTGCTGGTCGAGGGCGACGTGCGGCGTGGGGCGGTCGCGGCCGACGTGACGGGACTTTGAGGGGCGAGCGATGTTCACGGGACTCATCGAGGATATCGGTACGGTCGAGCGCGTGGCGAATCGCGGCGGCGGGCTGCGCCTGGCCGTGCGCACGGACCACATCGACGCGAAGACGCTCGCGATGGGCGAATCCATCAGCATCGATGGCTATTGCCAGACCGTGGTGGAGATCGGCGCGCACGGATTCTCGGTGGACGTGGGCCGCGAGACGTTGGCGAAGACCACCGCGGGGCGACTGCGCGCGGGCGACCGCGTGAATCTGGAGCGCGCCGTGCGCTTGGGCGATCGGCTCGGCGGCCATTGGGTGGCGGGGCACGTGGACGGTGTCGGCGAGGTGCGTCGCGTGGAGCGCTCGCCCGATTTCGTCGTGTTCCACGTCGACGCGCCCGCCGAGGTTGCGCGTTACCTGATACCCAAGGGCTCGGTCGCCATGCAGGGCGTGAGCTTGACGGTGAACACTTGCGACGGATCGGCGTTTTCCGTCGGCATCATCCCGCACACGCTGGCGCAGACCACTCTCGGCGATCTGCGCGAGGGATCGCCGGTGAATCTGGAAGCCGACATCATCGGCAAATACGTCGAGAAACTCGTGAACGCGGCGCAGGGGCGTGAAACCGACGGCGTCACGCGCGAATTCCTCGCAAAGCACGGTTTCGCATGACGCGCGCGAGACCAGCCGCCGTCGCGCTCGTCTTCGCGCTCGCCGTCGTGTGGACCGGCAGCGCGTTCGTGGGCGCGCCGGCAACGGCGCAGGAAGCCGCGCCGGTCGCCGATTGGAAATCGCCCGATTACGCCAAGATCTTCGGCGACCCCGACGACGAGAAGGACCATGAAAAACGCCTGACCGCGTATATGATCGGCGTGCGTCGCGTGAAGTCGGCCATGCCGATCCTGAACGGCGTGGTGACCTCGCACCGCAGCCCGCTGGTGCGCGAGGCCGCCGCGTGGGCGCTCGGGCGCATCGGCGACTACGCCAGCATCGCGCCGCTCGAAAAAGCGATGGCCGATCCCGATCCGCGCGTGCGCGCCGCGGCAATCGACGCGATCGGCAACTATGACGTGACCGACACCTTCGCGATGCTCGAAAAGATCGCCAACGGCCCGGCGGGCGACGAAGCCCTGCTTGCGACGAAAGCCCTCGCGTCGAAAAACGACCCGACACGTGGACCGTATCTGGCGCGCGTCAAGGCGAATCGGCCCGACCGATTTCTCGCGCGCGGCAAACCGCTCACCGCGAAAGAGGGCAAGTCGTACTACGTCGACGCGACGTCGGGCAGCGACAAAAACCCCGGCACGCAGAGCCAACCCTTCAAGACGATGGACCGGGCGATCAAGGCCGTCGCGGGGGCGTCGGGCGACCGCGTCTTCGCGACATCGGGTGACAAGCAGGAACCGTTTCGCGAGAGCGTGGACGTGCCGCCCGACAAATCGGGTGTGGTGAATCAACCGACGTTCCTGGGCGCGTGGCCCGGTCGCCCGGCGCCGGTCATCGATCTGTCGCGTAAGGGCAAGCCCGGACAAACGCCGAGTCAGGTGGGACTGCGCGTGCGCGCGTCGTACGTCGAGGTGCGCGGTTTCGTGGTGCGCGGGGCGTATTCGGGCATCGACATCGACGGCGCGCGCGGGTGCGTGGTCGCGGAGTGCACGGTCGAGCGGTGCCTGCGCCACGGGATCTTTTTCTACTACTCCCCCGAGGGCACGATCATCGACCCGCGCGTTTCGGATACAGATTTTCAAGGCATCTCGGTGCGTTCGTCGCCGAGGGCGGTCGTGATCGGCGGACGCTCAATCAACAACAAGGTCAACGGGCTTCTTTTCCTGTGGGAGTCCGACGACGCGCTCGTCCACGACTTCACCGCGCAGGGCAATCAGTTCGGCATCGGGTTCATCCACGGCTCCAACGCGGCGCGGGTGATTCGGGCGAAGTTCGAGAAAAACCGCGACGCCGACGTCTACACCGACGCCGACTCCGACGCGCAGATGATCGACACGGCGTACTCCGCCGCCACTGCCCCGCCCGACGCCCCCGTTAAGAAATAGGGCGGCACTTTCTTCCCGCCGCCGCCCTCCCCCCGAGACCGAATTTGCCGCCTCAACCTGTCTGCCGCGCACGCGTCCACCGCTGCGTCTTTGGAACTTAACTACTGATTATTATTGCTAATTTCGCCTTCTGAACCCGTGCAAAACTCCTTGGCATGTCGATTGCGATACCCCTCGCGGATCGCGGAGGGTCGCATGACCAGGCTCAACACGAGTCGGATGTTCATCGGTGCGTTGGTGGTCGTCGCGTCGGTCGCGATGGCCTGCGGCGACGCCGAGTTCATGACCGACGAAACCGCGGTCGCGACCAACGGCGCGGGGCAGACGCTCGTGCTCTCCGCGACGCCCGACAACCTGGACGTGATGGACGGCGGGGCGATCACGATCCTGCTCGAGCTCTACGCCGCGGACGGTTCGCCCATCGAGGGCGCGAGTGTGGTGATGACCGCGACGATCGGCGATCTCGCCGAGACGGCGCTCACCACCGACGTGGACGGCATCGCCGTCACAACGCTCTCCGCCACCGGCAAGCAGGGCTACTCGATCGTCGTCGCCACCTACAAAAACCTTCAGGCCAAGGTGTCGGTCGATTTCTACTCGGGCGATCCCTCGGGCAGCAACGCCACCGGCGGCGACACCACCACCGGCGGCACCGACACGGGCACGGACACCGGCACCGATACCGGCACGGACACGGGAACGGATACCGGAACGGATACGGGCGCGTAATCACGCGGGCCGAAAGGCGCGCAAGAGTCTTTGACGCTTTGAGTGGGGGCGAGGTCGGCGGGAACGGCACCGTTCGCAAAACGGGCCGCGAACGCCGAATCGAAGTCCGCCACGCTGGAGAGTCGGTCGCCACAAACGGCCGACTTTTTTTTATCAAATTCCCGCGTCAGACGAGGCCGAGCTCGACCAGCACCTCGACATGCCGCGTCTGCGGGAACATGTCGAAGGGCGTCACGCGACGCACCCGATAGCCCTGCCCCGTGAGGATTTTCAGATCGGCCGCAAGCGCATCGAGATCGCAAGAAACGTAGGCGATGCGCAGCGGACGCAGCTCGCACAGGTCGCGCGCGGTCCGTTCGCCGAGTCCTGCTCGCGGCGGATCGGCGAGCACCGCGTCGAATCGCTCGCGCCGCGACCGGGCTTGCGCGCACGCGCCCTGCGCCGTTAGCGTGCGAATCTCGACGCGGTCGAGCCCGAGGCGCATCGCGTTGGCGCGGGCATGGCGCGCGGCGAGCGAATCCGACTCGACGCCCACCAACGACGCCCCGGCGAGCGCGATCGGAATCGTGAAATTGCCGATGCCGCAAAACAGCTCCAGCACGGTGAGCCCCTCGCGCGGCGCGACGGCATTCAACACCGATTCGACGAGCAACCTGTTCACGCCGGGATTCACCTGCGTGAAACACGCGGGGTGGTAACGCAGTTCATACCCATCACCCGCGACCGCGAACTCGGGCACGCGATCGACGCGCCGCCACGCGTCGTCCGACTCGGCGCACACCAGCGCCCACGCGTGCGTTTCGCGCGATTCCTCATCCGCCGGCATCGCGACCAACGCGCCGGTCGCTTCGTCCGCAACAACGCGCATGCGCAAACGCGCGCCACTGCCGAGGCCGAGTTCGCCAATCGCGGTGCGCAGCGATGGCAGGAGCTCGCCGATACGCCGTTCGGCGATGGGGCACGCGTCGATGGCCACGAGGTCCTTGCTCGCCTTCGCCATGAAGCCAAATTCCGCCGCGCCGCCGCGCGTCTCGACCTGAAGATCGATCCGGTGCCGATAGCCGAGCGACATCGGCGACGCGACGCACTCCCCAATCTCGGGCAGGGCGGGTACGGTCCTCTTCAGACGGTATTCCACGAACTCGCGCTTCAAACGGCGCTGCTCGGCGATGTCGATGTGCTGAAAGTCGCATCCGCCGCAGACCGCCGCGACGGGGCACGGCGGCGAGACGCGCGTGGGTGAATCGGCCCGACGCGGCGAATCGGGATCGGGCTTCGCAACCACGTAGCGGCCATCCGCCGAAACCACGATCACGTCGGCCTCGTCGCCCGGTGCCATTCCCACGCAAAAGACCACGAGACCGGCACAGGCGGGATCGGTAGGTGTGCCCTTGGCCGCGCCGGTGTGGGCGACGGACTCGAAACGCACCGCGATGCGTTCGCCGGGGCGCGGCGCGGCGGTCGTTGCCTTGGCCATATCGCGCGTCAGCCTTTGTAGTCCGCGCCGGGGTAGAGCTTGAAGAAGCCGTAGTTGAGCGCGACGACGCCGACGAGCACGAGCCACTCCATCCCGCCGATCGCTCCCGTGAAGACCAGGTGATACAGATACACGGGCACGATGAGCGCCGACGCGATGAAGAACTGCCCGATGACCAGGCGGTAGCGACGCGGGTCGCGCGCCGCATGCCAAATCCCCGCGCACAACGCCAGCACGAGCACGCCGATGACGTGGACGAGAAATCGGTGGAAGGGATCGGCGCCGTCCCAGTTCGTCTGCCCGAGCAGATGAAAATACCACGTCGGAAAAAACAGGTGCGAGAGCCCGAGCGACGCGCCCATGGCGATCGCCGTGCCCCGCATGAGAATCGGAAGCGCCTGTTCCTTCGTCACGAATTCCTCCGCACTTCGGCCAGCGCCTCGGCGACCGCGCCGACGGCCTGATCGAGATCGGCCTGTGTGTGTCGCCAGCAAATGTACCCGTGATGATAGGGTTGCAGGAAGACCCCTCGCCGGATGACCTCGGTGTAGAAGCGCGTACGCCGTTCCTTGTGCGAGCCGTCGTCGCTCGCCGGGAACGTGATGAAGGGCATCGGCGGCACGCCCGAGACGTGCGCCTCCACGCCCGACGCCTCCACCGCCGCGCGCAGCCGCGCCAAAAACGCCTCGCCGCGCGACCAGATGGCGTCGAGCACGCGGTCGCGCTCCAAAATCTCGATGGTCTTGAGCGCGGCCACGATGTCCGAGCTGTTGGGGAAGTACGTGGACGAAATGAAGACCTCTTTCTCCACCACCTTCATCACCTCGGTGCGCCCCACCACCGCGGCGATCGGCCAACCGTTCGCCATCGCCTTGCCGAAGGTGGCCAGGTCGGGCGTCACGCCGTAGCGCTCCTGCGCGCCGCCCATCGCCATGCGGAATCCGCTGCGGATCTCGTCGAAAATCAGCGCGGCCTCGTGGCGCGTCGCCAGCTCGCGCACGCCTTCCAGAAAACCCGGCGCGGGGGCCTCGACCGGGTGCGCCAGCGGATGCCCCACAGGGGTGACGATGATCGCGGCGACCTGCCCGGCGAAACGCTTGAGCAAGTCTTCCAATTCGTCGAGCCGATTGTAGTGAAACTCGTGCGTGTCTTCGTGAAGTTTGTGCGGCACCCCGCCGTGGACCTCGACGCACCAGTCGTGCCACCCGTGATACCCGCAGCGCAGGATCTTGAGCTTGCCCGTGAACCCTCGCGCCACGCGGATCGCGGCGGTGGTGGCGTCGGAGCCCGTCTTGACCGTGAACCCCATCTCGCAGCACGGGATCAGGCGGCGCAGCGTTTCGATCAGGGTGTTCTGCGTCTCGTGGACGAGCGAGAAGCAAAACCCGTTTTCGCGGATGTGGGCGATGGCCGCGTCGTCCACCTCGGCCTCGCGATACCCCAAAATGATCGGACCGTAGGCGCACAGAAAGTCGACGTACTCGTTGCCGTCCACGTCGGTGATGCGCCCGCCCTGCCCGCGCGCCAGAAAAATCGGATACTCACCGGGCACAAAGTTGTAGGGCCGGCGGATGCCCATCATCCCGCCGGGGATGAGGCGTTTGGCGTCTTCGTACATGCGCAGGGAGTTGGTGAGGACGAGAGGTTTCGACATGGCACGCTCCAAAAGGAAAATTCAGGCGCGTGGACCGGGCGGACCGGCCGCGCGCTTCATCAGATGTTGCAACACGAACGAGGCCACGTGCTCGGCATAGGTCCCCCGCCCGAAACCGGCGTCGAAGCCCAGTTCCAGCGCGAGCATGTGATCGATGCGCGGCCCGCCGCAGATGAGCAGGAATCGCTCGCGCAACCCCGCCGCCTCTGCCAGTTCCACCAGCCGAGTCAGATTCAGCCGGTGCAGATCGTTGCCCGTGACGATCTGGCTCGCGAGAATTGCATCGGCCCCGCGACGCACGGCCTCGTCGAGCAGCCGCTCGGGCGCGACCTGCGCGCCCAGATTCGTCGCCTCGACGCGCCGGTAGCGTTCCAGGCCGTAGTGCCCCGCAAAACCCTTCATGTTCATGATCGCGTCGATGCCCACGGTGTGCGCGTCCTCGCCGATGCACGCGCCGACCATCACTATCGACCGGCCGAGTCGCTCCTCGATCAGGCGGTCGATCGTCTCGCGGTCCCACACCTCCACGTCCACCGTCGGCACGTCCAGCGCGTTCACGTCCACCGCGTGTGGGCTCTTGGCGTAAACGATGAAAAAGGTGTAACCGCCCAGATCGGAGGTGTGAACGACCGACGCCTCGCGCAGTCCCATTTTCGACGCGAGGGCCATCGCCGCGTGGGGGGCTTTGGCGTCGCAGGGAATCGGCAGCGTGAACGAGAGCTGCACGGCCCCGTCGTCCCGCTTGTCGCCGTACGGCAACACCCGCGATGAGTCGATGTGCGTCACCGCCGCCCCCAAGCCCCGCGAATGACCGCGCCCAAATGGCGCGCGTCCTTCTTCGATCAACGGTGGAAAGGTGTCAAGGAAGAATCGATTCCGCTTCCTGCCGGGGCGGTCATCGCGCGGATCGACATGATCGCCGTGTCTTCAAGGCGGTGGGCGTGCTTGGAATCGGCCGGTATTTCGACCGCTTCGACGTAGAGAAACGCCGCGGCGTGCGCCGCGGCGTCGTCGTTTCGTTCGAAAATCGGCTAGAGCTTCGCGATGCCGAACTGGTACCGCTTGGAGCCGAGGTAGGTCACGACGATCTCCACCTTGTCGTTCCCGATCTTGTAGGACAGGTGGTTCGTCTTGTTTTTCTTGAGCTTCTTGATCTTCTTCACGTCGGAATCGGAGAGATTCAGATTCCCCCACTGCGTCTTGATCGCGCTCGACAGGTCTTCCTTGTCGACGTTGACCGTCTGACCGAACTTGCCGAGCTTGAGGTTTTTGACGTCGTCCAGGCTCTTGAGGCTCTTGGTCGAGCACGCCCCGAGACCGGCGACGACGAACGCGAGAAGAACGACCCAACAGATCCGACGCGGACCGAAAGCACGAAGACGCATGACACCTCCTAAGAATCGTGCGGTTCTCTACCCGACAAACGGCACTGGCAATATCGAGCCGCTATGCTAACCTATCGGCGTCTGAATGAAAAGAAATGAGCGCACTCCCCGGTGCGGGAAGGAATCGCCTGTATTCGGTCGGCCGGCGGGGACCGGCGATCCATTTGTCGAGGAGACGCGTTTCGCATGACGACCGCGACGCCGGCAGGCGCCGATCCCCGGAAGGAGTCCATCAAGACGGCGCTGCGTTCCGAGATCACACGCCGCCTGCGCGACAACGACCTTGAGATCCCCATGCTGCCGCACATCGCCACGCAGGCGATGTCGCTGGCGCAGAATCCCAACACCGCCATCCGGGACGTCGCAACGCTCGTCGAGCAGGACCAAGTCATCTCGGCCAAGCTCATCAACATCGCCAACAGCCCCGTCTATCGCGGCCTGAACGAGATCGCCAACCTCAATCGCGCCATTCTGACGATCGGGCTGCGCTCGGTCTCCGACCTCATCTTCTCGTTATCCGTTGAAGCCAAGGTCTTTCGCTCGAAGCACTATCAGGAGCGCATGACGCGCCTGTGGGAGCATTCCGTGGGGTGCGCGTTTTTGGCGCAGCAGCTCGCCAAACGCACCCGCCGCGACGCCGAAAGCGCGTTCCTGTTCGGCCTGCTGCACGACATCGGCAAGACGCTCGTCATCGACACCATCTCGTCGATGATCAAGCGCAAACCCGAGATGGCCGGCGTCATCGGCGACGATCTGCTCGACGAACTGCTCGCGGAATTTCACGGGCCGGTCGGCGGACTCATGGGTCGCCAGTGGCGATTCCCCGACCGCCTGCTCGCCGCCATCGTTTTTCATCACGACCCCGACGCGGCCCAGGGCGCGCGCGAATCCGCGCTCATCACGGCGGTGGCCAATCTGCTCTGCCATCAATTCGGCATCGGCACGACCATCGAGACGGTCGACCTCGCGAGCCATCCCTGGGTGGCGGCGCTGGGGCTGACGGCGCAGGACGTTGCGACGATGGAAGCCGAACTGCCCAGCGCCGCGGTGCTCTTCATCAGTTCCTTCATGTGACGGAGTTTTCTGACATGTCGCGACCTTTCGGCGTCGATCGCCATATCACCGCAAAATTTCTCGCGCTCTCCCTTTTCGTGACCCTCGCGCTGGCGGGAATGGCGTGCTCGGAGAAGTCGCCCTCGTCGGAAACTTCCGCGGCGTCGGCGACGGAATCGTCTTCCAAAGCCGGCGAGCCCGTCGAGCCCGACGAGGCGGTGGACCGGTGCGTTGAGGCGTATGAGCACCTCTTCGGTCCGCTCGGCTGCGTGCCGGGGCTCGTGTCGTCCGAGCGCATTCAGGTGGCCTGCGAGGGTTACGCCGCGTGGGCCGCGCGGGGCGAGACGTGCGGTTCGGGGGCGCTCGGCTCGTTTTACGCCTGCCTCAACGCCATCCCCTGCGACAAGCTCGAAAAAGACGAAGACACCGAGCTGGCGGAATACCCCATCGAATACGACAAGTGCACCGAGCAGTTCGCCCGCGACATGAACGAGTGCATCGACAATCGGGCCGAAAAGACGAAGTAGGCGAAGCGATCAGGCCGAGAACGGACCGTCGATTTCGGGCGTCAGTTCTTTTTCCACGCGCGCCATCATCTCCCGCGCCTGCTCGACGTACTCGGCCTCGCCTTCTTTGTCCCGGGCGTGATCCAGATACGCGGCCCACGCCTCGCGAGCCTCGGGCAGGCGGTCGAGATGGAAATTCGCCGCGCCGAGATTGAACCACGCGCGGAGGTGCGCGGGATCGAGGCGAACGGCCTCGCGATAGCGCTCCGCGGCCAGCGAGTTCCGCCCGAGGCGTCCTTCCGCCACGCCGAGCAGAAAAAAGAGTTCCGCGTCTCCCGAAAATCGCCGCGCGAGTTCCTTGAGCCGACGCACCGCGGATTCTGTTTCGCCGCACTCGATCTCGCCGCGCGCCGCCTCCAGCTCGGCCGCCGGATACTCACCGTGCGCGTCGCGGATGCGGGTGACCTCGGCGAGGGCTGTGCGGACCGGTTCCCACAACGGATGCGCGCCGGGGTCTTCGGGATTCGCCTCGCGCATCAGCGATTCGGTTTTCCGAAACCAATAAAGCGCGTCCACCGGGCGGCCGAGCTTTTCGTCGAGGATCTGCGCGATGCGATACGCCGTCACGGGGCTGCCGCCGCCCTTGGGGTGCGCAAGTTGGGCCTTGAGGTGAAAGACGAGCTCGCTCCAGTTCTCTTCGCGCTCGGCGAGCTTCGCACCGTCGCGCAGGCTCTCCCACTCCCGGTCGTTGGGGTCGGGCTCACGTCCGCGACCGAAGAGCCCGTCGATCGCTTTGCCCTGCAACCGCAGCACCATCGCGACGATGGCGAAGGCGACGAGGGTGACGGTCGCGCCCACCGTGATGCTGGCGAGCCAGCTCCATTCGGTTCGCAGCCGTACCAGGCACGACGAGACGATCCATCCGAATCCCGCCGCCGCCCCGATGAAAATCCGGACGACCGACTCGAGTTCGTCGGTATCGACGCGCTTTTTCGCCATGACGGGATTCTAAGAGCGTAGGTTCGGGGAGATCAACGGCGGACGGGGTGAGGGGCGCTCAAAAGAATCACCGGGCGGGAGTTGCC
>CAZPJD010000286.1:0-21325 GCA_964586775.1 uncultured bacterium | reverse complement strand
CCCCCGCGTTGGAGACTCCGCGTTGTCCGATGAGCGCGCGGTGTGGGCAGTCAGGACATGGGTAACGGTCTTGGTTCAGGACATGGGTAACACGATTCGCACGGGAGAGGACGACAAAGGCGGCGAACTTTGCGCCTGCGCGATGGACATCGGGTGCGATGGCAGCGACGACCTGTGCTTCGAGAATACGTGGGAGTGCTGAGGGGGGTGGCGGGTCGATGTCAGTCGGAATCACGATTGTCATTTGACATCGCTTGAATCGTCCCTACGTTGAGCTTGCGGACGTTCCGCCCCGATCTTGGGGCGGTTCGTTTTTTCGACGAAACGCAAAGGAGCCGACGATGATCCGCATCCGCAAGTCCGACGAGCGCGGCCGAGGCGACCACGGCTGGCTGAAGTCCAAGTTCAGTTTTTCGTTCGCGAACTACTACGATCCCGAGCACATGAATTTCCGCGACCTGCGTGTCATCAATGAGGATCTCGTCGCGCCGGACAGCGGATTTCCCATGCACCCGCACCGCGACATGGAGATCATCACCTACATCGTGAGCGGCGAACTGGAGCACCGCGACAGCATGGGCAACGGCGAGGTGATTCGCCGCGGCGAGGTGCAGCGCATGAGCGCGGGCACCGGCATCACGCACAGCGAGTTCAACCCGACATCCGACCGCACCACGCACCTGCTTCAGATCTGGATCACGCCCGACCGCGCCGGCCACACGCCGAGCTACGAACAGACGCGTTTTCCCGACTCGGATAAACGCGACCGGCTACGTCTCGTGGCGTCGCCCGACGGCGCGGAAGGTTCGGTGACGATTCATCAGGACGCGCGGCTCTACGCCTCGTTGCTTTCGGCCGGGCAGTCGGTCACGCACGACCTCGCGCCCGGGCGCCACGCGTGGGTGCAGCTCATTTCGGGCACGCTCGACGTGAACGGCACGCGTCTCGACGCGGGCGATGCCGCGGCGATCAGCGACGAGCCGTCGCTCGCGATCCGCGCGGGCGAAGACGCCGAGTTTCTGGTGTTTGACTTACGTTAAGGATAGGACTGGCCACGTACGGCCCGGCAGAACCGCGGCCGCGTTGTCGTCGGCGGCGAGGCCGGATCATGGGACGCCGAGCTGCGCCCGTCGTTTCGCGTACTCCGCTTTGCTGTCGAGGTACTCGTTCACGTAGAAACAGCAGTCGTCGCCGTTGTCCCGCTGCGTGCAGTGCGTGGTGTTCAGCGTCTCCAGAAAACTGTTGACGCTGAAATTGGGATTGATTTTTTCGTCACATAGACCAGGCTCGTCGTGAAACACGCAGACGCCCATCGCGGTGGTGACGAGATCTCGGCACATGTCCTGGACCAGGGTTTTCTCCTCGTCCAGCATTCCGAACGCGTCGGGATGCCGGAGTGTATACAAATCGATGTAGTGAACGGACTTCGAAAACACGCGCGTCGCATAGCCGACTTCCGACGGCAGGAGCTTTTCGACCGGACCGTCGGATTTGCGCTCACGTTCCAAATCGACGCGCGTCAGGATGCCCGCCATCATCGATTCGGACTGCCGAAACTGCGCCGCCGTATCCCCGGCGAACCGCTCACGAACGACGCGCGAGCCCGACAACAGTCCCGCGGCGAGACAAAAGAGGACCGCCCCAACGAACCACACGCTCTTGAATATCGTTCGCGGCAGTTTCGCAAGTTCGACACTCGTGAGTTCCCGGCCCTGCTCGTCAATCGACAACTCGTGGACTTTCTTATCCGTGAGTTCCGTCCAGTGGCGATACATCGCGGTAATCTGCGCGGCGAGAACGAGAAGCGTCACCGCCACGGCGACGCTCGTCGCGCGCAGGTGCGGCGGCAGGTTCGCAAATCCCATGGCGATCGGCGCCAGCAACAGGAGAAACACGAACGCGAAGAAGGCCAGATTGGACAACGCCTTCGACCAGTACCGAAATCGCGCCGGGTGCATGGGACCTCCTGCCAATGACGGCAAAACGGCGTCATTGGGGGCTGCGGTTGATGCGCTTCATGATCACGTTGCGAAATTCGGACAGATCGAGCGACTCCGGGTTGGGGCGCTGATAAAAATTGACGTACTCTTTGTTGAGGATGATGTAGGTAGCGATCTCTTCAGAGCGTTTGTGCTTCAGCGAGGAGATTGACTTCGGCGGTATTCGCTTGGCTCGTTTGCCGTGTTTGGCGACGAGTTTCGGCAATTCGACCCGTTCGATCTCGTCGAGCAGGTCGGCCAGCATTTCGCGCAGTACCGGATCCTTCTCGATCTTCGCCTTGATCTCGGCGAAATCCGCCCGGGTCCTGGCCAGATCGTCCTCGGCCTCCCGGAGAATCGGCCCGAGTTCCCGCGGGTCGGATGCCGTTGTTTCACCGGTCGCCGCGGGCGGAACGTAGGTGTTCGACAGCGTCGCGCTCAGGTCCATCAGCTTTTTCAGCGCCGCTTCGCGGTGCGTTTTGCCGAAGTATCGGCCCTTCGGCATATTTTCCCGATAAAGCGGATCGCGCGCTTCGCGAGCCGCCATGGTCTCGCGCAAACGCTCGGTGATTGCCCGGACTTCGTCGCGGTTGGGGTCGTCGGGATTTGCTGCGGAAAAGCGCGCCTGCCGCTCGGCCCAGAGCTTCACAAACAGGAACAGCCGCCCGCATCCTGGAAGATTGGGATCGTAGTCGCAGATCCTGATCGCATCGTCGATGCGACTGACAAATTCGTCTAGCGGCATGTGCGTCGATCTGTTTTCGATTTCCCCCAGGGTGAAACTGAGAATCGCATGGCACACGACTCGCATGGTGTTCTGGTGAGCGATGGCATTTTTCCGTGCCTCGAATCCGGCCGGCGGCGTTAGATAAAAGGTCAACGGCTTGCCGAATTCATCCTTGAAGGTCAGGCGCAGGACCTCGCGACCGCGAAAGTCCGCTCGAATGAGATCCGAAAATCGAAGAGTCAACGCAACCGGGCTGACACTGGTTCGCCGCGCCCGATCGTTGTCTACCGGATTGAGTTCCAAGCGGTCGTCATAAATTTCGACCTTGGCGAGAAAACTTCCGGTTGGCGCGTGCTCATCGACTCCCCGCGCCACGCGCACCACAATTTCGTTGTCCAGCGACGGCGCGGCGTACGCAGACCTCGCCATAGCTCCGATGAGGCAAGCGAGAACCGCGAGACGTATTGTCCACCATCGATACACGTTTTGTCCTCAATCCCGAAGGTATTCCGCAACAATATGGTACCGATAGCGCCATCGGAAATGCCCGTCAAACGAGGTTGTAACCATCCTAATACGGAAAAACACCTAAATATGAAATGCGCAATGAGGTGTGACATTTGGGGCGAATATCTCGCCCGTCTAAAACCCGAACCCGACGAGCGGCCACCACCATTTGGCGACGAAGGCGAAGACGATGAGGCTCAGGACGGCCATGGCGCCGCCCATGCGCATGAAGTCCTTCATCGTGAGGTAGCCCGAGCCGTAGATGATGGCGGTGGCCGGCGTGCCCATCGGCAGGATGTACGACAGGCCCGACGGCAGCGCGACGGCGAAGGTGATGACCTCGTAGGGAATCCCGTACTGCGGCGCGAGGCTGATACCCACCGGCATGATGACCGACACGACCGCCGCGTTGCTGATGACTTCTGTGAGAGCGAGCGACAGGCAGCCGATCAGGACGATGAGCGCAAATGGCGGCATGTCGATGCGGCCGATGGTGCGCGAGACGACCCACTCCGCCGCGCCGGACGACGACAGCGCGTGGCCCAGCGCGATCGCGCCGCCGTACATGAGGATGATGCCCCAGTTCACGCCCGACTCCACCGTTTCCCACTTCGTGAGCCGGAAGATGAAGAGCGCGGCGACCGCGGCGAGCGCGGTGGTCGCCAGTTCCACGCGCTGGTAGAGAAAGACCCAGCAAAGGATCGTCATAATCGTGACGACGGCGATGCCGATCTCACGGCGCGAAACCGGCCCGCGCGCCGCGCGCATCTCGTGCAGCCGCGAGCGCGCGGCGGCGAGGTCGACCTTCTCCTCGGGATACGCGTAACGCAGCATCAGCAGCGCGGCGACGAGCAAAATCAGCACGAGCGGCAGCGAGGCCGAGAGCCAGCGCAGAAAGCTGATCGACACGCCCGTGTTGGCCGTGAGGATGCCGACCGCCAGCGGATTGCGCGCGCCGCCCAGATACGTGGCCACGCCGCCGACCACGCACCCCCACGCGAGCGCGAAGAAGAAGCTCTTGGCGAACTCGCTCTTGCCCTCTTTCAGGCCCAGCGCGCGCACGAGCGTCATGACGATGGGAAAGGCCATCGCGGCGACCGCGTGCTCGCTCATCCAAAAACTCGCAAACGCGCAGAAGAGCATGATGACCGTGCGCAACCGCCGCGCGGATTGCGACGCGTGTTCGAACACGAAGCAGGTGATGCGCTCGGACAGGCCGCACTCGACCAGCACCGCGGAGAGCACGAAAGCGCCGAGGATGAAGAAGACGGCCTTGTTGCCGAAAAGCGCGAACGCCTCCTCGCCCTTCATCACGCCCAGCAGCGGCAGCAGCAGGATCGCCAGCATCGACGTGATGTGCAGCGGGATGACGTTCGAGATCCACAGCATCGCGCACAGTGTGAAGATGCCGACGGTGCGCTGCGCGGGGAGGGTCAGGCCGTCAGGCGCCGGGCCGAACGCCACGATCGCGCCGATCGCGAAAAACAGCGCCACGATCGCGTAGTGCCAACGCACCGCGAACGGCGTCTTGAGCGCCTCGGCGGATTCGCTGGGCCACGCGTCGATAGGGTGCGCGGGCTGCGGCGGACGTTCGGACATGGGGCGCATCTTGGACGGTCCGTTCACGGGCGGTCAAGTCCGGTGGAGCCATGGGATTTGTGGGATCAAGGGGGAATTCAGACGGTCGCCGACCTTGACCCTTTCCGCGTGCCGTCGCCAAGATCGACGGATGTCCCATGAGCTTTCCCGCGGCGCGCGCGCGGCCGACCGCGCGGCGATTCCGATGGCCGTCGTCGCGATCTCCTTCGCGGCCATTTTCTTTCGTCTCGCCGCGCCGACCCCGCCCGCCGTGGCCGCCGGATGGCGTCTCGCCATCGCCGCGCTCGTCTTCGCGCCCTGGTGGGTCCGCCCCTTTGCGCGCGACGCGCGCTTCCGCCGCCGCGCGCTCGTCGCAGGCGCGTTCTACGGGCTTCATTTTGGGACGTGGGTCGCGTCGCTCGGGCTCACCAGCGTCGCGGCTTCGGTCACCCTCGTCACGACCACACCGCTGCTGCTCGCGGCACGCAGCCTCGTCACGGGTCGCGATCGGCCTCATTCGCGCGTTTGGATCGCGCTCGCGATTGGCGGGGCGGGGCTGGCCATCATGTCCGCCGGATTCGCCGACGCTCCCTCCGGCACCTTCGTCGGCAATGCCCTTGCCTTCGCGGGCGCGGTCGCCATGGCGGGGTTCTTGACGACCGCGCGCGGGGCCGCGGCGGATCTCGACGCGCGAGCCTTCACCGGCGCGGCGGCGGCCGTGGGCGCGGCGTTGCTGCTGGGATTCGCCGCTGTGCGCGGCGACGCGCTCGTGCCGCCATCGCGCGAGGCTGCGGGATTCATCGCGCTCGCGGCGCTGATCCCTCAACTCATCGGTCACACGCTTCTGGTGCGCGCGCTGCGCGACGCGACGCCGCTTGTAGTCTCGGCGGCCGTCGTCGGCGAGCCCGCGGGCGCAACGCTGCTGGCGTGGTGGTGGCTGGGCGAGGGCGTGGGCGCGGTCGTGGGCGCCGGTTGTGCCGTCACCTTGTTCGCGGTTATTCTGACTTCCGTTTCAATGAACGCGGACGAAACGGCGCGGATCTGACCGGCGCATTGTGCCGGTCGCTGATGAGGGAGACACCATGCGGCTTTTGCGTTTGACGGTGATCGCGACGGCGCTGCTGTTTGCGGCGAATATCGCCTGCGACGTGCTCGAAGGAGGCGGCGGGGGCGGCGGCGGAACCAAGATCGTGAAGGAAGAGGCCGACACCGGCTGCGGCGTCGTGTGGGCCGAGTGCGAATACGACCATCACGCCGGCGTGCCCGACGACTCGTGCGCCGCGCTCACCGGCATTGCGGCGCTCTCGTGCGTCGACGGCTCCATCGCCCTTTCCTACACGCAGACCGCCGCGTGCGGCCGCGCCGACGAATGCGACGACTGGAAGGCCGCGTACTACGATTGCCTCGCGGACGCTTACGCCGCGCGCGCCGCGTGCGACGACACGGCGACCGATGTCGCCTCGTACGAGACGTGCGCCGACTCCGCGACCCCCGCGATCGACTCGTGCACCGCATCCGAATCCGAGACGCTCATCTGAACGCATCCATGAGCGCAGCTTCGAGCGCATGCGTGAGCACGTCTGCCGTCATCCCGGTCCCGGGCTTCGTCTCCTGGGCCTACATCCTCGTCGGCGAAACGCTCGCGCTCGTCGATCCCGGCTCGCTGTGGATCGTGCGCGAGGCCGAACGCGTCGTGCGCGATCGCCTCGGCCCCGGCGCGCCGCCCTTTACGCGCCTGTTCGCCACGCACTGGCACATCGACCACGTCGGCGGCATGCGCTACGCGGCGGACCGCTGGGGCGCGAAGGTGATGGTGTCGGAGCGCATCGCCTACCACCTGCGCGACGGGAAACGGATCGTATTCCCCGCGTGGCCGCGCTTCTGGGGCATGGTCACGAACCGTCACGACATGGATTTTCAGAAACCCGCCTCGTGGCCCGGCCTCGTCGAGATGGAACGCGTGGGACTGCCCGGCAGCAAGGGGTCAAGCTGGAAAGGGCGCGTCGATGAGTATCTGCCCGACGGCGTGCAACTGCCCGGCCACGAAGAATGGGAGCTGCTGGAAACGCCCGGGCACTCGAACGACTCGGTGAGCTTTTGGCACGCGGGCGAGGGCGCGCTGATCTGCGGCGACAACATTCTGGGCGGGCGCGACCGGCCCTTCGTCAACCGCTTCTTGTGGAGCGATGAGCATGCCGCCGCGTCGCTCGAACGGCTGCAACGGCTCGACGTGCGCCGATTGCTGCCGGGTCACGGTCGGCTGCACGAAGGATCGGATCTCCTGCGCGGACTCGCCGTCACGCCGCGAAGCTGCTGACGAGTCACGCCGCGCTGAAGTCTCTCACGTCCAGCGGCCCCAGCAGCGGGCTCTTTTTGTGCTGGTGGCCTTCCATGCGGTGCAGGATTTCCCCCGCCACGCGAATCGCCTCCAGAATATGCGGGCCCTTGCCCAGCATTACGCACTCCGCGCGCCCACTCATCGCCGCGTCGGTAATTTCCGCGCGCGAGGGCAGCCCGGACTTCGCGAGGTTTTCGAGGACCTGCGTCGCCCAGATGACGGGCACGTGGGCCGCCTCGCAGATCCACAGGATCTCTTCCTGCGCCTCGGCGAGCCGCTCGAAACCGCACTCCACGGCCAGATCGCCGCGCGCGATCATCACGCCCACGGACGGGCTGCTCATCGCTTGCAGCAAGATGGCGGGTAGCCGTTCCAGCGCCTGGCGCGTTTCGATCTTGGCCACCACGCCCAGGTGCGCGCCGCCGAGCCGGGCGAGTTCGCGCTGCAGATCGGCCACGTCGCCGGGGCCCGACACGAAAGAGAGCGCGACGATGTCGGCGAGCGCGACGACCGACTCCAGATCCGCGACATCCCGCGCGGTCAGCCCCTTCACGTGCAGCATGCTGTCGGGAAAGTTGATGCCCTTGTCGGCGCGCAGCTTCACGCCGCCGGGGGCGGCCCGCGTGACGCGCAGGCGCAACTCGCCCGCCTCGATGTGCTCGATCGTCGCCGCGATCTTCCCGTCGTCCAGCAGTACGCGCTCGCCGATCTTCACATCGGCGAAGACCTCGGGAAGCGTGCATGGAATCCGCGCGGGCGAAATCTCGCGACCGCGATCGAGCGAGTAGCGCGCCGGGCGACCGATGCGGTCCGGCCCCGTCACGACGAACGTGTCGCCCTCGCCGAGGATCACCGCCTGCTCCAGCGATGGCAGCGGCCCGATCGTGCCGCCGGCAACGTCGTCGGCGTCGCTCGCGCGGCGGATGACGAGCCCCGGCGCGAGATACCCCGTGCGTTTGCTTTCGACGACGAAGCCACGACCCTCGGTTGCGACGACCCGCAGCGAGCGCTTGCGGCGGCGCAGGTCGGAGAGCACGAGGTCGTCGCCCACGGCGAGCGTCGCGAGCCAGGCGCCCGTGACGGGAACGACGAGCCCCGGCACGTCCTCGGGGTCCTCGGCGGGCGTGAGGCGCAGCAGCGCCGACTCGATCACCACGCCCCGCTCATTGCGTTTCGGCTGCCACTTCAGCACCGCGGGTCCGGGTTCGATCGCTCCCGTGCGCAGCTTCGGACCCGCGAGGTCCATGAGGACCCGGCATGTGCGGCCAAGGTTCGTCGTCGCCTCGCGCACGTTCGCCGCCATGCGCGCCCACACCTTCGCGTCGTCGTGCGCGCAGTTGATGCGCGCGCAGTCCATGCCCGCCTCGACGAGCGAGCGCACGAGTTCGGGGTCGTCCGCCGCCTCGCTCGGGAGCGTGACCATGATGCGTGTGGCGCGATCGTCCCGTCCGGGTCCCAGCAGATCGTCGGCGTGACGCGCCAGCGCTCGAGTTCCGTCGTCCAGCGTAATCGGCGGCTGATACGGATCGGGCTGCTTCCACTCGCGCCCCGCGGCCTGATGAAGCAGCCGCAGCACGGCCGTGAGGTTCGAGAAGACGTGCGACTCGCTGCGGCCGAGCGACGAAAGCCCGAGCGCCGCAAGTCTCCCCTGCAGCGCGCGGATGTCGTGGCGACGCAGGGCGATGTAGTGCAGCAGGTTCTTCGCGCCCGCCTCGAAAGCATCGTTCACGCGCGACACCATCGGACGGAACTGCGCCTCGAACCCGATCACGTCGTCGCGCAACACGATCAGCTCGTCAATGAGCGAATTCAGGTCGACTGAACCGTCGCTCGATGTCTCGCCCAAACGGGTGTTGATCGCACGCATCTTCCCCCCCGAGATTAGCGGTGCATGGGAATGATACCGGAGGGGTGCGACGCGTGGCCAGCGTTAATCGACGCGTCGCGATGATGTCGCGATGATGTCGCGGATGCGTCACGAAAATGTCAAAATTCGTTCGCGTACCGGGCGCGGCGGGAGGCAGGATATGGTGTCGAAGGTTACGGTCGGTGCTCCGCACGCTGGACGAAGCGTCCATAGGGCGTTACATCGCATGATATCGGAGGAATCATGAGCGTCGCGAAGAATCTGGCGGTAATCGAACTCGCGGATGCGAACGACGTGCGGCGGCGGCTCGGCGATTTCTGGGCGGATCGCCCGGCGGTCGTCGCGTTCGTGCGCCACTTTGGGTGACTGTTCTGCCGCGAGCAGGTCACGCAGTTGCGTGATTCGTTGGACGAGATCGAAATACGGGGCGCGACGCTGGTGGTCGTCGGCAGCGGGAAACCTCACCATGCGAAGTGGTTCGCCGAGGACGTGCGTTACGACGGGCCGGTCCTCGCGGACCCGGACCTGCTGACCTATCGCGCGGCGAAGCTGCGCCGCGGATACTTCTCGCTATTGTCGGCTTCCACGATTTCGGCGGCGATGCGCGCGTTTCGCGGGGGATTCCGCCAAACGCGCACGCGCGGCGACCCGTGGCAGAACGGCGGCGTCTTCGTCTTCGCGCCGGGCGACCGCACCCTCTTCGAGCAGCGCAGCGCGGTGGCGGGCGACCATGCGCGCGTTGGCGATATCCTCGCCGCGCTCGACCTCGCGCACTGAGTTTTCCACCTCATATCCATTTGTCGTCAGGTGGCGCGATTCGCCATGATTTTGCCCTTGACGTCCAATTGGCGGTGTGATAGCGATTTGTTTGTTCACATGTCGATTTGAATTTCTTTTCACGTTGAGGCGTAACCATTTGGCGCGTTGAGGCGAATGCGCGTCGCAAATGGACGACGACGCGCGTGCGCGACGTGTCCGTGAAGCAAATGAGTTTTCGCGCCGGCCCGCGCGGCGCAAGCCCAAAAGGAGAAGCGACATGGCCGACGTGATGGATCATCTGGTTGCGGCAAACCTTCCCGACATGATCAAGAATTTGGGGCTCGCCGTGGCGAAGGCCAATCACGAAATGGCGAAACCCGCCGACGCGAACGCGAAAACCGTGTACGCGATCGAAAAGGCCGAGATCGAGCTCGCGGTGACATTTTCATTCTCCCGCGACCAGCAGATCGGCGGCCAGATCGGCGGCAGCGTCTTCGCCTTTGCCGTCAACGCCTCGTACAAGGCGACCTTCGGCTTCCGCGAAGAGGCGTCGAGCAAGATCAAGCTCGTGCTCTCGGCCAAACCCGTGAACAACGATTGACGCCGCCGTTGTCCAGCGCGGGAGATCCCATGGCCGATGACGTGAAATTGCCGGACGCGTCCGGTCCATCCGATGGCACTTCGCTCGACGAGGTGCTCGTCGCGTTTCAGAAGACCATGGCGCGCGTCGGCAAGCGCATGCGCGCCGCCCTGTATTCCGACACCGAGCTTTTGCGCGCGTCGCGATCGCTCTACGCCATCGACGGCATGAGCGTGACGCTCCACCTGCGCACCGAGCGGGCGACCGATCCCTCGGACCGCGACCGGGTGCGCGTGGCCTTCGCCGAACGCGAGAGCGACGCGAACCTTAGCGTCAGCTTTCGCGTCGAAAGCCGCGCGGTGCAGGAACTCACCGAGGCCCGGCTGATCCTGGTGTCGTATGGCGCGAGGTTCGAACGTCCCGCGACGCACGACCTCGTGGCTGTCGCGCTGGAGCAGGACGGCTCGCCCATTGCCGACGTCGTCGTGCAGGTGCGCGTCACGGCGATCGGCAAGACCGACGCGACGCTCGACTTCGACGCGCAAACGGACGCGACGGGCCGCCTGCGGATCGAGGTCGATGCGCAGTCGCGGGCGATGACCTGCAACCACAAGCCCGTGAGCGAATTGCTGCCCGCGGCGGCGGAGTGGCTGATCCACACCCGGATTCCCGCGCGCGGGCTGGTCTCCGAGCACGTGCGCGTCCCCGCGAAAACGGCGTGAGGTGAATGCCGATGGCCGAGGAACAAAAAGAGGAACAGCTCGTCACGTTGTTGGAGCAGGTGGTGGGCGCGGCGGCGACATCGGCGCGTTCGCTGCGTCTCGCCATGGCCGATCGCACCGCGTGGCCCGACTACGTCTATCACATCCAGCGATTCAAGATCACCGTGCAGGTCGCCCTCGCGTTCAAGGAAAAAAAACTTTTCGGTCTGCTCGGCACGCAGAAGGACACGTCGCTGAACAGCAGCGTGGAATTCGAAATGGTCGCCGTGCCGATCCCCGAGATCAAGGAGCCGTGAGGCCATGAATGCGAAGTCCGCTTCGGCAAAGTCCGCGAACACACCGTCCCCGAAATCGTCATCCGCGAAGGAGTCCGCCATGAGCCTCACCGACACGCAGAAGAAAACCGCGCAGGCGATCGTCAACATCTTCGAGACCGGCAAGCCCGTGGGCGACTACGGCCACGTCACGCTGCTCGCCGGCGACAGCGGCCACCTGACCTATGGGCGCTCGCAGACCACGCTCGCGAGCGGCAACCTCTTCCTGCTCGTCAAGGACTACTGCGGCGCGGCGGGGGCGGCGCTGGCGGGCGAGCTCGCGCCGTTTTTCGACCGGCTGGAGCGCGCGGATCTTTCGCTCGATCACGATGCGAATCTCAAATCGGCGCTGCGTCGCGCGGGCGACGACCCGGTGATGCGCGAGGTGCAGGACCGATTCTTCGACCGCGTGTACTTCGCGCCCAGCCAGGCGGCGTGCGCCGCACTGGGCATCGCGACGGCGTTGGGATCGGCGGTGGTGTACGACAGCCACATCCACGGCTCGTGGGGCCGCATGCGCGACCGCACGAACGAGCAGATCGGCGCGTGCTCATCCGCCAATGAAAAGGCGTGGATCGAGGGCTACGTAAAGGTGCGCCGCTCGTGGCTCGCGAATCACGCGAACACCCTGCTTCGCAAAACCGTCTACCGCATGGACGCCTTCGCGCGGCTCTTCGCCGAAAAGAACTGGGATCTCGCGCTGCCGATTCACGTGCGCGGCTCTCGCATCGACGAGGACGTGCTCGACGGCGCCGAGCCCGCGCGCGTGACCGCGACCGACGCGCCGCCGCCGCGGCTGCTCTCGCAAAAGAACCCGCCGCTCGCCGCTCTCACGGGGCCCGATGTGAAGGCGCTGCAAGAGGCGCTGATCCGCGCGGGCGCGACGATCTCGGCGGACGGCGTGTTCGGACCGAACACGCACAAGGCCGTGTGCGACTATCAGCGGTCGAAGGGCCTCGTGGTGGACGGCATCGTCGGACCGACGACGCGGACGTATCTGGGGATGTAGTCGGCGATTCGGAATACCGGGATAGGGGCTGCTTTTCGTCAGGCCGAATCAAAGCGGTTGATCGATGCGTAACGTTGTTGAGGCGTCGTAAATGCTCATTCGCTGGAAACAACTTATCGCGGCCCTCGTCGCGGTACTCGCGTTGGTCCTGAGCGTACGCATTGCCGACACGCAGGATCGAGCGGAAAAATCGCCGTCCACCCCTGTGAACAATCAGGACAATGATGATCGGAGCATCAGTCCGGACTTGGCCGCCATGCTGGCCGACCCGCTGGATGACGTTGTGGCCGTCGGCGGAACATATGGCTGGCATTGTTCCGGTGTTCTCGTCCATCGTCGGGCCGTTCTCACCGCTCGACATTGCCTGCCGGCCAAGGAAATCTTCATCGGCGAAAATGTGCTGGAACACGGCGACGTCATCCCGGTTGTCGAAGGGCGGACTCCCGACGCGGCGGGTCTCGACGTCGCGCTCCTCGTCCTGGAACGCGACGCGCGGGTGCCGCCGAGAAAACGGTTGAAACCGGAACGCGGATTCACGCCGATCGGGACGGTGCGATTCGCCGGGTTCGGAGCCCGCGAGTCCACCGGTCGGTTCGGTTACGGCGTAAAGCATTTCACCGACGCCCCCTTGTCGGGGTGGAATTGCGACCCGGGACGAGAAGCGCTGTTCGGGTGCGACCCCGCCGCGGAGTTCGTGTCGATCGCGGGTCTCGGTCGCGACACCTGCAGCGGCGATTCGGGTGGCCCCGCGCTGCTCGCGACCATCGACCCGGCCACCGGTCGAAACGCGTGGATGCTCGTCGGCATCGTCTCACGCGCGGTCGCCTCGTCCACCAGCGTTTGCGGATACGGCGGCGTGTATGTGCGCACGGATGTCGTTGAGCCGTGGCTGAAAGAACAACTTCGAACCATTTTCAAATTGAGGAGACCGACGCCATGAACAAGGCAACCGTTTTCTTTTCCTTGGTTGTGATGATATTCGGATCGTCCTTCGTCGCGGCGCAATCAGACTCTGTGGACGGAAACGGTGGGCAGTCTACACCAGCGCCAACACCGACCCCTGAAGCAACCTTAAAAGGGAAAACCCTTTCACCAGGCACCAATCAACGTCGCTTCCTGTTACTGCCGGACGGGATCCCGCCGACCAAAACCACATGTACATTTGATGCAATTGATGGATCCGGAGCAACCAACGCCGTGTGGGATCCGTACTCAAGCGATGGGATGGGGCGAATTATAAACCTCCCACCGAAAGAGGGTGGTTATTACGTTTCCTGTTCATCGGAACCCGCGCGATTGGTATCCACTACAAACATCAATGTTGCATGGAAATACTCTGGATTTTTTATTACACCCGAGAATGACGCTAGTGATGGCCCGCTTTCTGAATTAAAAGAAATTTTCGGGATAGAAAATGAGAATAAAGAAAAGGGACCTAAATTCTTCATCTTGCTTGCGGAACCGAACGAAAATGGACAATACCCTCCCTGCAACACGATCAGAGGTTTTCGGATAGAAACAGCGATAAGCGGTGGCGTTTGCCACGCCATCGCCGGTCAGCCGGTCACGCTTCCAACGATTGAAGCCACGCTTAAGGGGCTTTCATCGGCCACCGCCGGACCGAAGATGCGCCCGTCACAGCGGGCACTGTCTCCGCAGGGATTCGGCGAACAGGCCGCCGAGGACTTCTTTCAGGCGGTTGCCGAAGTCATGGTCGAGCGCGCGAAATCCAAGGGAACCCGGCTTTTGCAAAACGAAATCCGCGAGGTGTTTTGCGAGGAATTGTTCATCGATTTTTCGGAAGAAAAACCGAAAATCGGGCCGAAGAAAGACAACAACGATCGGGCGATCCCCATTTTCCCCACGACGTGCGAGGCGGTTCGTTCGTCGAGCGTGAACGATCTGGCCGGATTCGGGCGGCAACTCCAAAGCACGATCGTGGACGACCTGATGCTCACCGGCGCGCGGCTGATGATGCTGCGATTGCGCGACAACGAATCCTTCGCGTCGATCCCGGCCCAATTCGACCAGGTTGTCGTGGAACTGCTGCAATCCCTGACGGCACAGGCGCGAAACGGCGGTCTCGATGCGGACAAGCTCAGCCAAACCGTTTTCGTGAAATTGAGCGGCATGCTTCAGGACCCCGATCTCTATACGCCGGTGCTGAAGAACATGGCCGCGCGGAGTCGTACCATTCAGTCCCTCCAACAATCTCTAACCGAAAGTAATAATTGGAGTAACCTCCCCAGCGAGTGTGATGGCGTCAAAGATGCCATCAAAAATTTGGATTCGCGCGGCCTGACGCAACAGATCAATAAACAATTTGACGACATTCAGAAGAATTTTGGTGAATACAAGAAAGCCAAATTGAAAAATCCCTCTCCCCAAGAATCCAAAAGCAATGAAGATATTACGAAAATAATAAGGAACTTGGCTGGGGCATTTAACCCTAAAGCTATTTTGGAGGAAATCAAGAAGTTGGACTCGAGCGCACAAAAAGCCGCGACTGGATTCGACAAGTGCCTCAATGCCGCGGTCGGCAATCCCAAAATGGACGAATCGGATAAACAAAATTTGGAAGCCGCAAAGCGCATCGTCGTGAAAATAAAAACCGTTCTGGAAAGCGCTCGGAGAGTGGTGGCCACGGCCCAAAAAATCAAAGACTGGGCCGATAAAAATAAAAATCTGATCAATCACCCGGCGTCGTGCGAGATGCAACTGGCGGTCGCGAGTGTTGCGGACTGCGGAAAACGGGGAGAATGCGACGCATCGTCGATTGTCGATTACATCGAGCACCCGAACAATTATTTCGACATCGGGGGCGGCGCGACTTGCGGGGACTATTTCCACGCGGACAATGCCGATCATAGGCGCGGGGTCACAACCTCCGCACGGTTTGTTTCGGTGGGCGTGGATCTGATGAATCCGCCGAAAAACTCGACGCAGACGGACCAACTGCACCGCATCGTGGAATTGGTCTTTTCGACTTTCGAGTTTTACAAACAAGCGGCCGCGAATCCAAACATGGACGGCTGGATCGCGAACGAACTTTCAGCGCCGAACTGGCTTGCGGAAGGGATCTCCACCGATTTGCCGACGGCAAAAAATACTTCGGAGAACGTGAACGGGAATTTGCCGATCCGGATCGCCAAGTCACTGCGCCAGATCGCGGACGGTGCGATCGACAAGGACACCCAACGGGTCGTGACGGCGGCCGGGGCGCTGCTGTTTGACGTCGCGGAAAACCGGGGGAAAACGACCGACAAGAAAAGTCGTGAAGCTTCGCGCTCCGTTCAAAAAGCGCTGGCGCTGGCTTCGGCGATGACCTCCTATATGTCCACCTACACGGGCGCGGGCGAAGCGAACCCGGACGTCCTGGCGGCGCGCAAAGAGGCGCGCAAGGCCGCGCTCAATTCGTTGATCGACGCGACAACCAATCGAAGCGATCGCGTCGGGGACATTATTATATCCCTCGGCGGCAGCGTACGCACGGGGCCTTACGGTGACGTGCGCTATGCCGACGGTTGGCGGCATTTGTACCAGCCGATCGGGCTGACTCTCGGAGTTGGTGTTGACGGATCTTGGTATGGCGGCTCGGAAACGCGCGCTTGGGGGTTTCATTTCGAGGCGTCCGCCGTCGACCTGGCGCACTACGTGACCATCGAGGAAAAGTCGGATCAGACGGGCGAAAAAGAAACGAGAAAGGCCAACGTGGAGGACGCCTTGGCGCCGTCATTGACGATTGGACCCGAGTTGTATTTCCCGGAGTCCGACATCGTCGTGTTTGTCGGACCCACATTTGGCTATTCGGGACGCCTTCGGGAATATCGATTGAAGGACGGCCACTCCGAGCCGCCCATAAAGGACGACTACGTGGCGATCACTTCGGGCTCGTATTACTGGGGTGTGGTGGCGGGTGTCTACATCCCGATTTTCGACATCAACTGAATGGGATGCGTTTTGGATTCGCCGAAGACCTTCACCTCGCGTCCTTCACCCAGCCCAGCAACGCCAATTTGTCGTTTTTCGCGACGAAGGCGCGGACCGTGTCGGGCATCGCGACGAAGGGGTCCCACGACGACGGGATGAACGGCGAGGCGATCTGCGTGGACGCGGTGTACGCCGTCCAGCCGTCGGAGCACGCGTAGCACGCATCGCCCGTGAACTGCACATCGACGACGAGCCCGCGCGCCGGATCGAAACGCGGAAACACCGCCGTCACGGTCAGATCCTCGGCCTTTTCGGCAAAGGTCTCCTTCGCCTTCAAATCGCGAAACGCCTGCGCGCGCAGGTCGGTCGCGGCCTGCGTGATCTCGGGCCATGCCGCCCAGTCGATCTCGCGCCGCGCCCGCATGTCGTAGACGTGAAACGTGGTGCCATACGTGCCGTGGGCCGCGCCGCAGTAATACGCCGACACGGAGTCGGTGTAGAGGATCTGGTCGCCGATGATCGCAACGACGCCCACGCCGTGGTCGAAGTCGCCCGTGTTCGTGTCTTCCCCTTTTTCCATCTCGGTCTGCGGCTTGACGATCTGCACGCGCTCGTCGTCGGTCACGATCGCCAGTCCGTGCGTGTGGCCCGAATCGACGAGTGTGGTGCACGGCTTGTCGAAGTACTCGGGCTTTTTCATGTGCTCTTCGCAATCGCAAAGACGCAGCGTGCGTTCCTCCGTCCGCAATTCGGCCTCGAGCCCCGTCCACAGAATCCAAAGTCCCGCCCGCGGCGCTTTGTCGGTGAATCCGCCCTCGGTGGGAACGACGGTGTGCGTGCGCACGGCCCCTTCCGCATCGCGCGTCCACACGCGCCATGCGGTCGCCGGTTTTTCCGGCGCGTTCGCGCGCACCTCGCCCGCCTCGCCGCCGTGCCGCGCGGCCACATAGGCCACTGCCGTCGCCATCACCGCCATGGCGATGACGATCATCGACCAGCGCGGACCCTTCTTCTCGCTCATCGGTTCGTCTCCCTCATCGCGCGCGTCACTTCGCCGCATCCTTCAGCTTCGCGACGGCCGCCTTCTGCGCCGCCGTCAGCCAAGATTCGGAGAACGGGACATCAGACTTGCGGAAATAATGCTGCCCATAAAATAATTCATTCAATTTCTCATTTTGAAAATCGATCCCGCGTGCAGCAAGGATGTAATTTTCCAAATCTTCCGGAGCGAAGCAGGAGAGCAAATCATCGCTGACGGACCATTCATTGTGGAATCGACGAAGTTCTTGCGTACAACTCTCTCGTCGCTCCGGTCCCGTGGAATCAGAATACATGTCGGAAAGAATAGGCGAAAAACTGTCTCTCGAATCGGAGAACCCCCCGTAGCTGAGATTCAGATGAATAGCCGACTTTGGCCTTTCGACAATCAATAGAATATGATGACTGGGGCCTCCGGAGTAGGTAATTTTATAATCCTGTCGCGGCCTCCCAAAATTGTCATCGCTCGCGTAGGTGGGAAAAAGGTCATCCGAATCGAAAAAACTGTTTCTTTTCAAAAGAAAAGCGGTTTTGCGGAAGAATGGCTGCTTCGAGCCTCCGGGGGCGGATTTGTATAAATTAACATTTGTTGGAGTGAAATTCGTAAAATCGAAGTCCATCTGGAATTCACTGAAATTTGTCTTAAGCGGCACACCTGCCCAAATTTCGACAAAATATCTATTAGGCTTGATGAAGGAAGTTCGGAGTTGATACTTGCGCACAACATCAATCTTTGTGAGCGGAGAAATAATTTGATCAAATGTATAATACTTCAATTCAAAATAGTCTCCAAATTTTGAAGAACGAAAATTTGCGCGTACGGGTCGCCCGTCAAAAAAAACTTCGTGGCGTGCAATCATTTTTCGAATGTCGATCGAACGAGTATCCCGAGTTCCCCAGTAGCCGCTGCTTGCCAGCGGAAGCTCTATCGACACCTGGATCGGGTTTCTGGATTTGTTATAATATGTGTAATTATCCGTGATATCATAAATATACCTCTCCAATTGCTTGCACTGAACCGAATGCTTAAGGAGGGCCAGCTCGCTCTTGTCCTTGAATCGCGCCATAGCGATTGCGTCGGGGACCATTGTTTCGTCGGACTCCACGGCCCAGGCGGGCGCGGAAAACCCCGATGCGATGCCCACGATTGCCGCGAGAATCCACGCAAGTGTCCACATCTGGGGGTATCCGGCGACGACCTTACGCGGCCACGCCGGCGTTCGTTTGGCGCGTCGCGAAATCAATTCACCGCCCCCTTTAGTTTCGCGATCGCCGATTTTTGCGCCGCCGTCAGCCACGATTCGGAGAACGGCGCGGTCGACGGCAGGAAATATCCCTTGGCGTAAAACATCCGGTCCCATTCGGGTTTGGTGAACGCGAAGCCGCGCGACGCATAGACGTAGTTGCGCAGCAGGTCGGGCTCGAAGCACGCGGTCAACGCCTCGGTCACGGCCCAGGTTTCGCGAAATTGATTCAGCGTCTCGCCGCACTCGCCCGCCTTTTCGTCGCCGCCCCGCGCCGGAAACTCCGGCGCTTCGTAGGACAACCCCGCCCGGTAACGAAGTTCCAGATCTTTTTTCGGTTCGACGTCGTGCATCACCACACGCAGCACGTGTCGCGGCCCGCCGGTGTAGTGCGCCTCGATGTCGAGCCCCGCGCGTTTTTCGCGCTTGCCCGTCGGGCGGACGCCGCCGCCCACAAGCACCGAGTCGCCGTAGACGAATTCCAGGTGCGTGGGCACGCGCGAACCGAACTCGTAGATGAATTCCGACGACTCGATCCGCCCCGCCCATCGCCCGCCGGTGCGAAAGACGTAGGGAATCCAGTGGCGGTCGGGCACGCCGACCGAGGCCTTGAGCCGGTAACGATGCTCGATCACCGTTTCCGCGCCGGGCGCGAACGCGGCGTCGAAGGCGTACACCGCGTCGGACCAGATGCCCTCGATGCGCGTCTTCACCAAATCGGTTTTCACCGCCTGCCCGCCAACGCGCGTGGTGAACTCGTCGATCAGCGTTTCGCCGTCGAAGCCCTGCGTGTCCTGCTCCTCGAACATGGCCATGGTGGCGACGGGAAAACCGACGCGCGCGCGGATTTCGCGATCCTTCGCGTTGCGAAAGGTGAGCGCCGTCGTCACGAGCATCGTGCCCGGCTCAGTCTCGACGAAACGCACGGTCTCGCGCACGAGCCGCACGTCGGCGTTGTCGATCGGATAGATGTTCGCGCCCGATCCGCCGACCGACGCGTCGTTGGCGCGCGCGGGAACGGCGGACGAAAACGCAAACGCGAACACGAGGGAAAAGGCGACCGCTCGTCGCATGAGGGCTCCCGCGGTGGGTTGGTCCTATCGGGCAGTGCCGCGAATCCGATATCGATCATCGTCCCGCGAACGCAAATACTCTACCATGCGCGCGCGCGAAAAATCCAAGGCAAAAATCCAAGGGGAGACCGTGGCCGAGTCGTTCAAGGATCATTTCAGCAAGCAGGCGGCGCTCTACGCGAGGTATCGACCAGGCTATCCCGCGGACCTGTTCGCGGATCTTGCGGCGCTCGCGCCATCGCGCGAACTGGCGGTCGACGTGGCGACGGGCAGCGGGCAGGCGGCGCTCGGCCTCGCCGATCACTTCGAGCGCGTCGTCGCCTGCGACGCGAGCGCAAATCAGCTCGAAGGCGCCACGCCGCACGGGCGCGTGGAATACCGCGTGACGACGGCGGAGGACCTGGATCTGCCGGAGGCGTGCGCGGACCTTGTCGCCGTGGCGCAGGCGCTGCACTGGTTCGATTTCGACCGCTTTTACGCGCGGGTGCGCGCGGTGCTGCGCCCCGGCGGCGTGATCGCCGCGTGGTCGTATCGCCTGCACGCGGTGAACGACGCGATCGACCCGCTCACGCACGACTATTACACGAATGTCGTCGGTCCCTATTGGCCGCCCGAGCGCGCGCACGTCGAGGCGGAATACCGGACGATTCCGTTTCCGTTCGACGAGATCCCCATGCCGCCGCGTGCCCTGCGCCTCGACTGGACGCTGCCCGTGCTGATGGGCTATCTGCGTTCGTGGTCGGCGACGCAGCGCTTCGTGGACGCGCGCGGGTTCGACCCGGTGGACGAATTGGCCGCGCGGATCGCACCGCTCTGGGGCGATCCCGACACGCCGCGCGCGGTGACGTGGCCCGTGGTGCTCCTCGTCGGGAGGGTGGGGGCGACATGACGGCGGTTCTGGAGCGATTGCGAATCTGGCTCGCGGAAAACGGCGTGGCCGTGCGCGAAGTCCATCACGAGCCGACGCGAACGTCGGAGGAATCGGCGCGCGTGCGCGGCGAGGATCTGCGCGTCGGCGGCAAGGCGATTGTGCTCAAGGTCGATGATGTTTTCGCGCTCTTCGTGTTTTCGGCCGCGCGGCGGCTCGACAGCGGCGCGGTGCGCAAGGCGCTCGGCGCGCGGCGCACGCGCTTCGCCACGCCCGAGGAACTGGCCGAGATGACGGGCCTCGTGCCCGGCGCGGTGCCGCCCTTCGGGCGACCGATCCTGCCCTACGACCTCTACATCGATCCATCGATTCCCGAAAACGATCGCATCGCGTTCAACGCGGGGTCGCTGACGGATTCGATGGTCCTGCCGATGGAGGACTACCTGCGCGTTGCGGGAGGGCGCGTGTTGCCGTTCACGAAGGACGCGGAGTGAGGGCGCTTGTCGTCGTGGACGCTGGTGAAATGTCACCCTGAACGTCGTGAAGGGTCTGGTCACGAGTCGGGATAAGATCCTTCGCTTCGCTCCTAAGAAACCGCAGTCGTCATCGTGTGTTCTCCGCGGATTTCGTGGCCGAGTTACTTGGCGAGTTTTTTCAGAGCGGAGATCTGTCGCTCACGGAACCGGATTTCATATTGCAGTTGTCCCTCTTCGACGTAATCGTCCCCATATCTGAGCGCACGATAAACGAGCCTCGCCAGCTTGTGCGCGGTCGCGGTGGTGGCGTGGGCGG
>CAZPJD010000285.1:0-15046 GCA_964586775.1 uncultured bacterium | reverse complement strand
TCTCCTTTATATCGAAAATTGTCCGAAATTCTCGCTAGGCATTCGTGATACGCTAACCACTGATATTTTTTGCCGATCCGCTCCGGTTTATTTTCGTTTCTCCCGCTATAGCCAATTGATTCACGATCAAACTGCCCAAATAGCTCCGAAGTCCATCCGTATAGCAATACGCGACTCAGTATCCATCTTTGGACTAAAGACAAGTCAAATTCAGCATTTCGAATAGATTTCCGTGGATCCTCAAGGTGGGGCAGTATTTTGTTCACCATTAACGATTGATAACGCTTTGAAAGCGAATTCAGCACAAGATCTCGCAAACCGCTAGAGTTAATATCCTCCGCTTCTTCCTCACCAACGGGCTTCTTTTGCTCTTTATCGAAAGGACGAAATCGATTCGCTTCTTCATACAACTCCAAGAACCGATTTTCGTCTGTACCGAGTTTCGCTTTTAACCGACGCAACTCTTCCGTAACTGTTCGCGGTGGTTTTTCCGAGCGCCGCACAGGCCACCATTCAAAATGCGGTGTATTTGTTCCTATAATATACCTCGCGAAATCTCCGTGACCCATTACCGAGTGATGCAGTGTCAATCTGGCTTTCTCCGACTCTGTCATATTCTCTCGATACCTGCCAAATTCCTCTAACTCCTCTTTCGATTTGATCGGGATACCGGGCCAGTCGCTTTGGTATGGCGGACGCGCTCTGCGTAGATCTCCACGAATGCGACAGCCGCGATATTTTGCGTATTCGATTATTCCACGCGCATAATCACGGGCGAGAATGTGAGGTATAGTTGTCTGTCCCCCAAATACCTTAGTGTAAACATTATTCGCGATCACAGAGAGCGCCGCTGTATCAACCACCGTGTCTCGCATACAGCATCCATACACAGCCGCTAGAACTCTTTCAATAACATAATAATCATCCACGTCCTTAAACACTTCAAAGAGACGGTTCATCAGAGAAAGTTTACCGGTAAAGAGGTTCACGAGCGCTTTTGTCGCAAGATCCCTCAGACATCTATTTGACGATGCGAAGAACCAGGCGAGAAGGACACCATATAGAAACACGGATTCGTCGTTTTCAACACTGTTTATCGTGCTTTGAAGAGCCCAACGAATAAGGCGTTGTATATTGCTACCCTCGTGGTAATAGTTATGTATAAACAATGACCAACTCGCGTCGCGCTCCCCGATCGCCCGCTTCTGCAAGTTCCGATGTAGAAACATGGCATTAAATGGGTTCTCAGGATCAGCGGCTACTGTAACGAGAACATTTAGAAACAAATCATGGGCTTCGTGATCGCACTTTATCGATTTGTTTATGTGCTCCAATGTGTATGTTCCAAATGAACCACGACTCCTCCATACAACGCTTCTTACCAACGCATGCATCATAGGACGATAGTGTGCTGCGGAAGGACAAATATCACAAAGCTCCAGATTAATTTTTTCCGGTACAAGGATCGCAAGCATTTCGACAATGCCACGATATTTCCAAGTAGCGTTTTCCGAACTCATGCATGTAAGTTTGTTCGCCCAATCTCGTTGCGCTTTGATCCCAAGTTCAGGCAGCGACGCAACCATGCGTCCCGCAATAAAAAAGTCGGAAAGGCGTTCGTAGGCAAATGAAATGAATTCTGTAATAATTCCCTTTTCATCGCGCAATGCGCGTTCCGTCAGAACCCCTTCACTAAGGAGATTTTTGAATAAGCTCTTATCGAATCCGTCTCTCGGTATAATTGCGTCAGCAATTATTTTGGCTTGCTCTCTGCCAAGCATGGCCGACTCATAATTCGCCATTTCAGTCGCAATCGCCTCTAGCGCGTTTTTCACTGGATTCGTCTTATGATCGTAATTCAACGCGTCTGGATGAGCGAGTTTTTCATTAATAGATCCGATAAAATAGTCAAATATCGTTGACATTCCTCGCATCCCACTTGGCAAAGCTTTGACGCCACGGTTATGTAATCCCTCGCATAGTAACTTTAAAAATAAAGGGTTTTGAAATTCCGGTATCATCAACGGTATTCGAGGGAGCTCAATACCGTAATAAGTAAAATACGTTTCAATTGCGTCTATCTCGCGGTCCATGAATCCCGTATGAGTAACGACTATGGCATTCTCAATCCGTTTGCTTGGTAAAACATAATCTGCATACTCAGTTCTCACACTTACGATTAAGCAGATGTTATTATATCGCTTTAACACTGAGAGAAATGACGGAAGCTCCTTTTTCCATAGATACTTTCCGTCCCCTTCGTTAATCGCATCAATAATAATGACGGTCCTCGTTCGCTCAGTCATACCGGCTACATCTAGCGCTGATAAAAGATCGTCTTTCGTTGAAAACCGACCTGAGATCATCTTGATTATCTGCTCCCAGAGATCGCCTTTAAAAATTCTGCTTCCAAATAACACTATTGTCGGCAACCCGTTTTCGACACGCGTCTTTGCCAAATCGCAAAGTGTGTGGGTTTTTCCGACACCAGCGTCACCCTTCAAAACCACAAATTGCGTGTTCCACGCATTTAACGTGTTCCCTTCTGCCATATCTTCTATTTCTCCAATTGGCCGGGCGAATTCTCGCAATGAATGGATAATATTATTCAAGCGGTCTCGTTTGGTCCTCAAAGAAGAGGCGCTTGTCTCCTCAGAATCGTTGCCATTTTTTGGCTTTGAATTCACGGCCGCCGAATTTATTTCGTGGATGCAATCCCACGTTATCTTTCCCACGGTCTTCGCAGAGCTATGCAACAAATCGAGATCAAGCGGCCGATTCGGATTCAATTGACATTGGTTTGCGATTACTGCGATTTTCAAAAGCCCAGCCTTCACGTCGGATTTATATTTTCTAATTGTCGTGCCTTCTTGAACCCAAGGCACTTTCTTAAAGCATCGAACCGCAATGTTCACGTTTTTTATCACATCAGACAAAATACCCCGCTCCCGCCCAACCGCGCGGAGCGGCTTCGATACATCGAGATCAAGGTTTTTGTCTGCAGTATACCTTGGCCCGGCGTAGTGAATAGCCTCGTCGGTATTACGAATAAACCATGCACTGTCGAAAACTTCGGCGTCGAACCAGAAGAGGAATCGGCCGCGATGTTCCTCTTTGCTGAGCCGAGCAAATATTTCTGTTTCTCCGCAGTACGCTATGTCCAGTGCTATTTTATTTCGTGCCGCAAGACCCTTCCATTTACGTACATAGCTATCCCATTTGGATTTGAACGAACCTTTCTTTATGCTTCGTGGATCTGAGCGATTGATTGGAAGGCAAACCGTGTATTTCTTGAGTCGCGGGTGCGTATTGATCGCCCGGATAAAAGACTTTTCCATTTGCTTCCATTGGCTTGGCCCGGGTATTGTCAAGAAGAACTTCGCCTGCCAACCAAACTCATCGCCATTCGATAATTTCCAATAACATTCAACTCCCGCATCTGGCGATTCCACACGGACAAACTCCGCATTGTGTGTTGGAGGCTCGCAGTGGACAATCTGACAGCACAACTCTTCAAAGGCTCGCTCTTGCGAACCACGCCAATGCCGAAGTTTACTCCACTCAGCGACCGCCATATAATTTTCCCATTATGTATTGAGTATGAAATGCACGACTCGTCCCATTGCAAGATAAGGAGACCCCGAGTACATCAGGTGTTCGGAGTTTCCGGCGTGTTCCAGAGAAAGCGTGTAACTGGGACATGATCCTCAATTCCCAGCGTGTTCCGACGACGCTATAATCAACTTCCGAGATCTCCGTCTCGTTCTGCGCCTCGGTCTTTCGACCGCTCCTTCGAGGGCGGATGCCGTGCAACGCCCCTTCGTTCAAACGGGAACTCAATCCCTGTGCAGCTATTCGAGATCTCCGCTTCGATGGGGCAATGGATGCGCCGAAGCGGTCAGGTTCTGAATGGCGATGTCTCATCGTGGCACGATCCTTCTTTGCGGAAACGTTACGCGATTCGCGCCGCGATTTCAACCACGCTCCGACGTGGCACTCTCATGCAACATGCACATCCACGCGAGCGGCGGGAGCGCGGGATCGCGTAATCTGTCGGCCTCCGGAGTCCCCGGCGAGAAAGGCATTTCTCAACTCCCCGCCTTCGCCAACGCTCAGGCGCGTCGCTCGAAATGACGGGCGCTTGTGGAAGCAGATCCTTCGCTGCGCTCAGGACGAAAGTGCGCGTTGGCAGATACTTCGCTTCGCGCAGGATGACAGACACCGGGGACATTTGCGCGTTGGCGTTTTGCATCGCGCGATCAGAACATCGCATAGACGAACTGCGCGGTCTTGGTCGAGAGGATCGTGAGGATCACGATCACGACGAAGAGTGCCGTACCGAAGACCGCGTCGCGCGCGAGGTCGGCCATCCACGCTTTCATCGCGGCTCCGATGCGCGGTAGTCGCCGCTCTTGCCGCCCGTTTTTTCGACGAGACGGATTTGGCCGATCGTCATGTCCTTCGTGACCGATTTGCACATGTCGTAGATCGTCAGCGCCGCGATCGACACCGCGGTCAGCGCCTCCATCTCCACGCCGGTCTGACCGGTGAGTTTCACGAACGACTCGATGGTCACGGCGTGGCGTGCGTCGTCCAGCGCGAACGCGACCTCGACCGAACCGAGCGGCAGCGGATGGCACAGCGGGATGAGCTCCCACGTGCGTTTCGCCGCGCCGATCCCCGCGATGCGCGCCGCCGCCAGCACGTCGCCCTTGGGCACGCGGCCGCCCTGCAGCAGCGCGAACGCCTCGGCCCCGAGCACGATCTCGCCCGCCGCCCGCGCGGTGCGCAGCGACTCGCCCTTGCCGGTCACGTCCACCATGCGCGCAGCGCCGCGCTCGTCCAGATGCGTGAAACGCGCGTCGTCCGTCACCCCACCCCTCCGTCCAGAAACTGAAATCGCACGAGGTCACCGTCGACGTACGCATCGTCCCGCGCGGGGAAATGCGCCAGCGCGCGCCCGAGCGCCATCGGCAGCAGCAGCCCCGAGCTCTGCGAACCCGCGAGACGCACCACGTAGCCGTCGGGGGTCGGTTCCGGAATCACCCGGGCGAAGCTCGGCCGCCCCTTCGACACGAATCGGCCGACGAGCCGGCCGTAGGCCATCGGCGCGTCGAGCACGGCGAATCCCTGCAATCGGCGGATCAGCGGTTTGATGTAGACGTGAAAACACACCAGCGCCGCCGCCGGATTGCCCGGCAGGCCGAAGACGTGGGTGCGTTCGCCGATGCGCCCGTAGGACATGGGCTTGCCGGGCTTTTGCGCGACCTTGTCGAAACGCAGTTCCACGCCGATGTTTTTCATCGCGCCTTTGACGAAGTCGAACTCGCCCACCGACACGCCGCCCGACGTGATGACGATATCGTGCGCGGTGGCCGCGCCGGCGAGGTGCACCGTGATCTTCGCCAGGTCGTCGGGCACGCGGCCGCGGTCCATGGCGAGCGCGCCCGCGGCCCGCACCGCCGCGACGAGCGAAGGGCTGTTCGAGTTGCGGATCTGCCCGCGCCCCGGCGTATCCGTGACGTCCACCAGTTCGGAGCCCGTGGCGATGACCGCCACGCGAGGGCGCTTGCCCACCGGCACGGCGGCGACGCCGAGCGACGCGAGCACGCCGACATGCGCCGAGGTGAGCTCCTCGCCGATGTTGAACACGCGCTGCCCGTCTTTCACGTCTTCGCCCATGGGCCGCACGTGATCGCCGAATTTCGCCGCGCGACGCACCACCGCGTGCGGACCGTCGTACTCGACGTCCTCGACCGGGATCACCGCGTCGGCCCCCGGCGGAACCGCCGCGCCGGTCATGATCTTCGCGGCGCAATTTGCCGTGACGACGAGGTCCGTCACCTGCCCCGCGCCGATCGTCCCCAGCAGACGCAGCCGCACGGGCCGCTCGGGAGACGCGTCGCGCGTGTCCTCCCAACGCACGGCGATGCCGTCCATCCCCGCGTTGTCCGCCGGGGGGACATGGCAGTCCGAGACGATCGGCGCGCCCAGCGCGCGGCCGAGCGCGTCCGCCAGATCGACCGTCTCGGCTTCGAGCGGGATCACGCCCGCGAGGACGGCGAGTTTTGCGTCTTCGATGCTGACCGCGGCCATGGGCACCTCTCGCGGGCAGTATAGGATTTCGCGGCGGCTCGTCTACGTCGTCATGCCCGCCGCGGAACTCGCGCGCCGAACGAATCGATCTTCGCAACCCCTCGCATTGTTCCGCGCGAGTTTTTTCGCTAACGTCAGTTATTACAGCTTGTTGAGACCGTCGCCCGATTTCCGTTCGTCGATGGGAGGCCCGACATGCGTCCGCGCCGCGTTGCCCTTCTCGCCGCCATCGCTTTCGCGCTCGTCGCCACGCACGCCTTCGCGCTGTCGATCACCGCGCAGAGCCACCGAATCGGTCGATATCAAAACTTCACGTACGAACCCATGCGCATCGTGTTCGACGCGAGCCTCGACACGGGTACCGTGAACGCCTCGTCCGTCGCGGTCGAGTACGCCGAGGACGATTCGGTCACGGTGCCGTTCGCGTTTTCGTTCGACACCACCAACGTTGCGAACGACACGCTGGTGATCGAACCGGCGACGGCGAACGGGCGGTGGCCGTTTGCGCGAAGGCTGCGTTTGCAGATCACGAGCGCGGTGGAGAGCACGGGGGACTCGCCCTTCGACGGCGCGTACCCCTTCGACGACGTCTTCGCCGCGAACATCCCCAACGACATGGACATCTTGCAGGCGTGGGATCCGGGCGACCCGTTCAATTTCGTGGATGCCTTCGCCAACGCCAACGTGCTGGTCGGCTACAACCCGGTAGACCCCGAGAACACGAACCCCGCGCGCACCGAGACGATCCCCGGCATGTCGGCGACGGAGGCGTGGAAGGTCACCGGCGGGCAGCCGCAGGTCATCATCGCGGTGGTGGACGACGGCATCGAGAAGTACCACTACGACGAGCTGGAGGAGAACTACTTCCTGAATCGCGGCGAGCTGCCCGAGCCCACCGTATCGGGAACGCCGTGTTTCCCCGACGCCTACGACTGCAACGGCGACGGCAAGTTCAACGTGCGCGACTACGACGACGACCCGGCCTTCGCGGGGCTCGGTCACGCGGTCACGATCCCCGATCTGTTCGCCACGTTTGAGGACGGCGCGGACAACGACGGCAACGGGTTCGTGGACGACATCAGCGGGTGGGACTTTTTCCGCGACGCCAACGAGGCGCTGGGCGTGGTCGATTTCCCCGAAGGCGGCCACGGCGAGGACCGCGCGCGCGACGCGGTCGGCATCGGCGACAACGGCGAGGACGACAAGCCGGGCTTTTGCCCCTATTGCACCATTCTGCCCGTGCGCATTTCGGATTCGGTGATGACCGAGGCGAACATGCTGGCCGCGGGTGTGGTGTACGCCCACGAGATGGGTGCGCAGGTCGCCGTCTTCGCGTCGGAATCGCTCAACCAGTCGGGCGAGATCAACCGGCTCTTCACCGAAATTTCCGAGGCGGGCACGACGCTCATCGGCGTGGCCAGCGACGAGGACAGCTACCACCACGCCTACCCCGGCGCGTTCGACGACATTCTCAACGTCAAGGCGATCCTGCCGATTCCGCCGATCGACTTTCTCGACTTCCTGCCCATGCAGATCTTCGGATTCACCGAATCGTACTGCACGATGTGGGGCGAACACGTCCACGTCGCGGGCAGCTCCGGCGCGTGTTCGTCCGAGGCGGCGGGGAATGTCGCTGGTCTCGTCGGGCTCATCTACTCGCGCGCGCTCGAGCTCGGCATTCCGATTTCGGCCAACGAGGTCAAGCAGATCGTGACGATGAGCGCTGACGACATCGCGCGTTTTTGCCTCACGTGGACTGGCGGCGGATGCCAGCCCGGTTGGGACGCGCACTTCGGTTACGGCCGGCCCAACGCGCGCTCGGCGCTCGACATGCTCGGCGACGCGGAGCTCGGCGTGCCGCAGCACATTCCCGCCGAGGTCAAGTTTCTCGCGCCCGCGTGGTACACGGTCGCCGATCCCGAGCTGACGCCGACCATCGATGTGGACGCGTACATGTTCGCGCGCGACCGCGAGTTCGATTGGCAATTGCAGGTCGCCGTGGGCAAGGAGCCGCTGGACGGCGCGTTCGAGACGGTGGCCTCGGGTTCGGGTCAGGACGCGATCGACGGACCCATCGCGTCGGTGGACATCTCCGGCCTGCTCGATCCCGCCACCTACGAAAAGTCGCCCGAGACGTCCTTTGATTTCACGGTCACGTTGCGCCTGCGCGCGACCTACAACCAACCCGGCGTCGGCGTGGTGCGCGGCGAGGACCGGCGCACGCTCGCGGTTCATCGCGATCAGGACGACAACCACGGACTGCTGCCGGGATTCCCGATGGACCTCGATGCGTCGGGGCGCTCGTCGGTGACGCTCTACGACCTCGACGGCGATGCGGATGGACGCCTCGAAATGATCGTCGCGGCGAGCGGATCGCAGAGCATCATGGTGTTCAAGCAGAATCCCGCCACCGATGCGTGGGAGATGATGGACGGCTTCCCCATCGACGTCATGGAATACAACGGTCTCGATTTCCCGAGCGACGTGACCCTCAGCACCCCCGCCGTGGCCGATTTGTTCGGCGACGGCGAACCGGCGATCGTGGTCGCGACCTACGCGGGCGCGGTGCTCGCGATTCATCGCAACGGCAAGGCGCACCTGGACGATCAGGGTGATCCCACGCCGCTGCTGCCCGGCTTCCCGGTTTGGGCGAACGAGCCCGACAACACCACCACCGACGACTTCGGCCACGGGCGCGTCTTCAACACCTCGCCCGTGCTGGCCGATCTCGACAACAACGGCGTGCTCGAAGTCATCGCGGGCAGCTACGATGGCCGCGTTTATGTTTGGACACCGGTGGACGGCGACGACGACGGACGCGCGGATCCCATGCCCGGTTTCCCCGTGCTGCTCAAGTCCGACCCCGGCGCGGTGCGCCCGGCGGCGGAGTGCGTGCGCGAGGATTCGGCGTTCGATCCGCAGATCATCACCACGCCCGCCGTCGGCATCTTCGACCCCGATTCCGCGAACGAGGACATCGCCGAATTTCCGTCGATTCTCGTCGGCACGTCGGAGGTCTGCGAGGATGGCCTGATCGGGCTCAAGGGCACGCGGTTCTACGCGGTCTTTCACGACGGGTACGAGAACGAATCCGGCTCGCCCTTCCTGCCGGGGTTCCCTGTCCCAATTCTCGGGCCCGTCAGCGACCTGCTACCGCTGCCGCCGGTGACGATCGGTATCACATCGAGCCCGGCGGTGGCGCGTTACGACGGCAAGACGTGGATCGGCGTCGGGTCCGCGATCTGGTTCCCGCAGATGCTCAAGTGGGACAACGGCGACATCGAGGTGCTGACGCTCTCGGCGTCGGGCTTCAACGCGCTCGCGCACGGCGCGTTCGGCCGCATGGACGGCGACGACATTCCCGAATACGTGCTGCCGCTCTCCAGCGTCTTCGACATTATCGACGGCTGGATCTCGCTGCTGCGCCCCGTGCTCGCGGCGTGGTCGCTGGCCGACATCGGCGGACAGGTCTTCGAGAGCGAACAGCGCGACAGCAATTGGTACGTGAACCCGATCATTGCGGATATCTCCGGCGACGGGCGGCAGGAAGCCATAGCCGGGACCGGCGGATTCACCGTGGACGCGGTGGACTACGACGGCGCGCAGCCGCCGACGTGGCCCAAGTTCACGAACCAGTGGTCGGCGTCGTCGCCGTCGATCGGCGATACGGACCTCGACGGCAAGATGGAGGTCTATCAGTACACGCTGGAAGGCTGGCTGTGGGGGTGGAAAACCGCGGGCGACGCGTGCGGCGAAACGGCCATCGCGTCCGACTGGTGGTCCTTCCATCACGACGAACGCAACACCGGCTTCTGGAACGTCGACACGCTGCCGCCGAGTGTCGCGACCGACATCGAGGTATCGGAGACGGACGGCGGCTATCGTCTTTCGTTCACCGCGCCGGGCGACGATTGGATGTGCGGAACAGCCGCGGCGTACGACGTTCGCATGGCGACGAGCCGTGACGACCTCGAAGGCGTCGCCGCGTTCACACAGGCCGCCACGGTGGCCGGTGTGCCGTCGCCCGTGGTCGGCGGAACAACGGTGTCGATCGACGTCGAATCGGACGAGCCTGAGCTGTGGTTCGCGATCCGAAGCGTCGATGAACTCGGCCACTTCTCGCTCATCAGCGTGCCACAGACGGTCAACACGAACCCGCCCGACGACGACACGAGCGACGACGACTCGGCCGGCGATGATGATTCCGGCGACGACGACACCGCGCCGAGCGGCAGCGACGATGATGACGACGACGGTTGCGGCTGCTGAACGGCGTATACAGCGGTGGGCGTGATGTGCAGAGCGTTGTGCTTGTGGGCGGTCGCGATGGTTGCGTTCGTCGCTGTCGGATGCGGGTCGGACGACGACGACGACGTGTCTGACGACGATGCGTTGGACGACGATACGGCAGGCGATGACGACGATGCCGACGACGATTCGGCGGACGACGACGTGGACGATGACGACACGACTCCGACCTACCCCGAGACATGCGATTCGGGACCGGAACTCACATTCGATTTGACGGCATCGCCGAACGTCGCGCCCTACCCCAGCGACCTCTATATCGCGCCCGATTCGACGTCGCCAAGCGGAGTGCGTCTGCGTCTCGATGGCGCGACGCCCCTGCCCGTCGGCAAGATCGCGCGCGCAAATCTGCTGGGCTTTCTCGTTCGCGCGTATGAGCAGTCGACCGGCTTCTCGCCGCTCGCGGACGCCTACGTACCGATCGGCGACGAGCCCGACGCATCGAGCATGCCCGACGAGATCGACCCCTCCACCGGCGACGGCGTCTTCTTGATGGTGGACGATCCGTCGAGCCCGCACGACGGCGAACTCGCACCGATCCGCGTCGAGTGGCGCGCGCCCGACTTGCGGGTCACGCCGTGGTGGCCGCTGCGTGAACGCACCCGTTACGTGCTCGTCGCCACGCGCGCGCTCACCACCGGCGGCGGGTGCTACCGCGCGTCCGCGACGATGCGCACCGCGTGGTCGGCGCTCTACGGCGCGAGCGACGACGGCGCGGGGGGAGTCCTTGTCGATGCGCTTTCGCGGCTCAACGACCGGGGATACCCGGACCAGCAGGTGCTCGCTCTTTCGTCGTTCACCACCATGCACGCGACGGCCGATCTCGAAGCCGCTGCGCGTGTGCTGGCGGAATACGCCGCGGATCATCCACCCGCCTTATACGACTGGGAGATCGTCGAGGAGGCCGGACCCGAGTTGTGGGCCACCGCGCACGCGACGGTGGATGTGCCGATCTTTCAGGGCGCGGACGGCGCGTGGACCTTCGATGCGAATGGCGATCCCACCGTCGATCATGTCGAGCCGGTGCGAGTATTTTTTGTATTGCCCGCCGCCGACGCCCACCCGGGCGGACCGCCGTACCCGGTTCTGCTGTTCGAACACGGCATCTTCAACGACAAGCACGAGATGCGAGCGCCATACACCACGCAATCCGCAACGACCGGAATCGCGATCGCGGCATCGGATGGCGTGTGCCACGGCGATCGTCTGCCGCCGGGCACGGGCGAGGTTGGCCAATTTCTGTGCTTCTTCAACCTGGCGCGTCCCGACGTGATCCGCGACAACTTCCGCGAAACCACGACCGACACACTGTGGATCGCGCGCGCACTGCGTTCGCTGGACAATGTCGATCTCGACGAGGACGAAGCACCCGATTTCGACACGGCGCACGTCTTCAACATGGGCATGTCGTTCGGGTCGATTGTCGCGGGGTCCTTGCTCGCGCTCGATCCCGACATGGACGCGAACGTGCTCGCCGCGTCGGGCGCGAAGTTCGCCTCCATTGTGCTCGAGGGCGAAGCCGCGCCGTATTTCGAAGCCATCCGCGCTCTCGAGGCGCTCATCGCGCCGGGCGAGCCGGTGACGGATTTTCTGTACCTCGTCATGCACGTGTTGCAGACGATTCTCGATCCCGCCGACCCGGCGAACTTCGTCCGCCGCGCGATGAGCGATCCGCTCGCGCCGATGGGCGGCGCGATCCCCGACGTGCTGCAACAGGGCAGCGCGTACGACGAGACGATCGGCGGTCCCCCCGGCGGGTGGCTGTGCCGATCCGGCGGATGGCCGCAGCTCGAACCCTTCGCTTGGGACGTCGGTGCGACGCACGTGGCCGCGCCGTACGAGGGCTCCGCGTTCTACCAGTTCGACACCGAGGAGCACACGCTGATTTTCGACGATGACGCACTCGGCGCGGCGGCCCGCGAGCAGATCCTGCACTGGTTGCGGACGCGGCTCGACACCGGCACGGGCGAGGTCATCGACCCGCTCGCGCTGTGATCGATTCGATTCAGGGAATGATCGTCGAGTAGCGCTTGATCGCCTCGATCAGCGGCGACCACCACACGCCCAGCACCAGCGTGGGAACCGCAAGCGAAACGAGGATTGCGCCGTGCGCGAAGGTGAGCGAACGCGGCGGTTCGACGCCCGGCAGCGCCTCGAAGTACATCGCCTTGAGCACGCGGGCGTAGGCGTAAAGCGAGACGGCCGTGTTGAGAACGCCGATGATCGCGAGCGCGTAGAAGAACGGCGTTCCCGCGTGCAGCACCGAGGCGAAGAGATAGAGCTTGCCGATGAACCCGGCGAAGGGCGGCACGCCCGTCAGCGAAAACAGGAAGATCGCGAGCAGCACGGCCAGCAGCGGACTGCGTGTGCCGAGGCCCTTGTAAGCGCCGATCGTCTCGTAGCCGGTCGCGTAGCGCACCGCGAGCACCGCGCCGAATGCGCCCAGATTCATCGCGAGATAGACACCGAGGTACATCATCACGGCGCGAATCGACTCGGGCGACGCCACCGCAACACCCATGAGCAGATAACCCGCGTGCGCGATGCTGGAATACGCCAGCAGACGCTTCACGTTGTCCTGCGCGATGGCGACGACGTTGCCGAGCGTCATCGTGGCGATCGCGAGCACTCCCACGACGAGCGCCCACGGAAAGTGCTTCGCAGCAAGACCGAACATCTCGGGCGTGGGAAACGCGACGCCGAGAAAACGGATGAGCGCGGCAAGCCCCGCGGCCTTGGGGCCGACGGATAAAAAGGCAACGAAGGGCGTGGGCGCGCCCTCGTAGACGTCGGGGCACCACATGTGAAACGGCACCGCCGCGACCTTGTAGCCGAATCCCGCAAGCGAAAAGATCGCCGCCGCCGCGATCGTCAGGTTCGTTCCGAATTCGCCCGACGACACCGGCAGGATGCCGCCGATCGCCGCGAGATCGAGCGAACCCGTCAATCCGTAGATCAGCGAGAAGCCGTAGAGCATGAGCCCCGACGCGCCCGCGCCGTAGATGACGTATTTGAGCGCGGCCTCGCTCGATTTTCGGTCGCCGCGCCGGAATCCCGCGAGGATGTATGACGGGATCGAGACGAGCTCGATCGAAAGATAAATCATGAGCAGGTTGCGCGCCGACGCGAGAAACGACAGTCCCAGCGTGAGCGAAAGAAGCAGCAGCAGAAACTCGCCGAGTCGCGATTCGGGAATCTCGTCAGACGACGCGCCGAGCCACACGCCGTAGCCCGCGACGACGAGGAAAAAGGCGCGGAAGAACGTCGCGAAGCCATCGAGCGCGAGCATGCCCGAAAACGCCGTGCCCACGTCGCCGCCCCGGGCCACGAGGGCGACCAGCGCGCCCGCGACCGACGCAAGCGCCGTGGCCGCCAGCGCGCCGCGCCGCGACGACTCGGTCTTCCACAACAGATCGACCATCAGCACGGCGACGATGCCGAGCATCAGGACGACTTCGGGAAGGATTCGGGCGAGATCGGCGGTCATCGACGCACCCCCGTCGTCACATCGACGTCTTCACGACGGCGACGAGTTGGTGGAGCGTCGTGTTGACGAGGTTGAACACCGGCGCGGGCCAGAAGCCCAGCAGCACGGTGACCGCCGCGAGGGGATAGAGCGTCAGTCGCTCGCGCCAGTTCACATCCCACAGGTGCGCCCACTTTTCGTTGAACGCGCCGAGGAACATTCGCTGCATCGTCCACAGGTAGTAGCCCGCGGTGATGACCACCGACGGAACCGCGCAGACCACGAACCACCGGAAGTTGGGATCGGCCGCGCCGAAGCCGCCGAGGAATACCAGCACCTCGCCGATGAATCCGGCGAGCCCCGGCAGGCCCAGCGACGCCATGAAGGCAAGGCCCGTGAGCGCCGTGTATTCGGGCAGCTTTGCGGCGAGACCGCCGAAGCCCTCGATCTCGCGGGTGTGCGCGCGGTCGTACACGACGCCGGCGAGAAGAAAGAGCATGGGCGAGATCACGCCGTGCGACACCATCTGGAACACGCAGCCCGAGATGCCCTGGGGCGTCAGCGCCGCCATTCCGAGCAAGCAAAAGCCCATGTGGCTGACCGACGAATACGCGATGAGCTTCTTGAGGTCTTTTTGCGCGAGACACACGAACGCGCCGTAGATGATGTTGATGACGCCGAAGACGGCGATAATCGCCGCCGCGCTCACCATCACGCCGGGCAGCATCTGCATGTTGAAACGCAGGATGCCGTACATTCCCGTCTTGAGCAGGATGCCCGCGAGGATGACCGAGATCGGCGTCGGAGCATCGACGTGCGCGTCGGGAAGCCACGTGTGGAATGGGAACATCGGGACCTTGATGGAGAACCCGATGAAAAGCGCCGCAAAGACGATGGTCGGAAACGCCACTCCCAGAATCGGCGACGCGGCTGCGAAGGTGCCGTCGCGGCCCATACGGATGAGTTCGACGATGTTGAAGGTGTGCGCGGTCGTCGTGCCGTCCACGAGGCGCGAGGGCCCCGAGTTGTAGTAGATCGCGATGAGCGCGAGCAGCATCAGCACAGAACCGGCGAGCGTGTAGAGGAAAAACTTGATCGCCGCGTAAGGGCCGCCGCGCACGCGTCCGTCGGCCTCGGTGCGCGTGGGCGCGCCCCAGATGCCGATCAGGAAATACA
>CAZPJD010000284.1:0-4643 GCA_964586775.1 uncultured bacterium | reverse complement strand
GCGCTGCTGGGCGGCGCGGCGCCTCCCGAGCGCACACGCCTCGATCCACGCGCCGCGACCGATCTCGCCGCGATCGACCGCGCCGGGCAAGACGCGGCCCGCGTCCTCGTGTCGGTCTTGAAGACGCACAACCCCGCCGCGTCGCTCCACGCACTCGCGGCCATATCCGCTCGTGACGACCTGAAAGCGACTTTCGATGCCCACCTCGACGACCTTGTACTGCTCGCCGGATCGAGTCCGTGGGCGGTGGAGCTCGCCGGTGCGAACCTCGCCGACGTTTTCCGCGCGGCCGAGCCCCGCGTTCTCGCAGGTCACGTCATGCGCTATTCGGATCCCGAACGCGCGGGCGAGGCTGCAAATGTCGGCGCTCGAACGATCGTCGATTGGCGCGCGCTGATTCAGGCGCGTGCGGCGCTTTACGACCTTCGCGACGAGGGCGACGCTTGGGCGGCGCTCGACGCGCACTCCGCGCCCGCCGAGGTTTCGTGCGTGCTGGCGCTGGCTCAGGCGTGGCGCGACACGCGCATGACGCACGGGATCGCCGCGAATCCCGACGGTCGCGCGGGCGCCTTCGCCGTGATGGGCATGGGAAAGCTTGGCGGGCGCGAGCTCAACGCATCGTCGGACATCGATCTCATCTACCTCTTCGAGTCGGACGACGCGTCGAGTCCCGACGGGCGCTCGGCGACGGAGTGGTACGTCGAACTCGCGCGAAGGCTCACGGACCTGCTGGGCGCGGGCGGCGCGGGGCTTCGCGTGGACATGCGGCTGCGGCCTGGGCAGAGCGCGGGCGCGCTCGCCTGCTCGCTCGCGGCGGCGGAGTCGCACTACGAGTCGTTCGGCCAGGCGTGGGAGCGGCAGATGCTGATCCGCGCGCGCGCCGTGGCGGGAAGCCGGGGACTGGGACGGCGGTTCGTCGAGACGGTGCGCCCCTTCGTGTATCGCCGTCGAATGGACCCGCGAGCGCTCGCCGAAATCCGCCGCGTCAAACGCCGCCTCGACGCCGAGGTGGCCGTAGCGGCGGGCGGCGACGACAACGTCAAGCTCGCGCGGGGCGGCATCCGCGAACTCGAATACGTGGTGCAGACCTATCAACTGCTTTACGGCGGTCGCGAGATCGCGCTTCAGACGCCGTCACTTCGCGAAGCGCTCGACGCCATCGAGCGACTGGGGTTGCTGCCCGCGCCCGACATCGACGCGCTGCGCAGCGCATACATCTTCCTGCGTCGCCTCGAAAACCGCATCCAGATGTTCGACGGTCGGCAAAATCACCGGTTGCCCCCTGACGGTCCGGTGCGCGAGGGTCTCGCGCGGTCGATGGGTTGCGCGACGGTCGCCGAGATGATGCTGCTTTACGAGGGGCATCGCCGTCGCGTGCTCGGTATCTTCGAGGATTTATTCGCGTCCACCGAGGCCGGCGACGCGGGCGGCGACGCCGACGCGAGCGACGGAACGCTGCTGGTCGCGACCGTGCGTCACGCCTCGGTCGCGCAGCTCGCGGCCACGGGCATCGAGGACCCGAACGCCGCGTTCGACATCTTTCGGCGTATCGGCGCGCTGCCGCTCGTGCGTTCGTCCAAGAACGCGTCGCTCGTGGTCGAGCGAATGGCGCACGGGCTGTGCCGCATCGCCGCCGAAATGCCCGACCCCATGGGCGCGCTGGATCGTCTGGAACGCTGGCTCGGCCACCAGAACGCCATGGCGACGCAGCTTGCGATGCTGGCCGAAGACGACCAAATGGCGCGCGTGCTGCTCGGCCTGCTGGGACGCGGCTCGTATCTGGCCGATCTGCTGGTCGAGCACCCCGAGGCCTTCGTGCCGATGTTCGTCGCGCAGGACGTTTCTGGCGGCCCCGAGCAGGTCGAACGCGCGCTCGTCGAAGCGGCCGAGCGCGACGATCCCGCCGAGGCGCTCGCCGAACTGCGTCGCGCCAAGACGACGTTGGAACTTCAGATCGCGCTGGAGGAAATCTACCGCCCGCAGGAGCCCGAGGCGGCGTGGGCGCTGGGGCGCGGACTCGCGACCGGAACGCTCAAGGCGCTGGCGTCGGTCTGCGCACGGGCGATGGGGATCGAAAGCGACGACCTGGGCGTCCTGATGCTCGGAAGCGTCGGCAATGGTGAGCCGGTGATGAACTCCGATCTCGATCTCGTCTTCGTCCTCGATGACATGGAGCGCTCGTCACTCGCGACGCGTCTCGCCCAGCGTGTCCTCAAGGAACTCGACGTCAAGTCACCGCTGGGCTTTCTCTTTCGCACGGATCTGCGCCTGCGTCCCTTTGGCGCGCAGGGTGTGCTCGTCAGTTCGGTCGCGGCCGCGAGGAAGTTTTATCGCGATACCGCGCCGGTCACCACGCGATTCGCTCTGCTGCGCCTGCGCGCCGTTTGCGGAACGCCCGCGACAACGCTGATGGGCGCGCGGCATGAAATCGTCTTCGAGCGGGGATGGTCGAACGTCGAACAGGCCGAACTCGCGAACGTGCGATCGCGCATCCACGCGCAGGTTCCGCCCGGCCGTCGCGACGTGAAAAACCAGCCGGGAACACTCTCGGACATCGAGTTTTTCGTCGCGCGCGAGCAGTTGCGCGGCGCCGAAGACGAACGCGTGCGCGTCGTCAGCACACGCGCCGCATTGGATGTGCTACGCGACACGGACCGAATTTCGCGTCCGACGCGCGACGTGCTGGCCGGCGCGCTGCGTTGGTACAAACGGCTCTCCAGTCACCTGCGCGTCATTTTTCCACGCCCCGTGAGCGAATGGCCCGACCGGCCCGAGGATCTGCGCGTGCTGGCGCGCATGATGGGCATGAAGAGCGCGGACGAACTGGTCGCGCGGTTCGAGGACGCGCGACGCGAGGTGCTCGCGATCGTCGAACCTTCGCTCGGGGCCGACGCAATCTGATCCGTCTTTACGCGGCGGGCTCCTGCGGCGGTGCCATTTCCGGCGCGTTGCGGTGCCGGAAATACTCCACGACGGCCGGGATCACCGAGATCACAATGATCGCCACGATCACGTAATGGAAGTTGCGCTTGATGTACGGCATGTTGCCGAAGAAGTACCCCGCCGCCGTGAACGACGCGACCCACGCGAGCCCCCCGGAGACGTTGAACATCGCGAAGCGCGGGTAGGTCATCTTTCCGATGCCCGCCACGAACGGCGCGAACGTGCGGATGATGGGGATGAACCGCGCGAGCACGATGGTCTTGCCGCCGTGGTGCTCGTAGAAGCGCTGCGCGCGCCACAGGTGCTTCTTGTTCAGGAAGATCGAATCCTCGCGGTGGAAAACCTTGGGCCCGACGCGATAGCCGATCGCGAAATTCACCGCGTCGCCAAGCACGGCGGCGACCCAAAGCAGGATGATGAGCCAGTGCAGTTCGAGGGGCGACGTGGGCCGCGCGGCGAGCGCGCCCGCCGTAAACAGCAGGGAATCCCCCGGCAGGAGCGGGGTGACGACGAGGCCGGTTTCGCAAAAAACGATCGTGAACAGGATCGCGTAGATCCAGACCCCGTAAAGATTCATCCACACGTCGAGGTGCGCGTCGAGGTGCAAAAAGAAATCGAGCGCCTGCCGAATGAGTTCCACGAAACCTCCCACGGCGACCTGGCGCCGTCGATCAAGGCGCGGAGTTTCCCGATCGCGACAAAGGCTGTCAAGTTCCGAGGCGAAATCGCCGCGCGTCCCTTTTCAGGAAGGCGCATTCGCGTATGATACGCCCCGTTTCCGAAGGTCCACGAACGGAGCATCCCGTGAGCGCGAAGACCGAGAAAATTCTGGTGACCAGCGCCCTGCCCTACGCCAACGGGCCGATCCACTTCGGCCATATCGCGGGGGCCTACCTGCCCGCCGACATCTTTGTTCGGCACAAGCGTATGTGCGGCGCGGACATTGTCTACATCTGCGGCTCCGACGACCACGGCGTCGCGATCACGATCAGCGCGCAGAAAGAGGGCCGCTCGCCCGCCGAGCACGTGCGGATCAACCACCAGCTCATCACCGAAATCTTCGAACGGATCAACATCCGCTTCGACAATTTTTCGCAGACGAGTCGCCCGCTTCACTACGGCGTCTCGCAGGAATTCTTCGCCGACGCCGTTCGCGCGGGCTACATGGAGACGCGCCAGGACCGACAGCTCTACTGCGAGAACGACCGGATGTTTCTCGCCGACCGTTACGTGACCGGCACGTGCCCGCACTGCGGGTTTGTCGGCGCGCGCGGCGACGAGTGCGGTGGGTGCGGCAAGTGGCTCGATCCGCAGGAACTGCTGAATCCCGCCTGCAAGGTTTGCGGGAGCACGCCGGTCGTGCGCGAAACGACGAACTGGTACTTCCTGCTCGACAAGCTCCAGCCCAAGATCGAGGCGTGGCTCGCCGAGAAGCCGCACTGGAAAGACAACGTCATGAACTTCGTGCGCGCGTGGCTCGACAAGGGCCTGCAGCCCAGGTCCATGACGCGCGACATCGAGTGGGGCATCCCCGTGCCCGCCGAAGGCGCCGACGGCAAGGTGCTCTACGTCTGGTTCGACGCGCCGATCGGTTACATCTCCAGCACCATCGAGTGGGCGGCGCGCATCGGCGAACCCGAGCGGTGGAAGCGCTACTGGCACGAGGGCGACACGCGGCTCGTGCACTTCATCGGCAAGGA
>CAZPJD010000283.1:0-4097 GCA_964586775.1 uncultured bacterium | reverse complement strand
AGGCCCCTGTCGAAGATCAAGCGCTGGCGGCTGACCCGCGTGATCGAGAAGGCGCCCGCGGTCTGAGGCAGGCGATTACGACGCACAAGCAACAGGAGTACGAGCGATGATCCAAGAAACCACGATGCTCGACGTCGCCGACAACACCGGCGCGAAGCAAGCCATGTGCATCAAGGTGCTCGGCGGCAGCAAGCGCAAGTACGCCACCGTCGGCGATGTGATCGTCGTGTCGGTGCGCGAAGCGATCCCGAACGGCAAGGTCAAAAAGGGCGATGTGCACAAGGCCGTGATCGTTCGCGTGAAAAAGGACATCGGCCGCCCGGACGGCAGCTACATCCGCTTCGACGAAAATTCGGCGGTGCCGATCGACAACAACCAGGAGCCGATCGGAACCCGCGTGTTCGGACCGGTGGCCCGCGAACTGCGCGCCAAGAAGTTCATGAAGATCATCTCGCTGGCGCCCGAGGTCCTGTAAGGGGACGGTCCGCGCGAAGCCGCAAGGGAGTGATGTGATGGCCAAGGAACCGATCGGAAAAGAGCGCGTGAGGATGCACGTGCGCAAGGGCGACCTCGTCCACGTCGTCGCGGGCAAGGAAGTCGGCGCGCTCGCCAACGCGGTGAAACGCGGCAAGGTGCTCGCGGTCGACACCGTCAAGGGGCGCGTGCTCGTCGAGCGCATGAACATGATCAAGCGGCACACGCGGCCGGGCAAGACGAACCGCCAGGGCGGCATCGTCGAGCGCGAGGGCTTCATCCATCACAGCAACGTGATGCTGGTGTGCCCGGCGTGCAACCAGCCCACACGCACCGGAACCAAGGCTCTCGCCGACGGCAAGCGCGTGCGCGTGTGCAAGAAGTGCGGCGAGTCGGTGGATCGATAACGCTCGGCCGAAAGGCCGTGGGAACGAAGGACGCGGCGCACGCGCCGCGATGACCGGACGGAACGAGAGTCCAGGCGAGACAGGAGACCGCGATGGCGGCGCGAATGCAGACGATGTACGAGCAGCAGGTGATTCCGGCCCTGATGAAGGACTTCGGTTTCACGAACCTGATGCAGGTGCCGAAACTCAGGAAGATCACGCTCAACTGCGGGCTCGGCGAGGCGCTTCAGAATCCGAAGCTCATCGAGTCGGCGGTCGAGGAGATCGGCCGGATCGCGGGCCAGAAGCCGGTCGTGACCAAGGCCAAGAAGTCCGAGGCGGCCTTCAAGCTGCGCAAGGGCCAGAACATCGGCGTCATGGTCACGTTGCGCGGCGACCGCATGTACGAGTTCCTGGACCGCCTCATCACGGTCGCGATCCCGCGCATCCGCGACTTCCGCGGCGTGTCGCCCAAGGCCTTCGACGGCCGCGGCAACTACACGCTCGGCGTGAAGGAGCAGATCATCTTTCCCGAGATCGACTACGACAAGGTCGACAAGATCAAGGGCATGAACATCACGATCGTGACCTCGTCCAAAAACGACGAGGAAGGCCGCGCGCTGCTCGAAAAGATGGGGATGCCCTTCCGCAAGTAGTCCGTTGCCGTCCGGAATGCCGGGAGACCGGCGACGAAGCGAGGTGAGTTGTGGCGAAGAAGTCGATCAAGGCGAAGGCGGCGCGTCCGCAGAAGTTCAAGGTGCGGCAGTACAACCGGTGCCCGATCTGCGGGCGCCCCCGGGCGTATTACCGCAAGTTCGGAATGTGCCGGATCTGCCTGCGCAAGCTCGCCCTCGAGGGCGATCTGCCGGGCGTGGTGAAGTCGAGCTGGTGACGGGGCTAAAGAAGCCGGCCCGCCGCGAAACGGTGGGCGTGAGGAGACGACGATGGTCATGACGGATCCCTTGGCGGACATGCTCACCCGCATCCGCAACGGGTACAGGGCGGGACATCAAGAGGTCGTGGTGCCGTCCTCGAAGCTGAAAAACGAGGTCTGCAGGATCCTGCGCGACCGCGGCTTCATCGACGCATACAAGTTCGAGCAGGACGCGACGCAGGGCATCATTCGGATCCATCTGCGCTACGACCGCAACAACAAACCGGTGCTCACGGGCATCGAGCGCGTCAGCCGCCCGGGTCTGCGGCGTTACGCCGGATCGGGCGAGGCGCCCCAGGTGCTCGGCGGGCTCGGCTTGACGATCATCTCGACGAGCCGCGGCGTCATGACCGACGACGATGCGCGTCAGGCCAACGTCGGCGGCGAACTCCTGTGCCGCGTCTGGTGAGTCGGGAAGGAGAGGAACGATGAGTCGAATCGGCAAACTTCCGGTGACGCTCGACAAGGGCGTGACCGCCAAGCTCGACGGCGCGAAGCTGACGGTTTCGGGTCCCAAGGGCACGCTCACGCACCTGTTGCCCGACGGCGTCACCGCGACGGTCGAGGGCAACCAGATTCAGCTCGCGCGCCGCGACGACCACCGCGAGCGCCGCTCGCTCCACGGTCTCACCCGCGCGCTGGTGCAGAACATCGCGATCGGCGTGGCCAAGGGCTACGAGCGCAAGATGGAGATGGTCGGCGTCGGCTACAAGGCCGAGGTGAAGGGCAAGGAGCTGTGGCTGTACGTCGGATTCCCGAAGGAAAAAATCCTTCGCATCCCCGACGATCTGGCCGTCGTCGTCGAGAAGGGCGTGAACATCACGGTCTCCGGCAACGACAAGCAGCACATCGGAAACTTCACGTCGAAGATCCGAAAGATCCGTCCGCCCGAGCCGTACAAGGGCAAGGGCATCAAGTATTCCGACGAGGTCATCGCCCGCAAGGAAGGCAAGACCAACGCGTAACGCGCATCATCCGGGCCATGGGGTGCTGAACCCGCCGGACCGGAAGGAGATGGACCATGAGCTACAAGAAAGTGAAATTGACGCCCAGGCTTGCACGCCAGCAGCGCGTGCGCCGCAAGGTGCGCGGCCGGCCCGATCGCCCGCGCCTGTGCGTGTTTCGCAGCTCGAAACACATCGCCGTGCAGGCGATCGACGACGAGACGGGCGTGACGATCGTGAGCGCGTCGTCGCTCGACAAGGGCTTCGCGCGTCCCAAGGCCGCGGCGCCGAAAGAGGGCGAGGCGACGAAGGGCGCGAAGATCCTGTGCAGCGAGGCGATCGGCGAACTGGTCGCGGCGCGGCTCAAGGACAAGGGCATTACCAAGGTCGTCTTCGACCGTAACGGATTTTTGTATCACGGACGGGTGAAGGCGGTCGCCGACGCGGCGCGACGTGCCGGACTCGAGTTTTAGGAGATACGAAGTGGCCGACTTGGATTTCAAGGGACACGCCTCACACGGCGGTCATGGCGGACACGGCGGGCGCGGCGATATCGGCCTCGGCGATTCGGCGCAGGACTTCGTCGAGAAGGTCATTCACGTCAATCGCGTCGCGAAGGTCGTGAAGGGCGGTCGGCGGTTCTCGTTCGCGGCGCTGGTCGTCATCGGCGACGGTCGCGGCCGGGTCGGAGTCGGCCAGGGCAAGGCCAACGAGGTGCCCGACGCGATCCGCAAGGCGGTGGACAAGGCGAAGAAAAACATCTTCTCGGTGCCCCTGACCGAAAGCGCCTCGATCCCCCACATTGTCGATCCCGACGTGGGTCGCTACGGAGCGGCGCGCGTTCTGCTCAAGCCGGCCAGCGCCGGTACCGGCGTGATCGCCGGCGGAGCGGTGCGCGCGATCCTCGAGGCCGCGGGCATCCAGAATATCCTGACCAAGAGCCTGGGCAGCCGCAATCCGTACAATCTGGTCAAGGCGGCCGAGGCGGGCCTGAAGTTCCTGAAGAGCCCCGACGCCTATCGCGGGCGCCTGCGTCGCGCGGACGGCTGACGAAGCGCGAAACGGGGGAGGATGACGACATGGGCAAGATCCGCATCACGCAGATCCGTTCGGCGCTGGGCCGCGAGCCGAACCAGCGAAAAGTCATGAAGGCGCTCGGTTTGCGCCGCATCAACCACACGGTGGAGCACGCCAACACGCCGACGATCCGCGGCATGGTGAAAAAGGTCCTCCACCTCGTGCGTTTCGAGGAGACGGCGTAGATGAAACTCCACGAACTGACTCCCCCCAAAGGGGCGACCAAAGACCGCAAGCGCATCGGCCGCGGCAACGCGTCGGGCCAGGGCGGCACGGCGGGCA